>CALULC010000018.1 GCA_944321385.1 uncultured Atopobiaceae bacterium
CGGGGCTCTGCATCCGTCCACCCCCAGGCTGCTCTGCGGCGCGGCGGCCGCGGTTGTTCTGAGGACATGATACCAGCCGGCGGTGCCCATCTCTCGGCCCCGGCCGCGCGGAGCAATGCCAGTGAGCTTTCTCAGGCGTCGCGACGGCGCGTGGTCGCGCATGCCCTCCATACGGGCATGCCGTTGGTCTAGGTTGCTCCAGTATGTTGGCTCTGACCACCTACTGCCCATTTCGGCAGGTGGTCACCTGTAATAAAAGAAAACCCTGAGCTGTTTTACCAGCTCAGGGACTAAGTCATGGTCGCGGGGGCAGGATTTGAACCTACGACCTTCGGGTTATGAGCCCGACGAGCTACCAGACTGCTCCACCCCGCAATGCGGTGCACCTTGCGTGCAAGAAATAACTATATCGACCGCTCTTCTCGAATGCAAGGTTTTTCTCGTTTGTGAACGGTTCTCCACAACCGGGGCGGGGCGACGACGGGTGCGCTCGGCTGCAGCGCGTGTCCGTCGCCTGTGACGGTTATGCGCACCTGCGACGGTTATGCGCACGCGACTGAGTTGCAAACCCGCAGCTAGAAGGCTTGGCGAGAAATACGGGCGGCAGGACCACTGCGCATAACCGTCACGACTGCGCATAACCGTCGCAGGTGCGCATAACCGTCAGCGATTCAGGCAGCCAAAGCCTTCGTGCACCCTGTTCAGCAAGTCTTACGCATTGCGTCTCTTTGGCGAAGTCTCTTTAGTTCTCTGTTTTTCCTGTTAAACGGGTACATCAAGGTCGCTGGCCCTGCTACAGAGAGGCGGGGCAACCCAAACAGGGAGGATAGAAAATGAACGCAACCGCACTAGCGGGCCATGCGGGGGAGGCAAAACCTTCGGCAGAGAGATTCGCGCTGCTGCCGATCATCGTGCTAGTCCTCGCACAGATGGGAACAACGGGCGACAACGGCGCCCTCTCGCTTGCCGCCTCGGCGCTCACGCACGACCTCGGCGCCACCACCTCGGAGATTCAGCTCGCCAACATGGTCTACCCGCTCATGGGTGGCGCCTTCATGATCGCGGGCGGCCTTGCGGGCACCATCATCGGCTGGAAGCGCACCTTCCGCATTGGCGCCGGGCTCTGCGCCCTCGGCGAGGTGGCCTGTGCGCTCGCGCCCAACATGATGACGTTCATCTGGGTCGGCCGCGTGCTCGTGGGCTTTGGCGCGAGCTTCCTCATCCCGTCTCTTCTCGGCCTTATCCCGCTGCTCTACCAGGGACACAACAGGACGGTTGCCTTTGGCTGCATCGGAGCCGCCTCGGGTCTTTCCGCGCTGCTGCCGCTCGTGCTCGGCGTGGTGATGGAGGCTGCCGGCATGCACGTGACCTTCCTCGTGCTCGCCGCCTACTTCCTGGTGGTTCTTGCCTCGTCGCGTGGCCTCTCGCACGTCCATCAGGTCGACGAGAAGCTCAAGTTTGACTTCCTCGGCGTGACCCTCGCGGCAGTTGGCCTCTTCATGTTCCTGGTGGGCGTCTCAAGCATCTCTTCGTGGGGCCTTGTCACCCCGTTCGAGGCCTGCCCGTTCACGATCTTTGGCATCTCCCCGGCGCTCCCGCTTGCCGCCTGCGGCGTGGTTGTCCTCATCGTGCTCGTCCACGTGGAGAAGGGCGTTGAGGAGAAGAACGGCGTGGCGCTGCTCCCGCGCTCCTTCCTCAAGACCCCGCAGGTGCTTGCCGGCCTGGTTGCCAACGCGCTCACGTTCTTCTTCATGGGGGTGCAGTCCATCCTCATGGCCCCCTACCTGCAGCTTGTTGCTGGCTGGAGTCCCGTTGACGTGGGCATGATCTCTATAATCACGGGCGTTCCCACCTTTGCGCTGGCGCTTGGCATCCCCAAGCTCGCGCCGCGCGCAAACCCGCGTCACGTCATCCAGGCGGGCTACGTGATCATGGCGGCAGCCCTCGCCATCATGAGCTTCTCGGTTACCATCGAGGGCTGCAGCGCGTTTGGCGTGTACCTTGGCGCCTTTGTGGCGGGCGTGGGCGCCGGCACCGTCTCCTCGCACTCGAGCAACGTCGTTGCCCTGGCCGTGAGCGACCGAGACGCCTCCCAGTCCGGCGGCATCCAGACAACGATGCGCAACGTAGGCCAGGCGGTTGGCGTGGCGCTTCTCGGCGCGGTCCTGCTGCTCGGGATCACGGGACAGGTGCGTGCCGGTGCCCTCAGTGACCCCACCATCTCCTCCTCGGTGGGCGAGCAGGTCTCTCAGATGAGCATCAACCTGGGCAGCAACGAGGAGTTTGAGCACCAGATCGCGGACATAGACATGACCGAGGCCGAGCGCACCTCCCTCGTGAACATCGAGGCGCGTGCACGCTTTGAGTCCACGCGCGTGGCGTACGGCGTTGGAGCCGCGATCATCCTCCTGGGCCTGCTCACCACGCCGGCGATCAAGACCTTTGAGAAGAAGGAGGCCGCGCCGCAGACGGCCTGATCGCGGCGGCAGCGCGCATCTGTCGCTGCCGTCACCGCTGCTGCGACGGCGGCAACGCGAAACCCGACTTTTGCACGAGCGCGACGCCCTTCTCGCCAAGCGACAAGAGCGCCGCGCTTCTTCTACCAGCACACATGTGAAGTTAAATCACCAACGATCAGCTGTCGCTCGTGCAAAAGTCGGCGGTTCCTCAGCGCCGCTGCCGATATGTCCGCATTTGTGGACCCGCCCCCGCTTTCATTAGCTCGCAGCTAATGAAAGCGTCCAAGCGAGTTGTTAGGCTGCAACTATCTGAAGGCCCTTGCAGCAAGATTGGATGATAGGAATGAAGAAGTCCCAGATGTTTGGCCGCTTTGCCCTTGTTGCCGCCCTTGCCGCCGTCGTTGCCTCGCCGTTTGCGCTCGCTGGCTGCGGCAGCTCTGATGACGCCCCTGCCGATGACGCCGCCGGCGGTCAGGAGGAGCAGGCCGAGCCCGAGGCCCCTGCCTCCGACTATGCCGTGACCATCGACGGCGCCACGGTCACCGAGGACTACGAGGGCAACCCCGCGGTCATCGTTGACTACACCTTTGCCAACAACTCCGACGAGGCAACGTCCTTTGCCGTTGCCTGCAGCCCCAAGGTGTTCCAGAACGGCGTCCAGCTGGAGACGGCCATCGTCACGGGCGAGGACCTCGGCAACGGCTACATGGCGGAGATCAAGCCCGGCGCCAGCACGCAGGCGCGCCTTGCCTACAGCCTGTCCGACCAGTCCGACATCACCGTTGAGGTGGAGGAGCTCTTCTCGCTGGATGATACGATGCTTGCCGAGGCCACGTTCTCCGTGGCGTAGCACGAGCGATCGAGGGGAGGAGCCCGTATGAGCGAACCACTGACCGAGGAGCTGCTTGACGAGCTCCTCTCCACGTCGAGCATCGACGAATACCTCGAGGAGCACGAGCCGCGCGCCCTCACGCTCTCCGAGTACCTGCAGCAGCTGCTCGCGGAGAAGGGCCTGGAGCGCTCGCGCGTGGTGCGCATGGCAAACCTCAACGACACCTTTGGCTACCAGATCTTCCAGGGCACGCGCCATCCCAGCCGCGACAAGGTGCTGCAGATCGCCTTTGCCATGGCGCTCACGCTGCGCGAGACCAACCGCGCACTCACCGCGGCCGGCGTGAGCGAGCTCTACTGCAAGGACCGGCGCGACGCGATCATCATCTTCTGCCTGGACCGCGGCTGCTCGCTCCAAAAGGTTAACGAGGAGCTCTACCGCTTTGGCGAGAAGACCATCTGCTAGCCGGGTTGCGAAAAAACCACCTAGAAGTGTCAACCAGAGTCGAGTTTGTCCAGTTGACGGGTGCTCGGCTCGACACTTCTAGGTGTTTTTTCTCGGGGTGACCAAGTAGCCCTCTGCTAGGATAAGCGCATGGAAGATGAGCTCTCAAACTACCTCTCCTCGCTCGACCGCGACAGCTGCTACCGCGTGGACACGGTTCTCAAGCAGGGCCGCCTCGAGACCACGGAGCGCGTGTTCTTTGTGGGCGAGAACGGCTCCGAGTTGGGGCCGTTCGTGCGCAAGCGCCTTTCTGCCGGCCTGGGCTCCGCCTTTGAGACCGTGTACGCCGCGCAGCGCAATGGTGTGCGGCTGCCGCACCTTCCGCGCATCGTGGAGTGCCGACGCCAGGGAGACGAGCTCGTCGTGGTCATGGAGCACGTGGCGGGAGAGACGCTCGCGGATGCCGTGTCGCGCGCCAAGGACGCGACCGACCGCCTTGGCCTCGTGCGCCGCGTCTTCCCCGACCTCTGCGACGCGGTGAGCGAGCTGCACGAGCTCTTTGACCCTCCCGTCATCCATCGCGACCTCAAGCCCGGCAACGTCATGGTCTCGCCGGGCGGCGTCACCCTCATCGACCTGGGAATCGCCCGCGCCTACCGCGAGGGCGCCGAGCAGGACACCACGCACTTTGGCACGCGCGCCTACGCCCCGCCCGAGCAGTTCGGCTTTGGCCAGACGGATGTGACGAGTGACGTCTACGCCCTCGGTATGCTGCTCTTCTTCTGCCTCGTGGGGCGCGACCCCACTCCGGGTGACCGCGAGGGCGGCTTTGTGGCAAGCGGTGTTCCGGAGGGGCTGCGAGGGGTCGTGCGGTGTGCCACGGAGTTGGATCCCGCAAGGCGCTTTGCGTCTGTGCGCTCTTTCAAGCGGGCGCTGCTGGACGTGCTTGGCGGACTGGGCGAGGGTGTTGGCGAGAAGGGCCCGACTGGCGAGAAGAACGTTGACCTCGCGGCGGCCCCTGCGACCGAGCCGCCTGCAACCGAGCCGCCCACGTTCGCACCACCGCGCACCGGCAGGTCCCGCGTGAGCACGCTGCTCGCCAGCGTGCCGCCCCTGCTCGGCCTTGTCTGGGACGCCGTGCTTCTCGCCCTCTGTGCGCTCTGTGTGGCAGGGTGTGTGATGGCAGTGGCCGATCCCACGCCTGAGAACGCCCAGCGACCGCTTTGGTATCTCGTGGTGTCCTACTTCGTGTTTCTCGCCCCGGCATTTGTCATTGTGTGCTACCTGCTGCTCGACCGCCGGCCGCTGCGCCGTGAGGTCCCCGCGCTCGCCCGGCTCACCGTGCGCCAGGAGACCCGCGTGGGGCTGCTCGTCATTCTCGGCCTGTTTGCATTGTGGGCCGTGGCGTCCGTGATTGCCGAGGCCTAGCCCAGAAGTCGCACGTTGGCCTCGAGGTCGTCCGCGTCACCCGTGAAGTGGTACGCATGCATGCCCGCGACGCGCGCGCCCTCGCAGTTGTCCGCGTTGTCATCCACGAAGAGGCAGCTGGCGGGATCGAGCCCGTAGCGCTCGCAGAGCAGGGTGAAGATCGCGGGGTCCGGCTTCATGAGGCGCTCGATGCCCGAGACCACGTAGCCGTCAAGGTAGGGGATGACGGGCGCGTGGCCGAGCTGGTCCATGACGCGCGTGCTTGCGTTGGTGAGCACGTAGATGCCGTAGCCCTCGCCCTTGAGGCGAATGGCGAGGTCGTTCACGGCCTCGATGGGCTCGGAGTAGTCCGGCCAGCGCGCCATGCACACACGCAGGTTGGGATGCAGCCGCTCGGGCAGGTGCGCTGCGGCCACGCGGAGCATGGTCTCGTGCGTGATGGTCCCGGAGTCCAGGAGCGCCCAGGTGGAGGAGCCAAAGAGCGCGTCCTGCAGCAGCGCCGCGTCCTCGGGCGTGTCTGTGAAGATGCGCGAGAAGCGCGGCCCGTCAAAGGTCATGAGCACGTTGCCCATGTCAAAGATGACGTTCTTCACGCTTGCGTCGCGCTCGCCCATGCTGGCCTCCCCGGTTGGCTGGGAAAAGTATAGCTGGGGCCGGCGGCGAGAGGCGGCGCTGCTCGGCGGTTGGCGTGCTGGCTTTTCTTGCGAGTCTGCGGTGCCTCATTGTCTGCGCTTCTCGGCAAATTCCACGTGCGCCGTTTTGGAATTCGCACTTCTCGGTGAAATCCGTTTTCGCCGTCTTAAATACTGGGCTTCTCGGCGGAAGCCGAGAAAAACGCGCCCTTGCCGAGAAGCCCGTGCTCTAGAAAACCCGCTTCTCGGCAAAGCCGTCCGAAGATTGCCTCTCCTCGGCGGTGGCAACCCCTGCCAAGCCCTCTCTCTCCGCCGACAAAGCCGCATTTCAAAACGCAAACTCAGCAAAATACCGACAAGCCCGATTTCTTTAGCATCCAACGGCGGCCCTTTGGACTTGGCGAGGATTGGTAGGTGGACGGGGCAAATTACCTCGACAGAAACACGGAAGGAGTCATGCGTTTCAATTGCCGCTTTTCGGTACAGTCTTTCTATCGGTTACCTTGCGGCAAGGTGGTCCCCATGGATGAGATTTGGCACGACTATGATCCGAGCGACGCGGATTCAATCCTCGAATATGCTGGGCGTCTAACTGGGAAGACTCTTCGCGAGGTAACGGGGCTCGAGGTGATTGACGATCCCCATAAGCGCCGCGGGGCTTTTGGTAACGCGCTTGAAGAGTATTACTTCGGACTTACGCCAAACAGTCGTTCAACCGCAGATTTTGATGGAGCAGGCCTCGAATTGAAGTCAACGCCCTTGAAGGTAAACAAGTCGGGGGAACTGTCTGCAAAGGAACGACTGGTTATTACTCAAATCAATTACATGACCGTTGTGGACGAGGATTTTGAGCACAGCCATCTCATGGAGAAGGCCAAGAGCATTCTGCTTGTTACGTATCTATACGAACCCGATAAGAGTCCCTTGGATTACGTGATTAAGTCTGCCGTACGCTGGGGTTTTCCGGAGAAGGACCTCCCACAGATTAAGCAGGACTGGGAGACAGTAGTAAATAAGGTTCGATCAGGTCATGCCGAAGAGATTTCCGGCGGGGATACGTTGTATCTTGAGGCCTGTACAAAGGCCAAAGATTCTAGTGTCAGGACTCCTCAGCCCTATTCGGAAGTTCAGGCCAAGCCCAGAGCCTGGGCGCTCAAGGCCTCGTACATGACCGCCGTTCAGCGACGCATCATTGATGACCTTCAGAGTATTTCACGAGATGCTGACGAGAAGAGCCTCGGACTTCTCGAGCTTCTCCGTAAGAGGTTTGCTCCGTTCTTCGGCATGACCGAGGGGGAGCTGGCAGCTCATTTTGACGTTTCAAGGTCTAAGAACCGCTGCGCTCGTATCACGAAGAGAATTCTGGGAATTGCAGAGGATTCGGAAGTCGAGGAGTTTGCCAAGGCGGGCATTACACCAAAGACACTACGCCTTAAGAGGAGCGGTCGTCCCAAAGAGGCGCTTTCTTTTCCGGCGTTCAACTATTATGACCTGGCTGCGCGCGGCTTCGAAGAATCTGATTTCCGAAACTACCTCACCCAAAAGTATCTCTTTGTGTTGTATCGAGAGGACGAGGCGGGAGAGTATCGTCTGCGGGATATCGTCTTCTGGCAGATGCCTGAGGAGGACTTGGCGGAAGCGGGACGCTGCTACGATCAGATGCGTGACAACGTCAGGAAGGGTCGTGCGGACATTTCGGTGAGATCAAGTGAGAACAGGTGCTGTCACGTGCGTCCGCACGGTCGGGATTCGCGAGACACGGCCCCTCAGCCGTATGGCATCCCAGTCGTCAAGAAGTGCTTCTGGCTGAATCAGGCGTATCTACAGGAAGAGATTGACCGGGTGCTCCGGAATTGATCTTGTCCGGTCGATTGGTTATGATGGTCTGGCAAAGCGACACAGACAGCGAATGGAGAAACGTGTCGTCAAAGAAGACCATTAGAGTTGCCGAGCTCTTTGCGGGTGTCGGCGGGTTTAGGCTGGGACTTGAGGGTTATCACAACCCGGACGAGCCCGATATGGAGTTACCGGCGGCCGGCCCATTTAGGACCGTCTGGGCCAACCAGTGGGAGCCGCCTGGAACTGAGTCAAAACAGTTCGCTGCTCGGTGCTACAAGGCCAGATTCGGCGAGAAGTCCGTGGTCAATGAAGACATTCACATTGTTCTCGACAAGTTCGAGCGGGATGAGATTGACATTCCCGATGTGGACATGGTGGTCGGCGGGTTCCCCTGTCAGGACTATTCCGTTGCCAAGCCGCTCTCGCAAGCAGGCGGCATCGAGGGTAAGAAGGGAGTTCTGTGGTGGGACATCTACCGCTTCCTTCAGTTTAAGCACCCACGCTATGTCCTTCTGGAAAACGTCGACCGGCTGCTCAAGAGCCCGGCATCGCAGCGTGGCCGCGACTTTGCGATTATCCTCTCCTGCTTTGATGACCTTGGCTACTCGGTCGAGTGGCGTGTTGTGAACAGCGCGGAGTATGGGTTCCCGCAGCGCCGGAAGCGCACGTATATCCTTGCTCGCATAACTGGCGAGGACTGGAATCTTGATGCGCAGATTAGCGACGGCCTTATGGCGCAGGCCTTTCCAATCGAGGCTCCGGATACCTCGACCATAGGTCACGTCGACATTCCTGATGACCCCTATCTTGCAACCCGCGACTTCAACAAGGGGGGAAAGGTCTCTCCCTTTATGGACGCAGGGGTCATGCAGGATGGTCAGGTTGCCACGTGTAAGGTGGTCGAGAAGTACGCTGGCGCTCGGCGAGTTCTCGGTGATGTGCTGGTGGACGAAAAGGACGTACCAGAGGAGTTCTTCGTCGATCCTGCCGCCCTTGGTAAGTGGGAGTATCTCAAGGGTGCAAAGAGCGAGACTCGTGTAAACAAAAAAGGAAACTTTACGTATAAGTATTCCGAAGGGGCGATGGCATTTCCCGATGCCCTCGATCGTCCTTCTCGCACGATACTTACCGGCGAAGGGGGACGTGGCGCTTCTCGCTTCAAGCATGTGATCAAGACGGAAGACGGCCGTTATCGCCGCCTGGTGCCCGACGAGCTTGACCAACTGCAGGGATTTCCCCGGGGTTGGACAAACACGGGCATGACTGACGGGCAGAGAGCCTTCTGTATGGGCAACGCGCTCGTCGTTGGTGTGCCGCATGCGATAGGCAAAGTGCTCGTCGAGCTGGACGATTAATCTTTGAGGCCGAGTTCTTTCTGGGCTCCGCTGCCCTTCTCGTCGTGGACGCGATGGGCAGTACGTGGCATAATTATGACACGATTCAGCCCAGCCCTGCCCAAACCCTCGGAGGTGGGAGTATGCCTGTCTGCGTCCCGGTTCGTGACATGCGCGATACCGCCGGCTTTACCGAGCTGGTTGAGCGCGAGGGAGACGTGACCGTAACCAAGAATGGCTACGCGGCCATGCACTGCCTCAGCGAGAGCGCGTATCGCCTGATGATGGATGAGGTCGCCAAGTCCCGCCTGCTCTCCCGGATTGCGCTTGCGGAGGAGGAGATGTCCCAGGGGCTCGGCAACGACCTTGACGATGTGGTCGAGAGCCTGAGGTCCGAGCATGGCCTATAGGCGGCGCATCCTCCCCAGGGCGGAATCCGAGCTCAAGGAGATCGTCTCGTATCTCTGCGAAGTTCTGGGGAGTCCGGGTGCCGCAAGAAGCTTCCTGGATGACTTCATGGGTCAGGTTGACGCACTGTGCGAGCATCCCTTCATGAGGCCCCTCTCCCATCTTCCCGAACTGACGGCGTTGGGGTATCGAAGCGCCCCCGTTGGCAACTACCTCTTTCTCTATCGAGTGACGGACGATTGGGTTGTGGTGGCCCACGTGTTCCATCAGAGCCAGGATTACGCCCGCCTGGTCTAGAACGTTTCTCCTGCACTGATCTTGGTGAATCGCATCAAACGTAGAAAGGAACCCCCTATGTCCGACGTGCTGTTTGTTGAGTATCCCAAGTGCAGTACCTGTAAGCGCGCAAAGGCGTGGCTGGACGAGCACGGCGTGGCGTACGTCGACCGTCACATCGTGGAGGACAACCCCACGTCGGACGAGCTGGCCGTGTGGCAGGCCCGCTCCGGGCTGCCCGTGCGCCGCTTCTTCAACACGAGCGGGCGGCTCTACCGTGAGCGCAACGTGAAGGCGCAGCTCGACGCGGGCATGACGGATGCCGAGGCCTTTGCCCTTCTCGCCGAGGACGGCATGCTGGTCAAGCGCCCCCTTGTGGTGGGGGAGGACGTTGTGCTCGTGGGGTTCCGCGAGGCCGAGTGGGAGGCCGCGCTGCTGTAGCAAGACATGACCTCCATCCTTTCCAATACAGAACAAATGTTCTATAATTGGAAGACGGCGAGACCTGCGATGGGGGTTGATATGGCGGATACGACGCTTTCTACGCTTAAGGCCGAAGTTCCTGAATGCGAGTCTTTGGGAGACGGCTCCATTGGGCGTCTCATTCACGTCGTGCGTGGGGTTCAGGTGATGCTGGACTGTGACCTGGCCGAGCTTTATGGAGTTGAGACAAAGGTATTCAATCAGGCTGTAAAGCGGAACGAGGCGAGGTTTCCCCCTCGATTTAGGTTTCAATTGACTGCCGAGGAGTATGAGCTTTTGAGGTCACAGACTGTGACCTCAAAAGCGAGGGGCGGTCGCAGATATCTTCCCTATGCGTTTACGGAACAAGGAATCGCAATGCTATCGGCGGTTCTTCGGAGTGAGACCGCCGTTGAGGTTAGCATCAAGATAATCGATGAGTTTGTTGCCATGAGGCGCTTTCTAGTTGAGAGTTCCCTTCTTCTTGAGAGAGTCCAAAACTTGGAACTCAGCCAAAGGAGCTATCAGAGAGAGTCGGATGAAAAGTTCACGCGGTTGTTCAAGCTGCTTGAGGAGCAGCCGGAAGATGGCCAGCGCGTGTTCTTTGCGGGCCAGCTCTTTGACGCGCTCAGCCTGTTTGTTGACCTTGTGCAACAGGCATCTGCAGAGATTGTTCTTGTCGATGCGTACGTAGACGTTTCAACGCTGAATATCCTTGCAAAGAAGGGGCCGGGTGTTGACGTTACTGTCTACACCAATGGGCGCGGCCTTTCAGAAGAGGACGTTCGCTTGTTTAACGCTCAGCATCCGCGTCTAAGCGTATGCCACACGCGTGCATTTCATGACCGGTTTCTCATTTTGGATCGAGAGGCCGTGTACCATGTAGGTGCATCACTGAAGGACGCGGGGAAGAAGTGCTTTGCCGTGACTCGGTTGCAAGATGAGGGAGTTATCTCATCGTTGCTGGAAGCCATTGACGCATTGTCTGATGGACAGATTGCAGAGGGGAGAAACCCATGCTGACCAAAGAGTTCTGCGCAGAGAACATGGAGCTCGTGCCGGCCGCCGTAGCCGCGGGCGCCGCGCGGATCGAGCTCTGCGACAACCTGGCCGTGGGCGGCACCACGCCCAGCTACGGGATCATTCGCGCCGCCGTCGCGCATGCGCGCGAGACGGGCACGGACGTGATGTGCATGGTTCGCCCGCGCGGCGGCAGCTTTGAGTACACGGCCGACGAGGCTGCCATGATGCGCGACGACCTCATCATGGCCAAGAGCTTGGGTGTCACCGGCGTGGTCTTTGGCTGCCTGCGCGACGGGCGGCTGGACACCGAGCTCACCTCCGAGCTCATCAGCCTTGCCCACGAGGACACCCCCGAGGCTCCCGGCCGCGTGGCCGTGACCTTCCACATGGCCTTTGACGCGCTCGCGCCAAAGGACCAGCTCGCCGCCATCGACTGGCTCGCTGAGCGGGGCGTGGAGCGCATCCTCACCCACGGCGGCGCGGCCGGCACGCCCATCGCGGACAACCTCGACCGCCTGCGCGCCTATGTGGAGCGCGCCGCCGGGCGCATCATCATCCTGCCGGGCGGTGGCATCACCTGGGAGAACGCCGAGGACGTCGCCGCGGCGCTGGGCGTCTCGGAGGTTCACGGCACCAAGATCGTCAACGTTGCCCGGGCGGGGGCCTAGATGCCGCGTCCGCGCCAGCCCAAGCGCTTTGCCCAGGTTCGCGACGACCTCGGCTGCCACATGGGACGAGAGGAGCTTCTCGCCGCGCTGGCGGCTCCGGACGCGCGGGTGACCAACACCGCGTTTTCCGGCCTCGAGCTCTCGGGCGTCTCCGCCAACGGGACGGTCTTTGAGAACGTGATCTTCCGCGGATGCTCCTTCGACGGCGTGAGCCTTGCCAACTGCACGTTCACCGACGTGCTCTTCTCGGGGTGTCGCTTTGTGCGCGGGGACCTGGGCCGCAGCTGGCTCAACCGTGTGGACCTGCGCTCGTGCTCGGCGCCGGGGCTGAGCTTTCTCAAGAGCCGGCTCACCGGCGTCTCCCTCGCGGACTGCCAGGTTGCGTACGCAGACCTCTCGGAGGCAACGGTCGAGCGGCTCGCCGCCGCCGAGTGCAACCTCTCCGAGGCCAGCCTGCACGCCACCAAGCTGCGGCACGTCTCGCTCGAGGGCTGCGACCTCTCCCGCGCCACGGTCTTTCGCACGAGTCTCTCGGGCATAGACCTCTCCACCTGCGAGATCGCGGGCATCCGCGTCTCGAGTGACCTGCGGGAGCTGCGCGGCGCCGTCGTGAGCGCCGAGCAGGCCGTCCAGCTCGCCGCTCTTCTCGGCATCAAGATCAAGGAGGAAGAATGGCTCTGATAGACGAGAACGCCTCCCTCGAGGAGGTCCAAGCGGTCTTCAAGAACGACCGCTTTGCCACCGACGCCTGCGGCTGCCGGGTGGTAGAGGCCGCGCGCGGTCATGCGGTCACCGAGTTTGACATCACGCCCGGGCACCGCAACGAAAAGGGCGGCGTGATGGGCGGCGCCATCTTCACGGTGGCCGACCTCGCATTTGCCGTGGCCTCCAACGTGGGGGAGTCCGTCACCGTCTCCGTGAGCAGCAACATCGAGTTCATGAGCGCGGCGCGTGGCAAGAAGCTCATCGCCACGGCAGACGTGGACAAGAACGGCCGCACGCTCGCGTTCTACACCTGCTACGTGACCGACGAGCTGGGCACGCCCGTCGCCCGCGCCACGCAGACCTGCATGCACCTCCAGCGCTAGCGTGACAAAGGGGTCGTAGCCCACTGTCACGTTTTTGCTGGTCACAAGGCTTAGAAACCAGTTGCTCAAGGCGGGCTCGGAACGAGTTCGCTTACGGACTCATAGGCTCCGCTCACCTTCTTTCCGCTGCCGTGCAGGCTCCATTCAGCTTGAATTGTCTGGATAGTCTGCAATATGGGGCGCGTCTGCCCCTGAGGCTGTGGAAGGAGTCATATGAGCAAGAGAGTAAAGAGTCGTTGGGGGGTGCTTGCTGCGCTGGCAGTTGCCTTTGTGGCGGTTCTTGCCGTCGTCATTGGCGTTGTCCGCCCGGCGCTTGCCGCGGGGGAGACCATGGGTCACCTTGCGTCTGGTGCCAACAACGGCAACGCCCACTTTGGCGGCGCAAAGCCCGAGGCGTTCGTCCTGAGCGACGACCCCGTTGGGGACGAGTCCGTGGGAGCGGACTTCATCCTCAACAGCGACGCTTCTGCGAGCCGCCTCCGCTTTGTCATCAAGTACGTCGATGATAACAACTGGGCCTACGTCGGCTACGATACCGGCAGCAACTGGTTCTTGGAGTACAAGGTCGATGGCAGCGGGTCCTACCCCACCATTTCCGGCCTGCCGAGCGTGCCCAAGGGCGAGAAGGCCACCATCAGCGTCTCCCACGAGGGCGACGTCATCACGGTTGACGTCAACGGAACCACCTCGACGATCGAGAACGCGGCCGTGGCGGGCCTTATGGCCAAGGACGGCAAGGTCGGCTTTGGCGGCGCCACCTACAACACCAACTACACCGACGTCTACTTCACCAACGTGAAGATGGGTGGCACCACGGTCACGGACTTCTCCGACTGGGCGGTCTACCAGGAGATTGACGGTCAGACCTGGGAGCCCGCGGCCGAGTACGTGGTCGAGGTCCCCGAGGGCCGCAAGTGGATCCAGATCACCGGCGGC
Organism: uncultured Atopobiaceae bacterium; assembly: GCA_944321385.1. Classification (GTDB taxonomy): domain Bacteria; phylum Actinomycetota; class Coriobacteriia; order Coriobacteriales; family Atopobiaceae; genus Thermophilibacter. The sequence continues at coordinate 13,830 of CALULC010000018.1, forward strand.
TCGCACAACGGCGGCGGCCACGCCTACGGCAACGCCAACACGTCCGCCCCGCTCGTCCTCGTGGACAACAGCCGCAAGGCCAACAACGGCGAGACCCTCTCGCTGACGCTCGTCCCCGAGTCCGACACCATCAACTTCGGTATCTTCTACACCTACGTTGATGACAGCAACTGGATGTACGTTGGCTACGATCCGTCGAGCAAGTGGTACTGCCAGTACAACCACAACGGCAGCGGCTCCTACCCCGCGTTCGGCGGAGACCTGCCCACGCCCGAGAAGGGCGTGCCGATGGAGATCTCCATCAGCGTCAACAACGAGAAGGTCTCCCTCACCGTCAACGGCGTGACCCAGAGCATGAGCAACCAGGCCGCCGGCTCCTGCACCGCGAGCCTCTCCGGCAAGGGTGTCTATGGCGTCAAGGCCAACGGCACGAGCTCCGTGCGCTTTGCCGACGCCGCCGTCAACGGCACGTCCATCATGGAAGAGGACTGGGCGCTTCTCGTCACCCGTGGCGGCGAGACCGTCACCAGCTGGTACGTCAACCTCGCTGACGTCTCCGGCACCGTCACCGACGCCGAGGGCAACCCCATCAAGGGCGCCACGGTCCGCATCGGCACGGCCAACACCAAGACCGACGCCGAGGGCAACTGGACCATCGCGGACGTCGAGGTGGGCGAGCAGGAGATCGTGGCCAGCATGCCCGGCTACATCGCCCAGACCATCACGTATGACGTGAAGGGCGCGTCCGAGGGCACCAACGAGGGCGTGGACTTCCAGCTCGAGCCCAAGCCCGCGCTTGACCTCTCCAAGTACGAGACCATCGCCTCCGACGAGATGACGGTCTACGTCTCTGAGAACTTCCCGCAGGTCGCCCGCTACGCCATGGCCGGCGAGGACGCCACCGAGAAGTTCGTGCGCGGCCAGGAGTCCGACGTCACCACGCTCACCGTGAACGGCGTCGAGGTCACCCCCGCGGTCACCTCCGAGATCTCCGGTGACACCGCCACCTACACGATGGCTATCAAGGACGCTGACGCCTCGCTCGACTTCACCATGACCGTTGAGGTCAAGGTCGAGGGCACCGTGCTCTCCTGGGAGGTCACGGACATCCAGAAGAACGACGGCTGCGGCATCATCAAGTCCATCAGCATCGCCAACAACAACCTCGTGACCGTCGATCAGGCGGACGCCGGTGCGGACTTTGCCGGTGCCAACATGTCCACCAACACGACCGCCTCGGGCGACCGTTACTACACCTTCGACGAGGGCTTTGAGCCCAACAAGACCGACGGCTTCATGTACGGCTTCCTGAGCACGGACAACTACTCCGCCGGCATCTTCTCCAACTCCGAGGCCGAGGGCGACAAGCGCATCACGCTCAACAACGGTACCGACACCATGGGCATGACGAGCTCCGTCTGGTACTACGAGCAGGGCGACAAGGCCGCTCAGAACTACGTAAACAGCCACAGCGGCACCACCTATCCCACGAGCGAGCTGCCCTGGGTCAAGGTTGCCATCGCCGACGACGTCAACGGTGACGGAACCGTGGACTGGAACGACGGCGCCATCGTGACGCGCGACATCCTCAACGTGCCGCAGGGCTCCGAGGACATGAAGGACATCGTCGCGTACCGCATCGTCATGAACTTTGGCTCCGAGGTCACCAACCCCTACGCCCAGACCGCGGACAACCTGAAGAAGGTCTCCCTCATCACCGACGGCCTGCCGCAGGCGCTCCTGCTCAAGGGCTACGGCAACGAGGGTCACGACTCCGCCAACTCCGAGTACGCCGACGTGGCGGAGAAGGAGGGCGGCATCGAGGGCTTCCGTGAGCTCATCAAGATCGCTCACGAGTACGACACCGAGATCGGCATCCACATCAACGCGCAGGAGTCCTACCCCGAGTCCAAGTCCTTCAACGACCGCATGGTCCAGGGCATGGGCAACGGCTGGGGCTGGCTCGACCAGTCTCAGGTCATCGACAAGCTCTGGGACCTCAGCTCCGGCGCCCGCTGGGCCCGTCTCGTCCAGCTCTATGACCGCATCAACGGCACTGACTTCCTGAACAAGGACTGGGAGAAGGGCGAGTACGTCGGCAACCCGGCCGAGACTGGTGCCGTCGCCGCTTCTGAGGAGACGGTGGCTGCCGACGCCGCCACGCGCGACGACAACATGGACTTCATCTACCTGGACGTCTGGTATCAGGACGCCTGGGAGACCCGCAACGTTGCCCGCCAGATCAACGCGCTCGGCTGGCGCTTCTCCACCGAGTTCCCCAACGAGGGCGAGTACGACTCCACCTGGAGCCACTGGGCCACCGAGATTTCCTACGGCGGCACCGCCACCAAGGGCATCAACAGCGACATCGTCCGCTTCCTGCGCAACAGCCAGCGCGACATCTCGCCCAACAACGGTCCCTCCAAGGGCGGCGTCATGGACAACCCGCTGCTCGGCGGCTACGTGACCGAGGGCTTTGAGGGTTGGGGCAACGAGCAGGACTTCAAAACCTACATCGAGACGCTCTACCTCGAGAACCTGCCCACCCGCTTCCTCATGCACTATGACGTGACCGACTGGGAGAACTACGCCGAGGGCGAGTCCCCCGTGGGCAACCACGAGAAGCAGATCACCCTCAAGAACGCCGACGGCGACACCGTCGTGGTGACCCGTCACGCGGATCAGCGCGGCGACACCGTCATCGAGCGCGAGATCACGCTCAATGGTGCCAAGGTGCTCGACGACGACTCCTACCTGCTCCCCTGGACCACCGACGAGGGCGAGGAGAAGCTCTACCTCTACAGCCTCGACGGCGGCTCCGTCACGCTCGACGTGATTGAGGACTGGCAGGGCAAGACCGTCACGCTCTACAAGCTCACCGACCAGGGCCGCGTTGACGGCCAGGAGATGACGCTCGGCGAGACCCTCACCTACGACTGCGAGGCCGGCGTGCCGTACGTCATCGTTGAGTCCAGCTCCACCGCCCCCACCGCCGACACCGTGGACTTTGGCCAGGGCACCGGCGTCGTGGACCCGGGCTTCAACGCCTACACCGACGGCGAGAAGCTCAACTCCGAGGTCTGGAGCGGCGACATCGATAACGACGCCATCGAGGTTGAGGTTGCCAACACCGGCGACCAGCGCCTTGCCATCAACTCCCCGTCCGAGGACGTTGCCGTGAGCACCACGCTCTCCGGCCTCACCGTGGGCAAGACCTACGTTGCCGAGCTCTACATCGAGAACAGCAGCGATGCCACGGCCACCGTTGAGGTGACCTCTGGTGACGAGAGCGCTTCTCGCTCCACCGGCCGCTCCGTCATCCAGAACTACACGGCGAGTGACCAGCGTCACACGAGCAGCCTCCAGAAGTCCTACATGACGCGCATCTACGTCAAGTTCACCGCTGGCGAGGAGACCGCCACGCTCACCATCAAGCGCGCCGCGGGCGAGGGCAGCACGTACGTGGACAACATCCGCTACGTTGAGAACGCCGACTTCCCGGTCCAGGCCGAGGACGGTTCCTTCTACCAGGACTTCGAGAACGCCGTGTCTGGCCTCTACCCGTTCGTGATCGGCCCGACCGCCAATGGCGGCGATGCCGTGACGCACCTCTCCGAGGACAACGGCAAGTACACCCGCGTTGGCTGGAACGGCAAGGTCATCGACGACGCCCTCGACGGCAACTGGTCGCTCAAGCACCACGACAGCCGTCAGGGTCTGCTCTACCAGACCACGCCGCAGACGCTCTACTTTGAGCCCGGCGTTACCTACACGGTTGAGTTTGACTACCAGGTTGGCCCGTACGGCAGCTACGCCATGAAGGTCGGCGACGGCGAGAACAAATACGTTGACAACGTGTTTGACCGCCTCGAGGCGACCTACGACAGCTCCACGGGCACCCAGACCACCAAGCACTTCACCATGGAGGTTACGGGCGCCGACGACGGCCTCACGTGGATCGGCATTCACTCCCAGGGCACCAGCGGCAACACCGCCATCGGCTCTGGCGACCTCGTGATCGACAACCTGCGTGTCACGCCCAAGGCCACCGAGCCCGAGCCCGGCGAGCCCACGCTCGAGTCCGTCACGGTCAAGACCGCCCCGAGCAAGACCGAGTACACCGTGGGTGATAAGCTCGACGCCTCTGGCCTCGTGCTCACGCTCTCCTACTCCGACGATTCCACCAAGGACGTTGCCTACGACGACGCGGCCGACAAGATCACGTTCGACCCGACGACCTTCTCCAAGGCTGGCGAGCAGACCGTGACCGTCACCTACGAGGGCAAGGCCGCCACGTTCAAGGTCACCGTCACCGAGGCCGAGGAGCCCGAGCCCACCACCTACACCGTCACCTTCGTTGGCGCCCAGGGCGTCGAGGACCAGACGGTCGAGGAGGGCAAGACCGCTACGGAGCCCGAGGTCACCACGCCTGCCGGCTACACCTTCGGCGGCTGGCTCCTCAATGGCGAGAAGTACGACTTCTCCAAGCCCGTGACCTCTGACATCACGCTGACCGCCTCTTGGATCCTCAACAAGCCGACGGTCTCCGTGAGCTCCGACAACCCCGTTCCCGTTGAGGGAGAGACCGTGACGCTCACCGCCACGGCCGAGCACCCGGGAACCGGCGTCACGCTCACCTACACGTGGGCCAAGGATGGCACGACGATTGATGGCGAGACCGGCAGCACGCTTGCGGTCACCGAGGACGGCACCTACACCGTGACCGTCACCGCGACCGACCCGAGCGAGCTCACCGCCTCCGCAACCGCCGAGACGACCGTCGAGTTTGCCGCCAAGCCCGATCCCACGCCTGGCGTCAACTACGACGCCCTCAAGGACGTCATCGACGAGGCCAAGGACCTGAAGGCCGACGACTACACCGCCGAGACCTGGTCCGTGCTCGTCGAGAAGCTCGCCGCCGCTCAGGAGGCGCTCAGCGCCGAGAACCAGGAGACGGTCGATGCGGCTGCTTCCGCGCTCCGCGGTGCTATCGACGCACTCAAGCCCGTCGAGACGCCCACGCCCGACCCCGAGACCCACACCGTCACCTTTGTCGTTGGCTTTGACTTCGACGACATCACGGCCGAGGTCGAGGACGGCGAGGCCGTTGAGGCGCCCGTGGTCCCGACCAAGGACGGCTGGAAGTTCGTTGGCTGGTACACCCAGCTCAACGAGGACGGCTCCGTTGAGGGCGAGTACGACTTCAGCACGCCCGTGACCGACGACCTCACGCTCTACGGCGGCTGGATTGAGCTCACCGACGAGCCGGGCGATCCTGACAAGCCCGGCACCACCGAGCCCGATCCCACGCCCGTGAAGCCTGGCGCGGACGGCACCACCGGCGGTTCCACTTCCGGCGGCAACCTCGCCCAGACGAGCGACCCGACCTCCATGGTCGCGGTTCTCGCCACGGCGCTCGCCGGTGCCGGCGCCCTCGTCGCTTCCCGCAAGCGTCGCTAGCGCCAACCCCGGCAAAGCCGGAACACAGCTCCAAGAAGGGGGCGCCTCGCAAGAGTGGGGCGCCCCCTTTCACGTGACGTACCTGGGTGTTTGTGTCAGCGCCCGTCTTGGTTTGGAGGCGAAGGCTCTCTCGCAATCGCCAAGAAAAAGCCGACCAGGAGGCTACATGTGCCTCCTGGCCGGCTGCTTACGGGATTTGGAACCTCAGCTCCCAGCTAACGTCAGAGAGCGCTACGGCAGCGGAGGGAGCTGCTCGGGCATATCGCCCACGAGCGGACGCACGTAGCGGAGGAACTCCTCGGTGACGCCCATGCCGTCCGCGCTGATCCACTCCGCGGGGACGTGACGCACCTGGTTTGCCACGGACTTCACGTCTATGAGCTTGGTGTGCACCTCGTACGGGTCGTCCGCCACGCGCTGGAGGGCGCACATCTTGACGGTCTCGCCGTCGAGGGCGGCGCGCGTGCTCGTGCCGCCAATCATGTACGCCTCGTCGAGGTCAACGCGGCTTACGACCTGGCTCGCGCAGCGCTGCAGCGTGGAGAACTCCACCGCGCGCGTCTTGCAGCCAAGTCGCTCCTTGGTGACGGAAGCAAGGTAGCGACCGGTTCCGGAGAGCGTTGCCAGGTGGCCAAACTCGTCCACGCCTGCGCCCGGTGCGGCAAGCTCACAGTAGAGCTTGCCCTCCGGCGTACGCACGCCCTCGCTCACGCCCACCATCACGGTGTTCTTGATTTCCAGCAGCTTGGCAAGGCGCTCCATGAGGACGTCCTCAACGAGCGGCACCTCGGGCAGGAGCACGAGGTCGGGGTTTGCCAGTGCGGAGGACGCCGCGAGCCAGCCGGCGTCGCGGCCCATGATCTCTACGAAGGTCACGCTCTTGAGGTCGTAGACGTCGGCGTCGAGGGCGAGCTCCGCGGTGGAGGTTGCCACGAGGCGAGCGGCGCTGCCAAAGCCGGGGGTGTGGTCGGTACCCACGAGGTCGTTGTCGATGGTCTTGGGGATGCCCATGAAGCGAATCTCACTGCCGATGCTCTGGCCGTAGTCGCCCAGCTTGGCAATGGTGTCCATCGAGTCGTTGCCGCCGATGTAGAGAACGCAGCTCGCGCCTTCCTCCTCAAAGCGGCGGAAGAGCTCCTGATAGACGCTCTCGTCATCCGTGGCCTGCGGAAGCTTGAAGCGGCAGCTGCCGAGCCAGCTCGCCGGCGTCTGCTTGAGCAGGGCAAGGCTGCGGGAGTCGGGGACCGCCTCGTCGAGGTTCACCGTTCGCCCGGCTAGGAATCCCTGGATGCCATAGCGCATGCCGGTGACGCGAACCCCGAGGGAGCGCGCCGCCGCAATCACGCCCGCAAGGCTCGCGTTGATCGCCGCCGTAGGTCCGCCTGACTGTCCGACCAGCACGCACTTCTCGCTCATGGGGCGCTCCCTTCTGTTTCTACGATGTAAACAGCATAGCGCATAGGGCCGGGGCAGTATTTTGCGAGTCGAGTGTCACTTTGGGCCTCATCTGAGTGGATGATATTCCCTCCCATCGAAAGAGGGGGAAGATGGTCGATTTCCCAACTGGAGTTTTGCGGGCTTTGGGCTGCGCTTTGCCGATTCAAGGACAGACAATCCCCTCAGACGAGGCCCGAAGTGACACCTGAGGCCCGATTTACTGCCTCAAGGGTCTGGCGACGTCTCCAGAGCGTGCCGTTGGCGTTGCCTGCATTCCGGCGAGGGGTTTTGAGCCGCAACCAAAGACGGGGTCGCCCCGAGTAATCACTCGAGGCGACCCCAAAGAAGGAGGGCAGATGCATGGCCTGCGCGAGATTGCGGAATGTGATGCGTCCGAGACGCCCGTCCTACGCGAGGTTATAGAAGGCGGCTCGCCCGAGGTACTCGGCGCTGCCGCCGAGGGCGTCCTCGATGCGCAGGAGCTGGTTGTACTTGGCAACGCGATCGGTGCGGGCGGGGGCGCCGGTCTTGATTTGGCCGGCGTTGGTTGCGACCGCAAGGTCCGCGATCGTGGTGTCCTCGGTCTCGCCGGAGCGGTGGGAGACCACGGCGGCGTAGCCCGCGCGCTTGGCCATCTCGATGGCGTCGAGCGTCTCCGTGAGGGTGCCGATCTGGTTGACCTTGATCAGGATGGCGTTGGCGGCGCCCAGCTCGATGCCGCGGCGCAGGCGCTCGGTGTTGGTGACAAAGAGGTCGTCGCCCACGAGCTGGACCTTCTTGCCCAGGCGCTCGGTGAGGCGCACCCAGCCGTCCCAGTCCTCCTCGGCCATGCCGTCCTCAATGGAGATGATGGGGTACGTCTCCACGAGCTCTGCCCAGTAGTCCACCATCTCCTCGGACGTAAGGGCGCGACCCTCGCCCTTGAGCTCGTAGAGGCCGGTCTCCCGGTTGTAGAGCTCGGAGGTCGCCGGGTCCATGGCAAACATGAAGTCCTTGCCCGGCACAAAGCCGGCGGCCTCAACGGCCTCCATCAGGTAGACAAAGGGTTCGGCGTTGGACTTGAGGTCCGGGGCAAAGCCGCCCTCGTCGCCCACGCCGGTGGAGAGCCCGGCTCGCTTGAGGATGTCCTTGAGCGTGTGGTAGACCTGCGCGCAGGCGGCAAGGCCGGTTGCAAAGTCCGGTGCGCCCACGGGCATGATCATGAACTCCTGGAAGTCCACGTTGTTGTCTGCGTGGACGCCGCCGTTGAGGATGTTCATCATCGGGACGGGGAGGGTGTGGGCGTTGGGCCCGCCCAGGTAGGCGTAGAGCGGCAGCCCCGCTGACGCGGCCGCGGCGCGCGCGACGGCAAGCGAGCAGCCAAGGATCGCATTGGCCCCCAGGCTCCCCTTGTTGGGGGTGCCGTCGGCGGCGATCATGGCCTCGTCAGCACCGCGCTGGTCCGCGGCCTCGCGGCCCACGAGCACGGCGGCGAGCTCCCCGTTGACGTGTGCCACCGCCTGCGTGACGCCCTTCCCCAGATAGCGGCTGTTGTCGCCGTCTCGCAGCTCAACGGCTTCGAACTCTCCGGTCGACGCGCCGGACGGGACGATGGCGCGGCCGAAGGAGCCGTCCTCGAGCGTGACCTCCACCTCTACGGTTGGGTTGCCGCGGGAGTCGAGCACCTCGCGACCGTACACCTTTGCGATTCTGCTCATGGCGATCCTTTCTGTTTGCTCGGGTTAACTTCACCAATCAGAGTGTACCCTGTCTAACTTCCGCCAAGCGTCTCCTCGCCAAATTCACGAACGCGTTTCCACGCGAAGAAGCGATGTTTCGATTTTGCGCAGGCTCACCCCAACCGCACCCGCGCGTCTATACTCTTACCGTCCGCTTGACCCGGCAATGAGGCCCACAAAATCGGAGGTAACATGGGAGCGTTCTTTGGCGCTGTTTCTCACCGTGACGTTGCACTGGACGTGTTCTTTGGCGTCGACTACCACTCGCACCTCGGAACCCGCCGCGCCGGCATGGTCTCGTGCCGTGAGGGGGGCGGCTTCAACCGCCAGATCCACTCCATCGAGAACACGCCGTTCCGCACCAAGTTTGAGCACGACCTCCCCGAGCTCTCGGGCACCTGCGCGATGGGCTGCATCTCGGACTCCGACCCGCAGCCGCTGCTCGTTCGCTCCCACCTGGGCGTCTACGCCATCTCCACGGTAGGCGCCATCGGCAACGTGGACGAGATCGTGGCCAACTTCGAGAAGGACGGCCGCCAGTTCACCGCCACCAGCTCCGGCGCGGTCAACATCAACGAGCTCGTTGCCGCGCTCATCAACACGCAGGCCACCATCGTCGAGGGCATCCGCTACGCGCAGGACACGATCGAGGGCTCGCTCACGCTGCTCATCATGACGGAGTCCGGCGAGCTCATCGCCGCCCGCGACGCCATGGGCCGCCTGCCCGTCCTCATCGGCAAGGACGATGACGGCTACTGCATCTCCTTCGAGTCCTTCGCCTACGGCAAGCTCGGCTACGCCGACGAATACGAGCTGGGCTCCGCAGAGATCGTCAAGATCACCGCGGACGGCTACAAGACCATCTCGCCCGCCCGCGACGAGATGCGCATCTGCGCGTTCCTCTGGGTCTACTACGGCTACCCCAACTCCAACTACGAGGGCGTCAACGTTGAGTGCATGCGCTACCGCAACGGCGCCATCATGGCCCGCGACGAGCGCGAGCACGGCCTGCTTCCCGAGGTCGACTACGTGGCCGGCATGCCCGACTCCGGCCTGCCCCACGGCATCGGCTACGCCAACGAGTCCGGCGTGCCGCTCGCGCGCCCGTTTGTCAAGTACACGCCCACCTGGCCGCGCTCCTTCATGCCCGCCAACCAGGAGGTCCGCAACCGCGTTGCCAAGATGAAGCAGATCCCGGTGCCCGAGCTCATCCGCGACAAGCGCCTGCTGCTCGTCGACGACTCCATCGTCCGCGGCACCCAGATGCGCGAGACGATCGACTTCCTGCGCGACACCGGCGTCGCCGAGGTCCACATGCGCTCGGCCTGCCCGCCGATCATGTACGGCTGCAAGTTCCTCTCGTTCTCCCGCAGCCGCTCCGAGTACGAGCTCATCGCGCGCCGCAAGGTCCGCGAGCTCGAGGGCGACGAGGGCGAGAAGCACCTCGACGAGTACGCCGACGGCCACAGCGAGCGCGGCCGCTGCCTGCTGCGCTCCATCTGCGAGGAGATGGGCTTCGACTCGCTGGAGTACCAGAGCCTGGACGGCATGCTCGAGGCCATTGGCATCGACCGCAAGAAGATCTGCACCTACTGCTGGACCGGTCGCGACTAGCCTCAGCTTGCCCCACAGAGAGCGTGAGTTTTTCAGTGGACGGGCGTCGGTGCCCGTCCGCTTTTTCTTTGGTTGCTAAGATGGGCCTACCGAGAAGACCCCTGAAGGGAGGCACATGCCCTACGTCCTGATCGCTCTCGGGGCGCTCTCGCTCGCCTACGGCATCCTCATGGCGGCGCTCTATCCTGCCGGCGGTTTCTTCCTTGTGTGGATCGCGATCGGCGCGGCGCTCGTGGCGGCTGGCTGGGTCGTGCTCACCGGGCGCTGGGACCGCCTCGGCGCATGGGTGCGCCGTGCGATCTGTGGCGCTGCCGTGATCGCGCTTCTCGCCGTTATCGGGGTCTGTGCCCTGGTGGGGACGACTGCCGCCGCCCGCCCTCCGGCGGGGCTGGACACCATCGTGGTGCTGGGCGCCGGCCTGCGGCCCGACGGCACGCCCACAGAGACCCTGCGCTACCGTCTTGACGCCGCGCTGGCCTACCTCGAGGAGAACTCCAACACCACCTGCATCGTCTCGGGCGGGCAGGGCTTTGGCGAGACGCGCGCCGAGGCCGACGCCATGGCGGAGTACCTGGTTGAGAACGGCCTTGCCGAGAGTCGCGTGACCAAGGAGACGCGCTCAACCACCACGGCGGAGAACGTGAGCAACTCCTCCGAGCTTCTCGCCCCGGGAGCCACGGTTGCCGTGGTCACCAACGACTTCCACCTCTACCGAGCCCTGCGCATTGCCGAGAAGAACGGTCTGCCCGGCGCCTACGGCCTTGCCGCGCAGACCAACCCGCTCTATCTGCCGCAGGCGATGCTGCGCGAGTGCTTTGCGATCGCGAAGAACACCCTCACCGGAGACATGTGACGGCGCACGACGCCAAGCGGCGCGCGCCGAACAGCGACACAAAGGGGCGGGGCTCCGGGACATGATCGCTTCCCGGAGCCCCGCCCATCTTTGTTTAATCTTCGCTCGCTAGGCGGCGGCCTCTGCGTCCAGCGTCTCGCGGATGGCGAGGATGAACTCGCGGGTGCCGAGCGTCTCCGGGTTCTCGAGCGACGTGATGCGCGCGAGGTCGCCGGTCATGCGGCCGGACTCGATCGTGTGGACCGTGGCCGCCTCCAGGCGGTTGGCAAAGTCCACGAGCTCGGGCAGCTCGTCGAGCTCGCCGCGCTTGCGCAGGGCGCCGGTCCAGGCAAAGATCGTGG
>CALULC010000019.1 GCA_944321385.1 uncultured Atopobiaceae bacterium
GAGCTGCTCCACGCGCTGGACGTCCCCGTGGCCGAGCTCGAGGGCTGGGAGGGCGACGACATCCTCGGCACCCTGGCGCGCCGCGGCGAGGCCGCGGGCTACGACATGTACCTCTTCACCGGCGACCGTGACATGTACCAGCTCACCACCGAGCACGTGAAGATCGTCTCAACCAAGAAGGGCGTCACGGACGTGGTGATCATGGACCCCACCACGGTGGAGGACCTCTACCACGGCATCACGCCGGAGCTGGTGCCCGACTTCTACGGCCTCAAGGGCGACACCTCGGACAACATCCCCGGCGTGCCGGGCATCGGCCCCAAGAAGGCGGCAGCGCTGATCGTGCAGTACGGCAGCCTGGACGAGGTCATCGCGCACGCGGACGAGGTCAAGGGCAAGATGGGCGAGAACCTCCGCGCCCACATCGACGACGCCCTGGTCAGCCGCCGCGTGGCCACCATCCGCACGGACGCACCGATCGAGCTCGACCTCTCCGACGCCCGCTTCCCCACCTTCGACCCCGCGGAGGTGGCCCGCGCCTTCTCCGCCCTGGGCTTCACCGGCATGACCACGCGTCTCGTGCGCCTTGCCGGCGAGGGCGCGGCGGAGGCAGCCCGCGCGGCCCTCGGCGAGACGGGGCCCGCGTCTACGACGGTCGAGCTGCCGGAGCCGCTCGCAGGCGATGACGCTGCCGCCGCCCTCGACGCGGCGATCGCCAACGGGGAGTGGGTCGGCTGCGCCCTGGACGACGACCGCGCCGACGGAGCGCTCTTCGGTCTCTCGCGCGTCCTCTGGTGCACCACGACGGACAAGGTCATGCGCATCGAGGGGGACGCCGCCACCGGCGCCCTCGTACGTCTCTTCCGCGAGGGTCGCGTCGTGAGCGGCGACGTAAAGGCGCTTCTCCACGAGGTCTGCCCCGCAGACTCCTCCAAGCCGGCGCTCGTGGAGACGCACGAGGTCAGCCCGGGGCGCATCTTCGACGTGGCCGTGGCGGCCTACCTGCTGGACTCCGAGCGAGGGAGCTTTGCCCTGCCGGAGCTCGGCGAGGCGTACCTGACGGAGACCCTCCCCGCCCCCAGCGACGACCTCCCCGTTGCCGAGCTGGACGCGGTCTGTGCCCTCCGCCTCATGGACGTGCTTCGTGCGCGCCTCGAGAAGGACGGCTCCACCGGCCTCTTTGACGACATGGAGATGCCGCTCCTGCCCGTGCTCGCCGAGATGGAGCGCGCGGGCCTCGGCGTGGACACGAGCGTCCTCGCGGCACAGTCCGCCGAGCTCGGCACGGAGATCTCTGGCATGGTCGAGAAGATCCACGCCGCCGCCGGCGAGCCCTTCAACATCGACTCCCCCATGCAGCTCTCCCACGTCCTCTTCGACGTGCTGGGGCTGCCCACGTACGGCCTCAAGCGCACCAAGCGCGGCTACTACTCGACCAACGCCAAGGTGCTGGCAGACCTCGCGGCGGAGCATGGGATCGTGGCCGACGTGCTGGACTACCGCGAGCGCTCCAAGATCAAGAGCACCTACCTCGACGCCCTGCCCGCGCTCGTGGCGGACGACGGTCGCATCCACACCACGCTCAACCAGACGGTCACGGCCACCGGACGCCTCTCCAGCTCCGACCCCAACCTGCAGAACATCCCCACGCGCTCCGAGCTCGGCCACCGCGTGCGCCAGGCGTTCACGGTGCCCGAGGGCAGCGTGTTTCTCGCCTGCGACTACTCGCAGATCGAGCTGCGTCTGCTCGCCCACCTCTCCGGGGACGAGCACCTCATCGCCGCCTTCTGCGAGGGGCGCGACTTCCACGCCGCCACGGCCGCCCGCGTCTTTGGCGTGCCCCTGGACGAGGTGACCCCGCAGCTACGCAGCCGCGCCAAGGCCGTCAACTTTGGCATCGTCTACGGCCAGCAGGCCTTTGGCCTGGCAAGCTCGCTCAAGATCGGCCGCGCCGAGGCGCAGGAGATGATCGACCGCTACTTTGCCGCCTACCCCGGCGTGCGCGCCTTCCTCGACGAGGCCGTGCGCCTGGCGCACGAGCGCGGCTACGCCGAGACGCTCTTTGGCCGCAAGCGCCACATCCGCGAGTTCCAGCAGCGGAACCGCCAGCTCATAGCCTTTGGCGAGCGCACCGCGATGAACCACCCGATGCAGGGCACCGCCGCAGACATCATCAAGATCGCCATGGTCCAGGTGGAGCGACGCCTGCACGAGGAGGGCCTTGCATCCAAGCTCGTGCTGCAGATCCACGACGAGCTGGACCTCGAGGTGCCCAAGACAGAGCTCGAGGCCGTGAGCGCCCTCGTGCGCGAGACGATGGAGGGCGTCATCAGCCTGAGCGTGCCCCTCATCGCCGAGGTCTCCTATGGCAGCAACTGGGCGGAGGCCAAGTAGTGGCGAGCTGGGAGGAGTTCTCGCGCTCGGCGGGCGAGAAGATCGTGACGGGCGAGAACAGCGCCCGCCCCGGTGCCCTCATGCACGTGCAGGCCTGGTCAGACGGCTCCTCGCGCGGCAACCCGGGGCCGGGCGGCTACGGAACGGTGCTGCGCTACACGGGGCCGGACGGCGTTGCCCACGAGCGAGAGCTCTCGGCGGGCTACCGGCGCACCACCAACAACCGCATGGAGCTCATGGGTGCTATCGCGGCGCTCGAGGCGCTGAAGCGCCCGTGCGCGGTCACGATGACCACGGACTCCCAGTACGTCTGCAACGCCTTCAACCAGAACTGGATTGGCGGCTGGGTCCGTCGCGGCTGGAAGACCGCGAGCAAGCAGCCCGTGAAGAACGTCGACCTCTGGCAGCGCCTCATCGCCGCCTGCGAGCCGCACGAGGTGACCTGGGTTTGGGTCAAGGGCCACGCCGGTCACCCCGAGAACGAGCGCTGCGACGAGCTTGCCACCGCGGCGGCGGACGGCACGGACCTCGCCGAGGACCCCGGCTTCGAGGGATAGTCCTTCTCGCCCGCCGTCCCCCGCAAACTCCGACTTTTGCACGAGCGCACCGCCCTTCTCGCCCGCCGTCCCCCGCGAGCCCCGACTTTTGCACGAGCGAACCGCCCTTCTCGCCCGCCGTCCCGCGCAAACTCCGACTTTTGCACGAGCGCACCGCCCTTCTCGCCAAGCGAGAAAGACGGCTCAAAGCTTCTAGCTGCATATATGATTAACTCAACCGACGCGCAACGAAGAGCGCTCGTGCATAAGTCAGAGTTAGTACGCCTGGCGTTGCGCTACCCTATAGGTACGAGAAGGACCGCGAGCTCCAGGAGGGGCCATGCCCGCGCTCATAACCCACCACCTGTTCGGCGAGGACGTGCTGCCGGAGCTGCCCGCGGGCCTCGTGGAGGGCGAGGAGGAGCTGCTGGCATTCCTGCTGGGAAACCAGGGGCCGGACCCGCTCTTCGCACGCTTCTCGACGCTTCCCTCGCGTGCGCTCACCTGCCGCCGACTTGCCCGCGAGATTCAGGCCGGCCACATGACCCGTGCCTTCTTCTCCCTGCGCGACGGCGTGAGCCGCCTGCCCGTGGCGGACGAGCGCATAGGGCGCGCCTTCGCGTTTGGCGTGCTCGGGCACTACGCGCTGGACCGCGCCGCGCATCCCTTTGTGATCTGGCAGCAGCGGGCCCTCGTGGAGACGGACCCCTCCCTCTCCGGCGCCGAGCAGGAGATCCACGCCATCATCGAGTCAGACATTGACTCTTGGATCCTCTGGGAGAAGCGCCACGCCACCGTGGAGGAGCGCCCAGCGGAGAGCAACCTCATGCGCACCCCGCGCACCGAGCGCGTGGCCGGGGCGCTCGTCTCCCAGACCGCCCTCTCCGTCTTTGGGATCGAGCTGGGCGCACACGAATACGGAGCCGCCGTTCATGACTACGAGCGCCTCTACCGGGCGATCGACCCCGCCGGACGAAAGCTCGTGCGCGCCGCCGGCATGGCTGAGCGCAGGTTCCGCACGCACTCCTACGCCCAGGCCTCGGCCCACCACGTGCGCCGCACGGACGAGTGCCCGGCGGCCAACCTCGCGTGCCTCCCCTGGACGGACCCCTTCACCGGCGCGCGCCGCACCGAGAGCTTTGCCGACCTCTACGACGAGGCGCGCCTCACCTACCCCGTGCTCGCCGAGGCGTTTGTCCGCGGAGACGAGACGCGCCTGCGTGAGCTCGTGGCCGGCCTCAACTACGAGGGTCGCCCGGTGGCAGACGCCTAGGACCACAAGGCACGGCTTGGAAAGCCTAAAATGGGCTTAAACTAGCCCAAAACGACAGACGACGAGCCGTCGCCGAATGGTCTGCCCTATGTTTGGCTCACGCGATACACCACGCGAGAGAGGAACAAGCCATGAACTGCCAGAACTGCGGATCGTACATTCCCGAGGGCGTGGCCTTCTGCCCGACCTGCGGCGCCCCGAGCCCGAGCGATGGCTCCCCCGCCGTCTCGGCTCAACAGGGAGCGCCCAGCCAATACGGCGCCCCTGCCCAGTACCCCACCCCGGCGCCGACGTCCGGGCAGTTTGGGACGCCCGGCCAGTACCCCACGCCCGGTCAGTACCCCACGCCCGGCCAGTACCCCATGGGCAGCCCCCAGGGCATGCCCCAGCCCAACGGTGACAAGGGCGGCAAGGGCAAGGTGATCGCCATCGTGGCCGCCGTGATCGTGGTGATCGCCATCGTGGCCGCCGTGGTCGTACTTGTCGTCGTGCCCCAGATGTCCAACAAGGGCGGCGAGGGCGCGCCTTCCGCCGCTATCGAGCAGAAGGACGACGCCGAGGACAAGGGCTCCGAGGACAAGGACGCCGATTCCGAGAAGGACGCCGACGCCGAGACGGAAACTCCGGAGGACGTGACCATCGACGTCCCGGACGTTGACACGAGCGCCACTGACGCCGCGTCCTTTACCGACGCCTTTGCCAAGGGCTTTGCGGAGGCCTGCTCAGACACGTTCTCCCTCACGAACTATGACTCCAACTACGTCGACGGCCAGATGCAGGTCTACCTCCAGTCCTCGATATCCTCTGGCGACGCGGACGCGGCAACGCTACAGACCATGTTCCAGCAGGCCATGGAGTCGGAGAGCATGTCTCAGGCAATGACCCTGGGCATTTCGGATATGGAGCCGTACATGGGCACCGACGACCTCTCCGTCTACTTTGTCCTCTACTACTCCGACG
Source organism: uncultured Atopobiaceae bacterium (assembly GCA_944321385.1). Lineage (GTDB taxonomy): Bacteria > Actinomycetota > Coriobacteriia > Coriobacteriales > Atopobiaceae > Thermophilibacter. The sequence goes on from CALULC010000019.1 coordinate 5,164, forward strand.
GCGTCGTCTGCGCAGAGGGCCTCTTCGACGGAACGGGCTTCATAGAGGGACCGTACGTCTAGTCCCGGGCACATCGCCCCTCCCCCTCGCCCCCGGCCGCGCGGACCCGCTCGGTCGGGGGCGTTTCTCGGCCCAACGTCAACGCTCGCCGGAATCCACTCCCCTCCTGTCCCCCGACAGCTTTCCGGTGAACTATCCTCAGTAAGGTTTGCCTACGTGTCGTGCGGATGGAGACGTCCATGCTCACCGTTGCCGTTATCCATCGCGACGCCGAGAAGGGCCGCGCGCTCGCCCAGCGCCTCGCTCTCTCCGCCTCAAACCTCAAGGTTCCGATGAAGATCGCCTTCTCGAGCGACCCTTCGACGGTCGCCTCGTCGGGGACGCCCGGAGCGGCGCCCGTCGACGTCGTCTTCCTCGACGCATCCGTCGACGGGCTCGTCGAGTCTGCAAGCTGGCCAAACCAGGAGCTCGTCCTTCTCGATGCCACGCACGAGCGCCTTCTTGAGCTGCTGCGCCGCAAGCCAGTCGCGGCGCTCTCCGTCGACGAGGACGACCCCTTGGCCCTCAGGGACGCCCTGACGGTGGCGCTTGCCTATGTCAGGTCCAGAAAGGCCACGCCCCGCCTCTTCAACGTCCACACCAAGACGAGGGACCTGAGGGTTCCCTATGACGCAATCCTCTTCTTCGAGAGCAGCAGAAGGCGCGTCATCCTCCACACCACGAGAGAGAACGACCTCGTGTCCTTCTCGGCGACCCTCGACTCCGTGGAGAAGAGTCTCCCGCCCGGCCTCTTCGTCCGCTGCCACCAGAGCTACCTCGTCAACGCAGCGGAGGTGAGCGGCGTCAACAGGGCCTCTCGCTCGCTCGTGCTCACGGACGGCGAGAGCGTGAGCGTGAGCGACCGCTACTACAAGAAGATGGTCGACCTCTTCTCCGGAGGCGGGAGGCGAGAAGCGCGCCCCAGCCCCCAAGGTGAGGCAAAACGGTAGGAAAGAGGCCCAAAACTGCCAAGCCCGCCGCCTCTCGGATTATGGCGGATATCTTTGAATCATCCCGACCACCCAAGACGCAAGGAGCAGCCATGGACGACCAGTTTGACCCCACGCAGGGAATCGACCTTGACGGTGACGGCTTTGCTGAGTCCTATGACCTCGACGGGGACGGCTACGCCGAGGCCCTCGACACCAACTTCGACGGCATGCCCGATCAGTTTGACACCGATCTCGACGGCTACACGGACGCCGGAGACTTCGACGGCGACGGCTTTGTCGAGTCCTACGACCTCGACGGGGACGGCTACGCCGAGGCCCTCGACACCAACTTCGACGGCGTGCCAGACGCCTTTGACACCGACGGCGACGGCTACGTGGACACCTACGACAGCGGTGACGCGTACGGAACCGACGAGCCCGACGACTTTGGCACCGATGCCGACGACTTTGACACCGACGAGTCCGATGCCGACACCTCCTATGACAACGATGCCTCCTTTGACGACACGCTCACGTTTGACCTGAACGGGGACGGCCTTGACGACGCGGCCGTCGTCGAGGTCGACATCGACGGTGACGGCGTCACCGACGCCTTCTATGTTGGCGTTGACACAGACGGCGACGGCGTCATCGACTTTGGCGAGGGATTCGCCGGCGTCGACGCTGACGGCGACGGTGTCATCGACGGAATCTACCACGGCATCGACTCCGACGGCGACGGCGAGGTCGACAGCGAGGAGATCTACGACGCCGACAGCTGGTCAACCATGTTCACGGACGCCGACGACGACGTTCCCGACGTCGATGACGGCGAGATGCCCTTTATGGGGGGCTACGAGCAGTTTGACCCCTCCGACACCAACATGGACCAGGTCGTGGGCACCCCCGACGAGGATGCCGAAGACTGGGAGTACCAGGTGGAGGACGGCCCCTGCGCCATCTACGCCCAGTGCATGGCCTACGAGAACCTCACCGGCGAGGACGTGGACATCGACGCCGTGATCGAGGCCGCCGAGGAGAACGGCTGGTACGACCCTGAGACGGGCACCACGATCGGGGACATGGACGAGGTCCTCAACATGCTCGGGGCCGAGACCGAGGAGGGAATGGGAGCCTCGCTCGACGACATCCGAGACTGCCTCGAGGACGACGGCCGCATGGTCGTGGCCGTTGACTCCAACGAGATCTGGTGCCCCAACGGCTCAAGCGAGTACCTCCCCAACAACCCCAACCACGCCGTCGAGGTCATCGGCATCGACTACTCCGGCGAGGAGCCCATGGTCATCATCAACGACTCCGGCACCCCCGACGGGCACGCCATCCAGGTTCCCGCCTCCCAGTTCATGGACGCCTGGGAAGACAGCGGCTATTCCTACGTCGAGGCCTACGCCCCCGGCGACACCCAGTAGAGCCCCCGATCACAACACCGAAAGGATGCTGTCATGACCTCCATCAAGGATTTCCTCAGCAAGATCAACACCAGCCCCGTCGTGCGCTCCTACGTTGCCATGGACCGCGGCTACGGCTTCCCCATGCTCAGCATCGTGGGGGACCGCCTGCTCGTGACCGTCTTCTACTATCGCGTGCTCCCGCGCAAGGACGACAAGAGCCTGATCATGCCCCCCGAGTACGTGCTCTCCTTCGACTACCCTTCCTGCAGGCTCGCGAACTTCGAGGCCCTGCGCATGAGCCCGCGCGCCGAGGGCGTCGACTTCGAGAAGCCCGTGGGCACCTTCCGCCACGACGCCATCAAGGACCTCGACCGCGCCGCCTACCAGGCAAAGAAGGACGAGCTCTACGCGCTTCTCGACAGGCTCATCGCCAACCTCGGCGGCGAGGGGGAGTTCACGGACGAGGACGAGCGACGGCTCGCCGCGCTCTACCAGCTCCTCACCGAGCCCTCGCTGCACCCGGCCTACCGCATCTGCGCGCCCCAGTTCTTCTCGCGCTTCATCGCAGAGTAGGAGCGGGAGCATGTTCCTCAAGCGGAAGGACTTCTTCGACGGCCCCGGCGCCGGAAAGGAGGGGGCAGGCCCGGAGCGCGCGGCATCGTCCAAGGACAAGCCGCCCGTTGCGGAGCGCGAGGCGGGGGCGACGCCCGGTCCCGAGCCCGCGGCGCGGACCCAAAAGCCCGCCGCCGGACCCGGGCCCCAGCCCCAGGCCGCCGAGAGGACCAACGCAAACGGCCCCCTTCCCCGGAGAGGCGCCACCGCTGTTAGGGTGACGGACAGGAGGCTCGAGGCCCAGCTTGACTACCTCGAGCAGCTCGCGCGCGCCAGCAAGAGGGGCGATCTCGCGGGTGAGGTCAGGCTCGTCCGCGCCTACCTCGGCAGGGAGCGCTTCACCGTGGCCGTGGTCGGCGAGTTCAGCCGCGGCAAGAGCTCGCTCATAAACGCCCTCGTGGGACGGGACATCATCCCAACGGGAGCGACCCTGACCACGAAGGTGCCCATTCACGTCCAGGGCGGCAGGCAGGCGTGCATCGTCGCGCCAACGCCCTCCGGGCGCCGCATCTACCCGCTCGATGACGACGGCTGGAGCGACCTCGAGCGGGAGGAGACGCCGCAGGAGCTAGCCGTGCGCGTGCCATGCGCACTGCTCGCCGAGGGCGAACTCGAGCTCGTGGACACCCCGGGCGTCAACTCCCAGATCGTGAACGACTTCACCTTCGCAGACCGGGCGCTCGTGAGCTGCGACTGCGCGATTCTCGCCGTCTCCGCGGTGGCTCCCCTGAGCGAGCTTGAGCGCCACCTGCTCGAAGAGCACCTCGTTGCCCGCGAGGTCCCCCGCGTCATGGTCGTCATCACGATGCTCGACCTCGTGGACCCGGGCGAGCGCGAGGCGCTGGTGGAATACATCGGCTCAGGAATTCGCTCGATAAGCTCGAGCTGCCCGATATATCTCTCCGAGGAGGGCCTCCTGGAGGGGTGGGAGTGCCAATCCGGCCCTCGCGCCATTTCTAGGCAGCTGCTCTCCTGGGTCGAGCAGTCCGGCCATCGCGCTCTCAAGCTCGCACGCGCCCGCATGGAGGCCTCCGTCATAGCCCAGAGCCTCCGCGAGCTCTTTGGCCTGAGGCTCGATGCCCTCGACGACGACCGCGCAAAGCGCGAGGAAGCAACAAGGCGCGCGGAGCGAGAGACACTGAGCACGGCGCGCATCGACTGGGGCGAGCTTGAGGTCGAGTTCCTCAACCGCTGCAACCAGAACTTCGAGCGCATCCGCAAGCTTTCCGAAGAGCGCCAGCGCGACCTCCTCGAGCGGTTCTCGATCGAGCTCTCCCACTCGCCCAACCCCAAGGACTGGTACCAGCTCGACTACCCCTATCGCATGAAGAGCGAGCTCGTCTCCTTTGGCAACACGCTCGAAAGCGCGCTCCAGAAGAGCTACGGCAAGGACGTCACCTGGCTCAACCGAGAGTTGGAGTCCCGCTACGGCATCAAGGTCCCTCCCGAGGCCACCAGAATCGCGGACCGGGAGCTCTTCAGGCAGTCCCTCGGGCAGAGCGACGTCAGACTCAGGGACATGCGTGCCACGAGAATCGCCTCCCGCATGGGGGCGGGCGCCCTCACCGTGGGCGCCTATGCCATCGGATCCGCGCTGAGCCTCGGCCCCATCGGAATCGCAATGAGCACGGGGCTTGGCATCGTCTCGGAGATCGTCCTCAACGGAACCGTCAGCCGTCAGCGACGCGCCCTCGAGAGGACCCTGAGCTCCGATGTGCCAGAGATCTACGACCGCTGCATCAAGACCGTGGAAGACGCCGTCCTCGACCTCTACAACAAGACTGCCGAGGAGCTTCGCGGAACCTACGACTCGTGGGTGAGGGCGAGAAGCGCCGCCGTCTCCGGGCCCGGCGAAGGTGCGGATCCCGAGGGGCAGCGCACCAAGATTGCGAAGATCGTCTCTAACCTCGACGCCATCATCGAGAGGCACCCGATCACCAAGAGCTGAGCGAGGGGATTCAGGAAATGAACAACGACCAGATGCGAAGGTTCTCGGAGCGCCAAGGCGAGCTCGCGCGCACCATTTGCTCGGCCGAGCAGCTCATCGAGCTTCTCGACGTGCCCCACTGCGTTTCTCGCCTGCGAGAGCTGAGCGAGAAGACCGCCTCGGACAGCTTCAAGATCATGATCGTGGGGGCGTTCAAGACCGGAAAGTCCACCCTCATCAACGCGCTTCTGGGCGAGGAGGTGCTGCCCGCCTTTGCCACGCCCACCACCGCCATCATCAACGAGGTCAAATACGGCGAGACGCCTCGGGCGGTGCTCCACTTCCTGAACCCCCAGCCCCTGCGCGTCTACCCGGGCATCCCCGAGAGGGCGCTCGCCCACATCCGCGCCCACGAGGGAGAGGAGATTCCGCCGATCGAGCTCCCCGTGGACGAGATAGAGGACTACGTCGTCATCCCCATGGGCATGGAGCACGACGAGGCGAGCAGGCAGAGCCCCTTCTCTCGAGTGGAGCTCTTCTGGCCGCTCGAGATCCTGCGCAACGGCGTTGAGATCATCGACTCGCCGGGGCTTCGCGAGAACCCGGCGCGCACGCAGGTGACGATGAGCTACCTCAGCCAGGCGGACACCGTGATCTTTGCCGTGAGCGCGCTCTCCGCCGGCTCCAAGGACGAGACGGACTTCCTGAGCGAGACGTTGCCCGTCTACGGCATCAACGAGGAGAACCTCTTCTGCGTGGTCAACCGAATCAACCAGGTGCGCAACGACCGCGAGCGCACGCGCGTCATGAGGTTTGTGAACGACCTCATGAGACCGTTCACAAAGCGCATCTTCTACGTCAACGCGCTCGACGCGCTCGACGGTCGCCTCGACGGCAATGACTCAATGGTCGAGGCCTCCAACATCCCCGCGCTCGAACGGGAGCTCACGGACTACCTCGCCAACGACCGGGGCAAGGTAAAGCTCGCCACGCCGGCGCGCGAGTGCGTTCGCACCCTGCGCCGCGACATCCTGGAGGACGTCATCCCCCAGCGCAGGCGCGCCCTCTCGATGGACCTCGGCGAGCTCAAGCGCCGCTACCTGGACGCCAGGCCGGAGCTCGAGGCCCTCGACCACCAGATCAAGCTGCTGCTCGCAAAGACCGACGCCCTCATCGCAAGCATGGAGCCCGACATCAGGCGGATGGCCATTGCCTATTTCAACGAGCTCCCCGCAAAGCTCAAGGGCTGGATGGACAGCTACGAGCCCAAGACCGAGATTCGCCCTCTCCACACTAAGGAGGACTCCGAGGCGCTCATGGCCGAGCTCGGGGAATACCTCTCCGAGCAAATTGATGCCGACACGCGCGCATGGGCGGCGGGCCCCTTCACCCAGCTGGTGAAGGAGCGCACGGAGCAGCTGCGCAACGAGATTCAGGGAGGCGTCGACGACTTCTACGTCTCACTCGACCAGCTGAAGTTTGACATCACCGGCAACGGAGGCACCCCTGAGGTGAAGACGGTCCCCACCTGGCAGCGCGTTGCCGCCGGCGTGGCGGGTCTCGCCCTCGGCAAGGTCGACATCGCCGTCATCGGCGCCACGACGGGCCTCAATCTCAATTTTGCCGTGAGCCTGGGCATCACGATCGCGGCCGAGTTTGCCCTCTATCTGATCGGGTTCTTCAACCCCTTCACCCTCGTCGCCCTTATCGCCGCAAACTCGATCTTCACCCTCGCCAAGAGCAACGAGAGGATGGCCTCTTCCGTCAAGAAGGCCGTCCTAGACGAATACTGCAACCGAATCAGCGAGAACGGAGAGGAGCTCGCGCAGTCTGCGGTCAACACGGCGCTCAACTCCCTCGGCGGGGTCAGGGCGCTCGTGAGCGAGTCTCTGGGCACCGAGCTCTCCGAGATGCAGCGACAAATGGAGGGCATCATCGCCGAGATGGAGCAGGGCAAGGAGAACGTCAAGCTCCAACAGGAGCGACTCGATGAGTGCGAGAGGCAGCTGCAAGACATAGCCGACAACCTCGACACCTTCATCTTTGACCTCGTTAAGATGGGATAGGCAATGAGCCGCCCCCTCGGTCGCGAGGCCTTGACCGGGGTGGGGCTCAGACTCGTGTCAATCGCTGCCTGTCACCGACGCTCCCCTCTCAGTGGCGGGAACCCCTTGGCGCATCTTGACCAGCTTGGGATTCTGCATGAGGATATCTTGGGGATTCTTCCCGATGAGGCAGGTCAAACACTTCGGGGGCACGCGGCATCATGACTACAGGAGAGAGCGTAGACAGGCTTGGCGCCGAGGAGGCGCCTGGCGGCACGCCCCCCGCTGCCTCCTCGTGGGACACCAGGACGAAGATTCTCTCCGAACTCGCAGACATCGATGGGCACGTTGCCTTTGCGAAGGGTCTTCTCGCCCGCAACGCCCTTCCCGAGGATGCCCGCTCCGACGTTGAGCGCGCCATCGGGCGCGTTGAGGCCAGGCAGCAAGACCCCTGCGTCACGATGGCGGTGATTGGCGAGTTCAGCGCCGGAAAGAGCAGCTTCATCAACGCGCTCCTGCGCGAGGAGCTGTTTGAGGCCGATGCCGTCCAGGGGACGACCGTAGCCTCAACGATCATCGAATACGGAGCCGCACCGGAGCTCCGCCTCGAGACGACAGGCCAGTCTCAGGAAGGCGCGCCCCGAATCATCGGGGCGCAGGATGACCTTGCCGGGGCGCTCGCCAAGTACACCTCGGGGTCTGAGGGTTCCGTAGGAACGCAGACGCTTCGCCTCGCCTATCCCTCGGACTTCCTGAGCGAGAACGTCCGCATCATCGACACCCCCGGCACAAACTCCCTGTCTCAGTGGCATGACGAGGTGACCAAGCGCACGCTTCGCGACACGGCAGATGCCTGCATCGTGCTCACCCCCGCCGTCGAGCCCTTCTCGCAGACGCTCAGGGACTTCATGCGAGACAACCTGAGCGAGACGCTACCCAACTGTCTGTTCTTGCTCACCAAGATCGACCTCGTGAGAGAGCGAGAGCGCGAGCGCGTCCTCGAGCATGCGCGTCGCATCCTCGCGTCAGAATTCGGGCTCGAGAATCCCGTCGTTCTCCCCTACTGCTCGCTTCCCGAGGCAGAGGGCTTCGAGGAGGCAAACCGCGCCTCCGAGAGGCGCATGATCGAGGCTCTCCGCGAGCGGCGCGTTCGCATTCAGCTCCAGAGATGCGGGGCCCTGCTCGACCAGGCGCTCACGGCCCTCGGGCAGAACATGGCGCACCTTGCGGAGGAGCGTCGGCTCGAGAGCGAGCGACTCGCTGAGGCCACCACGCGCGACCTTGGCTCATTCATACGCGAAAAGCGCGAGATCGTGCTCCGCGACTTCCAGCAGAAGATCGGCCGAGAGAGCGAGAGCTTCCGGTCCATCGTCCACCAGCTCGCCTCAGAGGAGTACCTTGGGGTTTGGGCGATGCTGAACTCCTGCGCGTCTCTGTCTCATATCAGGCATTTTCTCAGCCAGGGCCTCGAGAGCGTCCTCTCCGGCGCAATGTCGAGAATCGTCGTGCGCCTCGAGACTGAGGAGCCGGGCGCGCGCACCCTCAACATGGTCCGACTCATCGCCCAAGGAGAGCGACTTCGCTTTGAGCATGAGTTTCTTTCCGAATATCAGACGCTCACCTCTCTCACCAAAGATCTCAACATACCCGTGAGCATCTCGTTTGTTCACGAGAGCCGCTGGTTCTCCGAGGGCAACCCTCAGGCTGGCTCCTCCCAGGAGGCCACCGAGAGCTCAGTCTGGACGGGACGTTCCGGCCAGGGAGGGAGCGCATTTGGCATGGGGGCGGGAGCGATTGCGGGAGTCCCCGTTCCGAGCACCGAACATCTCGTCAAGCTCACCGAGAAGGGCATCTCGGCACGCCTTGGCCTGAACCAGGACTCATCGAACCCGGAGCAGGTCAGACGAGTCAAGGAGGAAGTGTCCCCCGGCTTGGCGGAGCTCGCCACGTCGTTCTTCTCGTCTGTCGAAGCCGAGCTCAACAGAAGCTTCATCTCATATGCCAACGAGGCCTGGGCGGCCCTCGACCACCTTCTCACCGAGTATCGAGCCGCATACGGGCACGCCATAGCCGAGATGCGCGAGCATGACCTTGCCGAGCAGATACGCGTCGACGACGAGCTCGAGTCGATCCGCCTCGACCACAGACTCGTCGAGGGGCACCTCAAGGTGCTGCGCGTCACCCTCGAGCGCCTCCGCGAAATATAGCGACCTCACAGGCCGTTTGGCCGCGGGGGTCTTCCGGTGCTTCGTAGGTCCGGGGATGGGGAGCCCTCGCTTCCGGGCATTGCCCAGCTCGCGTCAAGGGGCCCCTCCCCCAACACCGGCAGCTCCTCGAAGAGCCTCCAAGAGCGCACCGCCGCAGGGGCATAGAGGGCTATGACCAGAAGGTACGTCACGATCAGAGACGCGGCGAGCGCCAGGGCGAGCGGGTCGTCCCCCTGGCTCACGTAGCTGCCGAGCAGGCCGTCCACGCCGCTGCCAACGACCGTTGGCGTCATGAGGAGGAAGTCCGCAAGGGCGTGGAGAATAACGATGCCGGCAAAGCTGCGAGTGCGCAGGTATACCACCCCGAGCAACAGGCCTACGAAACTTGTCTGAGCGGTCTTGAGCAGCATCTGCAGAAAGCTGAGGGGGTCGAGCGCCCCGGTTCCCGCCACGTGAGCGATTCCAAATACCACCGAGGAGATGAGGAGCGAAGCCGCCATGCCGCTTCTCGTCCTCCCGTGGCGAGAGAGCAGGCCGCCGAGGAGAAGCACCCTGAAGAGCGCCTCCTCGTAGAGGCCAACGGAAACGCTGAGCAGGACCACCTGCAAGAGGTCCACCACCCATGTGGGCGACAGGCCAGCTCCCCCTTGGACGAGCTGGAGCACCGAGAGCATGTCCACGCCGCAGAGCACGAGCGCCACCCCAACTGGGTAGAACCCCTCTCGAACGGCCCGGGGCAGGTTGCGGAGAGTCAGCGCAAGGGAGCGCGCACCTCCCAGCGAGGCCACGAACAGGGCGACGATACCAAAAAGCACAAAGCGCTGAACCGATTGATCAACAAGGTACGGGAGCATGGCAAGGCTCGGCACAAACGCAAGGGCGAGCAACCCAACGGCGCTGAGCACGATCGCCCACCCCTGCCTGTGCGTCCCGATGAGCGCCATGTGAACCTCCCGTCATGTTGCAAGGATACCCCTTGCCAAGCCCCGCGATTCGCTACCATGGTGTGAGAACGGTCCCGCCCAGAAAGGGGCTCCCATGCTCGAGGACTACGCAAAGGCTCGCAAGCTCGGTCTCAAGCAGGTCGAACGTGACGTCTCGGACGGTCACTACCCCTATCCTCCCGCACTGGACGACATCCTCAAGAACCAGGGGTCGCAGGGAGAGGTCCCCGTGGGGCTCGTCGAGATAGACCTCTCGCTGATAGCCGGCACCAAGACGCGCGGCCGTCAGAACATGTTCTCGAGCGGCTTTCTCCCCATAGCCGAGGCTGGCTCGGAGTTTGCCGCCAAGTGGAGCGACCTCATAGACTCCCAGCGCACCGAGGGACTGCGCGACCCCATCATCGTCTACGAGTACCTGCAGCGCTTCTACGTGCAGGAGGGCAACAAGCGCGTCTCCGTCTCTCGCTACCTGGGCATGCCCACGATCCTCGCGAGCGTCACCCGTGTGATCCCCATGCCCTCCGACGAGAAGGCACTGCGCGTCTATCACGAGTTCACGCGCTTCTACCGCGTGTGCCCCATCTACGGCATCACCTCCAGCGAGGAGGGGTTCTACGCGCGACTGGCGGCCCTTCTCGACCAGGACCTCGAGACCGAGTGGCCGGACGAGGTGGTGCGCGACCTGCGCTCGCTCTTCGACGCCTTCTCTGCGTCCTTCCACGCACGCGGCGGGGACGCCCTGGACCTGCAGGTGGGAGACGCCCTTGCCACCTACGTCTCCATCTTTGGCTTCAGGCACGTCCGCGACCTCTCTCCGCGCGAGGTTGACGAGGAGGTCGGGCGCATCTGGGGCGAGTTCGTGGTCACCCAGGGCGAGGGCGCGCGCACCTACCTCGAGGACCCCAACCTCGAGCACACCAAGCCCCTCCCCAAGCTCAAGAGCATCGCGCGCGCGGCGGTTCTCGCCAAGCAGTTCCGCGTTGCCTTCATCTACGACCGCAACCCGCTGAGCTCGGGATGGATCGCCCTGCACGAGCGCGGGCGCGAGAAGCTCGAGCAGCGCATCGGCGGCACCGTCTCCACGATCGCCTTTACCGACCGCAGCTCCGACGATGCCTTCGACCAGGCGATCGACGCCGCCATCGCCGACGAGTCGGACCTCATCATCACCTGCTCGCCCACGCAGATGCGCCAGGTGCTGCGCGCCGCCGCGGAGCACCCCGGACCCGCCTACCTCAACTGCTCCGTGAGCCTCTCGCACAGCGCGGTGCGCGGCTTCTACGGGCGCATGTACGAGGCAAAGTTCCTGCTCGGCGCGCTCGCCGCGAGCCTCGCGGGCCACCACAAAATAGGCTACGTAGCCGAGTCCCCGGTCTTCTCGACCGTGGCCGAGATCAACGCCTTTGCCATTGGCGCCCAGATGGTGGACCCCTATGCCACGGTCTACCTCAAGTGGTTCTCCGCCAAGGACTTCGACTGGCGCCGGGAGCTCGCCGAGGAGGGCGTGCACATCGTCTCCGGGCGCGACTACGCCAATCCGCTCGCGCCCCGCGAGTCGTGGGGCCTCTATCGCGTTGAGGACGACGGCACCGAGACCCATCTTGCCGAGCCCGTGTGGAAGTGGGGGCGCTACTACGAGATGCTCGTGCGCTCCATCAGAAACGACACCTGGAAGAAGGAGGGCGAGAAGGCCACCGGGCAGTCGCTCAACTACTGGTGGGGCATGTCCGCGGGCGTGCTTGACGTGCGGCTCTCGGACGCGCTCCCGCGCGGGCAGAGGCGCCTTGTGGAGGTGCTGCGGCAGTCGGTGCTCTCCGGGCGCGTGCACCCGTTCACGGGCGAGCTGGTGGCTCAGGGCGGGGACGTCGTGCAGGGGCCGGACGCCGAGCGCCTGACGAGCGAGCAGATCGTGCGCATGCGCTGGCTCAACGAGAACGTGGTGGGACGCCTGCCCGAGCAGCACGAGCTCGACCGCGAGGGCCTCGTGGAGGTGGAGGTGGCCGGCGTCATCCCGGTTGACCCCTCCACGGTCCTGCTCAAGGACTCGGCGCGGTAGGGGCGGTGCCATGAGGATTCTTGCGATAGCCGACGTTGAGGAGACCTGGCTCTACGACCGCTGGGACGCGGAGCGCGTTGCCGGCGTGGACCTGATCGTCTCGTGCGGGGACCTGCCTGCGACCTATCTCGAGCACATCGTGACGCTCGCCAACGTGCCGCTCCTGTACGTGCCGGGCAACCATGACAGAGCCTACGAGCGCCACGCACCCGAGGGATGCGTCAACATCGACGGCGCCATCCGCGAGTTCAACGGCCTGCGCATCATGGGACTGGGTGGGTCGATTCGCTACAATGACCAGGTCTACGGTTTCAGCGAGGCAGAGATGAGAAGGCGCGCGGCCCGCATGGCGCTTCTCGCCAACGCAATGGGCGGGGTTGACGTGATTGTGACGCACGCACCCGCACGTGGGTATGGGGACCTGGACGACCTCCCCCACCGCGGCTTTGAGGCCTTTGGCACGCTTCTGGACCGCACGAGCCCGCGCTATCTGCTGCACGGACACGTTCACCTGCAGTACGGGCGCATCGAGCGCGTGCGCGAGCATCCCAGCGGGGCAACGATCATCAACACCTGCGGCTCGTACGTACTGGACATCCCGGACGATTCGATCGAGCCGCACGGAGGGCTGTTCCGCCCGGAGAGCGTGTAGCCCTTTCGTCTTGCACAGTCTGAGCGGCCTCCCTTTCCCTCTCGCCGCCGAGCTACCCCGGTTCTCTCTCGCCGCCGAGCCGCCCCGATTCCCGGACGTCTGACTTTTGCACGAGCCGGCGAGGGCGGTCGGAGCCACGGCGCCAACGAGCAACGCCTCTAGCTGCTGGTATGTAAGGTTGAAGCAATCATACGACCGGAACGCTCGTGCAAAAGTCGGAGGTTCACACGGGAAGGTGCGGGGAGAAGAGCGGGGCGGCCCGCAGCGATTGGCTGCGGGCCGCCCCGTCGGGGTCTAGCTGTGCGCCGTGCGACTAGCGACGCTTGCGAGAAGCGGCGAGGGCGCCGGCGCCGGCGAGCGCCGTGGCGAGGGCCGCGACCATGGAGGTCGGGTCGCCCGTCTGGGCGAGGCCGCCGCCGGTTGTGGACCCGCCGGTCGTGGAGCCACCGGGCTTGGTGGTGTCGCCGGGCTTCTGGTCGTCAGGGTCGGTGACGTCGCCGGGCTCGTCCGTGCCAGGCTTGTCGGGATCCTTGCCGGGCTCGTCCGTGCCGGGCTGGTCCGGGTCGGTGCCGGGCTCGGGCTCGGCCTCGACGAGAGCGCCCATGGCATCGTTCAGGGCCTTGGCGGCGGCGTCGACATCGTCCTGGCTGTCGGACGCGAGGGCGGCCTTCGCGTCGGCGAGCGCCTTCTCGACGGCGGCCCAGGACTCGGTGGTGTAGTCGTCGGACTTCAGGGCCTCGGCCTCGTCGATGGCGGCCTGGAGATCGGAGGTGTCGGGCTCGGTGGGCTCGGGCTCGGCCTCGACGAGGGCGTCGATCGCGGCGTTCAGGGCCTTTGCGGCGGCGTCGATCGCGTCCTGGTCGGTGGACTCGAGGGCGGCCTTCGCGTCGGCGAGGGCGGACTCGACCTTGGCCCAGGAGTCGGCCGTGTAGTCGTCTGCCTTCAGGGCCTCGGCCTCGTCGATGGCGGCCTGGAGCGCGGCGTAGTCGGGCTTGGCGGGCTCGGGCTCGGCCTCGACGAGGGCGTCGATCGCGGCGTTCAGGGCCTTTGCGGCGGCGTCGACCGTCGTCTGGTCAGTGGCGCTGAGGGCGGCCTTGGCGTCGGCGAGAGCGGCCTCGACCTTGGCCCAGGAGTCGGCCGTGTAGTCGTCTGCCTTCAGGGCCTCGGCGGCCTTGATGGCGGCGTTGAGCGCGGCGTAGTCGGGCTCGCTCGGCTCGGGCTCGGTGGCCTTCTCGAGGGTGATCGTGAGCTTGTCCAGGCGCGGGGCCTTGCCCTCGTCGCGCGCGCCAAAGACGAGCGTGGACTCGCCGGCCTTGCCCGCGGTCATCGTGAACGTGACCGTGTGGAGCGCACCAGCAGCGTCGTCAGCGCCGGCGTCGGTGTTGCCCGCGGCGATGATGCCCTCGTCATCGGACCACGCGAGGGCGTTGGTGGTGGATCCGCTGGAGTACTGGAGCGTCACGCTGTACGTGCCGGGCGTCTTGACGGAGAAGGGCACGTGAATCTCGTCGCCAAGGTTGACGGCGTCGACGGTAGTCACGCCAAGCGTCTCGAGCTTGACCATCGGCCACCCGTTGTCGTTCGTGTGATCGTCAACAAACTGGCCGTACTCAAACTCGAGCGTGGCGGTCTCGCCCTCTGCGGGGAACACGAACGGGTTGGCCTCGGTGTACGTACCGTCCGCCGGTGCCGCGCCAACGAGCGCGGTGATGGCGGCCTCAAGATCGGCGGCCGCGGTGTCGATCGCGGTCTGGTTGAAGGAGGTCTGCGCACCCTTTGCGGCGGTCAGGGCCTCCTGAAGGGCGGCCCAGGACGCCTCGGTGTAGTCGGCGGCGTTGAGCGCCTCCGCCTTGGCAATGGCGGCCTCGAGGTCGGTGAGGTCAACCTCAGGCGCGGAGAGCAGGCGAATCTCGGCGCAGCTCATGCCGGTGTCGTACTTCGACTCGCCGCCGGCCATGAAGGTGTGGACGGCCTGCAGGCGGAAGTACTTGGCCGTGACCGGCGTGTCAAACGCGGCGGTGCGCCAGCTCTTGTCGGTGTAGTCGGACCAGCTGCCCGCTGCGGCCTCCTGCCAGTCGGTGCCGTCGTTGCTGTAGAGCACCTTGTACTCGGTCACGGTGCCGTTGCAGGAGCCGCTCTCCTCAACGTCTCCCGTAGTCTGGCGCGGCAGGTAGCGAAGGGCCGAGACGGACGTGGGCTCGTCAAAGGCAACCTGCAGCCAGAGGTTCTCAATCTCGTCGCCGTCCCACTCGGAGCTCCAGAAGGTGGCCTCGTCCTCGTCGGCGGCAAAGCTCGCGGGGCCCTCGGAGGCGTTTCCGGGGAGCTCCTCGCTGCCGGCGGTGACGGTCATGTCCTCAGCCGGAATCTCGCTCGTGGCATAGACGAGGTTGGTGGCGGCGGTGCGCAGGGACTCGAGCGTGGGCTCAACGTACTCGTGACCCGCCCTGGCCTCGTAGTCGGTGCCGAGCTGGTTGTAGGCGTAGGTCTTGCTCTGGTCGTACATCGCGTCGGCGGCCTCGAGCTTCTCGGCGGCGGAGTCGTCGTAGTCGAGCGCGGCCTCGATGACGTCGAGGTAGAGCAGCGAGGCCTGGGCCTTGTCGCGCAGTGCCTTGATGAACGGGGAGATCTGATTCCACATGGTGTCGTTGGTGTGGGACTCCTCGTAGGTGTTGGCCGCATCGACGATGCTCTGATAGGTCGGACGCGCGGCGGCGATGTCCTCGGCGGTCACGCTGCCGTTCTCGACGGCCTCCTTGATGGCGGTCATGGCGCCAGCGGGGTCGGTCTCGTCCGTGAAGTCAACGGACTCGTCGTTGATCCAGAAGCTAAAGGAGCGGGTCTACCCCGGCACGCTCGCGCTGTAGTCGGGCTTGGGGTAGGTGGCGCCCGTGGTGCCGGCCGTGCTCATGCGCATGTGCATGGAGAGCTCACGGAGGGCGTCGGAGGCCTCAGTCGCGTTGGGCGAGTTGTTCTCGAGGTAGCTGAAGGAGTCCTGCCAGACCTGGTCGGCGTGCTTCTCGCTGTCCCAGAGGTTCCACGCGTAGTCGGACACCATGAAGATGCCCTGCTTGGACGGCTGGGACTGCTGCATCGGGTTGAGCATGATGCCGTCCACGGAGCCGGGCTGAACGCCGTCCTCCAGGAAGGTGTTGTGGCCGCCCATCGTGAGGTAGTTGGGCAGCGGGTCGGTGCAGGGCCAGTTAATCCACATGAAGGGGTTTCGGCCGGTGGCGGTCTGAACCTTGCTGATGAAGTCGGCGTTCACTGAGCCAAAGGTCTGGCCGCCGGTGACCACAAACTGGACGCTCTCGGGGGCGTCCTTGTACCACGCCTCGCCGGTGCCGGTGTAGGTCCACTGCGCACCCACGTACGGGATGGTGGTCTTGAGGCCGGGGTACTTGAGGGTGCCGTCCTCGTTGGTCTCCTCCTGGAGCTCCTCGAGCCACGCGGTGAGGTCCTTGAGGAGCCTCAGGTAGTTCTGGCCGCCCATGTCCTTGGCGTCGTCGGCGAGAAGCGCGATCTGACGCACGCCGGCGTCGATGACCTGCAGGTAACGGGCCTTCAGGACCTCGAGGTCAGCCTCGTAGTTGTTGAAGTTGAACTTGGCATCAACCTTCACGCCCAGGCTCTCCTCGGTGTTGGAGTCGATCTCACCGGGAGCATAGAACGGGAGCAGCGCATAGACGAAGCGGCACTTGGACTCGTTGCCGGCCTCGGCGAGCGCCCTGATCTTAGCCAGCCCCTCGTCGTCGTACATGTGACGCCACTGGAGACGGTGGTTGTTGTCGTCCTTGGGCGCGTACACGTACACGTTGAGCTTGTGGTAGCCACCCCAGCGCATGAGCTCCTCGCGGTCCTCCTGGCTCCAGGGGTTTCCGTAGTAGCCCTCGATGAAGCCACGGGAGACAACGTCGGCCCAGTCAGAGATCGTGAAGGCGCGGACGGTGTCGCCGTCGACCTGCTGGAAGAGCTGGTAGACGGTCGTGAGACCGTAGAACGCGGAGTCGGTGTCCTTGCCCAGGACCACGATGCGCGCGTCGTTGCCCTCGCTCGCGGGGGTCAGCGCCAGCAGGTAGGCGTCGGTCTTCTCAAAGAGGCCGTTCTCGATGGTGAGGTCCGCCGCGTCAACGTACTGGTCAACAACGCCGTCCGAGCCCTCGATGCCCACGAGGACGTCGACCTGACCGTCAGCGTCGGGGGCGGTTGCCTCCGCGGGCTTGATGTCCTTGAGATTGAGCGCCTCGTTCAGACGCGCGACGGTGTCATCGTCGATGCCGTCCTCGACGACCACGTCAACGGTGTCACCAAGCGTGATGGTGCCGTCGTTGTAGGTCATCATCTGCGGCGTGGGATAGAGCGTGTAGGCCGTGGCATCCTCCGCCTGAGCCGGCTGCGCGAGCGCAACCGCGGAGCAGACGGCCGCTGCCACGGCGAGCGAGCCCGCCGCAAACCAGCGGAGCCCGTGACCCGCCTTCCTGACCTGCTTCATAGGTCCTCCTCCTACGTGTCGTCAGCGGGGGATTGAGAGAGTCCCCCACGATTACCCATTCTTTTCAGACGATACCAGGGAATCTATGTGGTTGCCTGAAAGTCCGTGGACGGTTCGGCGGGCGGTCGCGCGGACGGCGCGTCTCAACCACAGGTGTCGGGGCGGGGTGTGCGGACGATTAACACGCACAGTTTGCAATGCGTGTTATTTTTTCCTGCGGATATGTGAGATTAAAACAAACCGTGCGTGTTAATCGCCCGCATGCTCTACCCGCGGCCCAAGTGCGCGCAAAAAAGCGGCGGCACGACCGAAGCCGCGCCGCCGCTCGCAACCAAAGGGCTGGCGAGAAGAACCGTGCTGCCCTACGCCTTGCCGAGGCAGGCGGCACCCGTCTGACGGATGTTGGTGAGGTAGACGTTCTCGCGCCCGAAGTAGCCGGCCATGTAGTCGACGTAGCCCGCGGTCTCGGCCTTGGGGATCACGCACATGATGACGCCCGCAAAGCCGCCGCCGTGCAGGCGGAACGCGCCGGTGCCGATCTTGCGCAGGTAGAGCTCGGTGAGGGCGAGCGCCATCGGGATGGGCTCCTCCTCGGGCATGCCGGGGACCACGGCGTTCTGCAGCCACTCCCAGGAGGAGCGACCGGAGGCCGTGATGATGTCGAGCACCTTGGCCTTGTCGCCGGCGTTGATGGCGGCCTCGGCGGCCTCGACGCGCTTGACCTCCTCGAAGTAGTGCAGGGCGCGCATCACCGCGCGGTCGCCGCACTTCTCGCGCAGCGCGGCGAGGTTGGCAAGAACCGCATCCTCGTCCGTGTCGCAGAGGTTCTTGACGCCGAGGGCGGCGGCAACGTCATGCATCTCGTTGGGGACGGAGGAGTACTCGGCGGAGAGGTCGGCGTGACCCTTGCCGGTGTTGACGATCACGAGGTCGTGGCCCAGCTCGTCAAAGCCAAAGTCGACCTTCTCGTACTTCACGCCGTCCGAGAAGTCCAGGAGGATCGTGCCGCCCACGGCACACGCCATCTGGTCCATGAGGCCGGAGGCCTTGTCCCACCAGACGTTCTCGGCGTACTGGCCGATGCGGGCGTAGTCGGCGCGCTCGATGGCGTCGTCGTTGTAGAGGTGGTTGATCATCTCGCAGACGAGCATCTCGAAGGAGGCCGAGGAGCTCACGCCGGCGGACGGGATGACCTCGGAGGAGCACACGGCGTTGAAGCCGCCGATCTTGAAGCCGCGCTTGGCCGTGGCCTCGAGCATGCCGGCGACGAGCGTGGTGGAACCGCCGCCGTGCGGGATCTGGTCGATCGCGTTGGTGTCGACGACGATGGCCTCGGGGTAGCCCTCGCTCCAGATGGTGACGACGCCGTCATCCGTGCGCTGAGCGGCGCCGATGCTGTCCATCGTGATGGAGGCGCAGAGGATCTTGCCGCCGTTGTGGTCGGTGTGGTTGCCGATGATCTCCGTGCGGCCGGAGGCCGTGAAGAACTCGGGGTCGCCGGCGCCGAAGGTCTCGTCGTAGCGGGCGGCGAGCGCGGAGAGGCGCTCGACGGCGCGCTCGGCGTCCTCGCCGTAGACCTTGTTCAGAACGTCCTGGCTGGGAATTCCCATAATCGATCTCCTCTCTTAGCAGACGCTCGCAACGAAGCGCGCAAACGCCGCCCTACCCTCTTCGTCGTCGGCAAAGACCGCGCAGCACTCGAGCACCTGCGCAAAGACCTGGCCGATCTCGTCCTCGATGACGGCGTGGAGCGTCGCCGGGTCCGCGCCCGCCACGTTCTCCGGGGCAAACTCGGGGTGACGCGCGATGACCTGAGCGGCCCACGGCGCGTGGCTCGCGATCTCGGGCACGGCCGCCGGGTCCTCGCCCGCGAGGATGACCTTCTCGAGCTGGTCCATCTCGCCGAGCAGGCGTGCCGGGAGCACCGCGAGGCCCATGACCTCGATGAGGCCGATGTTCTCCTTCTTGATGTGGTGCAGCTCCTGGTGCGGGTGGAA
>CALULC010000020.1 GCA_944321385.1 uncultured Atopobiaceae bacterium
ATCGACTTTTTGGGCGTGCCGGTCTGCCGCGCGGGACTCACCGTTCCCATGGACGAGGAGGACATGCTGCGCCGCTTTGAGGCGCCGGAGATTCCCGTCACCATCGACCTGGGCATGGGGGAGGCCTCGACCCGTGTCTGGACCTGCGACCTCACCCACGACTACGTCACGATCAACGGCGACTACCGGACGTAACCGGCAGGGCCGCGGAGCCGGGCGGGCGAAGTCCGCCGCGAGTTCCGCAGCCCGG
This sequence comes from uncultured Atopobiaceae bacterium, assembly GCA_944321385.1. GTDB lineage: Bacteria > Actinomycetota > Coriobacteriia > Coriobacteriales > Atopobiaceae > Thermophilibacter. Next base: position 251 of record CALULC010000020.1, read on the forward strand.
AGGGGAGTTTGCCGACTAGATCCGGCGCTCAAACAGCTTGGCGCAGAGGACGCGCCAAGAACTCGCGGCGGACCTAGTCGGCAAACTCCTCGCAGGGCGAGGACTGTCCGAAGCGCCGGACTTCGCCCGCCCGGCTTCGCGGCCCGGACTAACCGCCCGCTCTTCTCGCCAGCGTATCTAAGGAGCAACCATGAAGCAGCGTGACAAGCAGCAGCGCGACGCCGCGGCCTCGAAGGTCGACGTTCTGAACGAGGCCCTGCCGTGGATTCACCGCATGACCGGCAAGACCTTTGTCATCAAGTACGGCGGCTCGGCCATGGAGAACCCCGAGCTCTGCCGCCAGGTGGTGGCGGACATCGAGATGCTCAAGCTGCTGGGCATCCGCATCGTGCTCGTGCATGGTGGCGGCAAGGCCATCAGCGCGCACGTCAAGGCGCTGGGCCTGCCCGTGCAGTTCAAGGGCGGCCTGCGCGTGACCGACGACGCCACGATGGAGGCCGTGCGCGAGGTGCTCGTGGGCAAGGTCAACCAGGACCTTGTCTGGGCGCTCAACGAGTACGGGCACAACGCCGTGGGCATCTCCGGCGCGGACGGCAAGACCCTCAAGGCCGAGCCCATCGACCCTGAGCTCGGGCGCGTGGGTCGCATCCGCGAGGTGGACCCGAGCCTCATCGAGACCATCCTCGAGGACGGCTACATCCCGGTGGTTGCCACCGTGGGATGTGCGCCCGACGGCTTCTTCAACATCAACGCCGACGTGGCGGCCGGCAAGATCGCCGAGGCCATGGGTGCCGACAAGCTCATCTACCTCACGGACGTGGACGGCCTCTACGGAGACGTCAACGACGAGAACTCCCTCATCCAGACCCTCACGCGCTCGGAGACCCACATGCTGCTCGAGTCCGGCGAGCTGGACGGCGGCATGCTGCCCAAGATCCGCTCGATCGCGGAGGCCCTCGACGGGGGCGTCTCCGAGGTGGTCATCCTCAACGGAACCTTCCCGCATTCGCTGCTTCTGGAGATCTTCACCGACGCAGGCTGCGGTACCATGTTTACCAGAGACTAGCCGCGCATGCCCGTGCGGCTCGCCCAGGCGAAGGGAGAGAGACCCATGTCCGAAGACGAGAAGAACGACCAGCTCATCGCCGTCAATGCCGAGGAGAAGCACCTCGACGACGCCTTTGTGATGCACACCTACGGCCGCCTGCCCGTGGAGTTCGTGAGCGGGCACGGCGCCGTGCTCGTGGACGCTGCGGGCCGCGAGTACCTGGACCTGCTCGGCGGCATCGGCTGCGCGAGCCTGGGCTACGCCCACCCGGCCGTGGTCGAGGCCCTGCGCGAGCAGGCGGGCCGCGTCTGGCAGACGGGCAACTACTTCTACGCCGAGAGCCGCGGCGAGCTGGCGGCGGCGCTCTCGTCGCTGCTCTCCACCACGACCGACGAGGGCGGCCACGAGATGGGCTCCACCGGCACGCGCTGGAAGACCTTCTTCGCCAACTCCGGTGCGGAGGCCAACGAGGGCGCCATCAAGCTGGCGCGCCGCTGGGGCGAGACGCACCTCGACGGCGCGAGCACCATCGTGACCGCCCGCAAGAGCTTCCACGGCCGCACGCTGGCCACGCTCGCGGCGACCGGCCAGGACAAGTTCCACCGCAGCTTCCGGCCGCTGCCCGAGGGCTTCGTCTCGGTGCCGCTGAACGACATCTACACCCTGCGCGAGCGCGTGGAGCGCGGCGGGATCTGCGCTGTCATGCTCGAGTGCGTGCAGGGCGAGGGCGGCGTGTGGAACGCCAACTACGACTACCTGCGCGACGTGCGCGAGCTCTGCAACGAGAAGGGCCTCCTGCTGATCTGCGACGAGGTCCAGACCGGCTTCTACCGCTGCGGCTCGCCCTTCTGCTTCCAGCGCTCCGAGATCGAGCCCGACGTGGTGGCCATGGCCAAGGGCATCGCGGCCGGCTTCCCGATGGGCGCGGTCGCCGCGCGTGCCGAGGTGGCCGACCTCATGCAGCCCGGCGACCACGGCTCCACCTTCGGCGGCAACCCGCTCGCCTGCGCGGTGGGGCTCGCCTGCGTGAACGCGCTCGCCGAGGGGGATACGGGCGAGCACGTCCTCTCCGTTGGGCGCCATCTGCGCCACCGCCTCACCGCCATGCCACACGTGAGCGAGGTTCGCGGTCACGGCCTCATGCGCGGCGCCCAGCTCGACGTGCCCATCGCCACGCAGGTCGTGGAGGAGGGCCTCGCCGAGGGCCTGGTCATGAACCACGTTGGCGACTCCATCCTGCGCTTCCTCCCGCCGCTCGTGATCACCCGCGAGGAGGTCGACGAGGCGTGCGACCGCCTCGAGGCCCTCATCAGCCGCCTGGCGTAGGGCGTCGGCCCGTCGTTCTTCTCGGCTGGTCTAGCCAAGAATCCCGTGCGGCGCATGGCACCCGACCACGAATCCCGCGCGGCGCATGCAAAAGGTGAAACCATCGCATGCGCCGCACGGCTTTTCTGTCCGTTTGGACAAGAATCCCGATCCACGCGTCCTTCTCGGCATGCGTGGGTCGGTTTTTCTGGTCGGGCCAACAGGACCGGTGGGGCCGACAGGGCCGATAGAGCCGACGGGCCGACGAGACTGACCGCCTGGAATTATGGAGAATGCGAGATTCTTCGCAGCCTCGCAAAAGGTTCCCAAACGGATGCTTGCGAGGCCCGCATCGTCAATAGCGCAGGTGGACAATATCGCCTCTCGTTTTCTTGGAGTTTGGCGCAAGTTAACTACGAGCTAGTGTCAGTTTGCGGGAAGGTGCGCCCGCTATCCTCCTCTCATCTGAGGGGAGGGCACATGTGCGAGAAGAGACTCTGCCTGGCGGGTGAGGACTCGCTGCAGATGCTGAGGTTTGCCCGGAGAAGCGAGGGCCTCATCCTGGCGCCAGCCGAGAAGAGCGTGCTGCGAGACTGCGATGACGCCGTGGACGCGCAGACGCTGGTGAGGGCCCTGCCGTCGGAGATCTTCGTCCCCTCACGCCAACAGCCGGTTTGCCTGCGCTTTGACGACGACGCCTCGAGGAGCCAGTCAGCGTTCGTCCGCGCCGTGTCGGGACTCGCGCACCTGCCCGATTCGGCCTACCTCGAGGTCCTCACCGTCTCGGGCGACCCACTCGTGACTCGTGGAGGGGACGTGACGCACGTGCTGGTAGAGAGCGCGGGAATGTCGCTCGTGAGCGCCGCCGACGTCATGAGGGGCGTGGAGCGTCGCGGCCTGCTGTCGAAGGAGGCCTGCATCATTCGCCTTCTGGGGTTCGCGATGGAGCTCGTCGGCCTGTACGCGCGTGACCCCCTCGAGCCACGCGCAGGGGAGGTGGCGCATGACATCGAACCGATTGCCTCGGTGCGCGACCTGGAGGGGTTTCTCGAGAACGCGTCGCGCGTGAGAGGCCTCGAGCGCGCACGACTCGTCGCCTCATACGCCAACGACGGCTCCAACTCGACAATGGAGACGCTCTGGTACGCGGCGTTCTGCCTTCCGCCGCGCCTGGGAGGGAGCCATCTCGCGCGACCTCTACAGAACGTTCCCCTTGACTGGCCGGACGAGGTGGCGGCGGTCGTGGGTCACGGCACCATGCGGCCCGACTTCTACTGGCCGGGATACGAGACTGCCTGCGAGCATCAGGGCGGAGACCACGCGGACGAGGGCGCGCTCGTCGAAGACAGCGGTCGAGCGCGTGACTACGAGCTCTGCCACATCCATTACCTGCCGCTCACGAAAAAGGACGCGCGCAAGGAGGAGTCGATGAGGGCAGTGCTGGCGCAGCTCTTCTCCATAATAGAGCCGTATGAGAATGCCGCGTTCCCTCGGAAGGCGCGCAGGATCCTCAACGATCCAGAGGTGCGCGCCGCGCGCAGGGTGCTCATCGGACAGCTGATGCCACCGATCGTCAGGTCGGCCGCATAGTGAGGGCCAAGGGAGGCGTGGCCGAACCACGAATCCCGCGCGGCGCATGGTGCCCGACCAAGAATCCCGCGCGGCGCATGGCACCCGACCACGAATCCCGTGCGGCGCATGGCACCCGACCACGAATCCCGCGCGGCGCATGCAAAAGGTGAAACCATCGCATGCGCCGCGCGGCTTTTCTGTCCGTTTGGACAAGAATCCCGACCCACGCGTTCTTCTCAGCATGCGTGGTTCGGGATTCTTGGTAGAGGCGCGGCAAGAGCTTGGCGAGAAGAGCCCTACGCCTCCGTGCGCTCGGGGACGCGCAGCATCGTGACAAACCCCACGACAAAGAGCACCGCGATCGAGAGCACGCCGAGGCTGGAGTTGCCGGTGAGCGCCGTGAACGTGCCCACGAGAAACGTTCCCAGGATGGCAGCGTACTTGCCAAAGATGTCGAAGAAGCCAAAGTATTCGTTGGCGCGCTCCTTGGGGCAGAGCTTGCCAAACTCGGAGCGGCTGAGCGCCTGGATGCCACCCTGGAACATGCCAACGAGCACCGCCAGGAACCAGAACTCCGCAGCGGAGCGCAGGAAGAACGCGGCAAAGAGCGTGATGCCAAAGTACGCCGCGATCGCGATCAGCAGCATGCGGCGTGTGCCGTACTTGGACGAGAGGCGCCCGTAGATGATGGCGCTCGGGAAGGCCACGAACTGCGTGACGAGAAGCGCGAGCACGAGCTGCGTGGATTCGATCCCCAGCTCGGTGCCGTAGCTCGTGGAGAGCTTGATGATGGTGTGCACGCCGTCGATGTAGAAGAAGTACGCGATCATGTAGTAGCGGATCGCGCGATTTGCCCAGATCTCGCGCAGCGTGCCCGCGAGCCCGCGGACGGCGCGACCCACGGCGTGCGGCTCGCGCGGCTTGAAGTGGAGCTGCTGCACGTTCTTGAGCAGCGGCACCGTGAAGGCCGCCCACCACGCGCCGGTGATGATGAACGCGATTTGCATGGCCGTCTGCAGCGAGATGCCCAGCGCCTCGTAGCCCAGAACAACGCCCAGGCAGGCGATGAACGGAACGCAGCTGCCGATGTAGCCCCACGCGTAGCCCTGGCTGGAGATCTCGTCCATGCGGTCGTCGGTGGTGGTGTCCACCAAAAGGGCGTCGTAGAAGACCATCGACGAGTTGAGCGCTACCGAGGAGATCACGTAGATGATCAGAAACGCGAGCGCCGTGGTCACAAAGCCCAGTGCCACCGTGGCGATCACGCCCGTGCCCACGCAGCCCACGATGAACTTCTTCTTCATGCCCTGCATGTCCGCGATCGAGCCCAGCACGGGCATGAGCAGCGCGATAATCAGCGACGCCACCGTCTCGGCGTAGCTCCACGCCACCACGACCTCGCCGTCGGGGGAGAGGGAGGAGAAGTAGATGGGAATCACGCTCGTGGCGAGAAGAACGAGCGCGGAGTTGCCCACGTCGTAGACGATCCAGCTCTTCTCTGCCTTGGTCATCTTCTGGTGCGCCATGTGCTTCCTTTCCTGCGACGCCACAATGCCTCCATGTTACGCGTACGAGCTCCCCACCGTGCGTAAGAAGTGGGTAACTCTGGCGAGGGGCACAGGGGACGAGAAGAGCGACGCCTCCCCGAATGGGGCATAATCGAAACAGGTAACGACGAAAGGGCTGCCATGCCTGCTATCCTCACGCACGATCTCTTTGGCCGCGGCGTCCTCGAGGACGTGACGAGTCTTTTGGGCATGCGCTCCCTCGACGAGCGCGACGCGTTCCTTTTGGGCAACCAGGGTCCTGACCCGCTGTTCTACATCGTCGTCGACCCCCTCATGCACAAGTGGGCGCCTCTCGGGGGAGCCCTGCACGACGCCTCGGGCGCCACGGTGCTTCTTGCCATGCGCGAGGCGGCGCTTCGCCTGGAGGGCGGCGAGCGCTCCATCGCGCGCGCCTACGTGGCCGGCTTTGCGTGTCACTGGCTGCTCGACTCCACGGTGCACCCCTTTGTCTACTGGTGGCAGAACGGGCTCACCTCCGCAGGCGTTCCCGGTCTCGATGAGTCCGCGGCCGACCGCGTCCATGCCGAGGTGGAGCGAGACCTAGACGAGATGGTCCTGTTCTCGCTCACGGGGCGCACCGTCGAGCGCTGGCGCCCGCACGAGCGTGCGCTCGCCGCCTCTCGCGCGACGCTCGCCGCCATCGACAAGCTCTACTTCTACGCCTCCCTCTGGATCTTCGAGCGCGCCATCGACCCGCGAACCTTCTCCACAGCGGTGCGCGAGTTCCGTCTGGTCCAGCGCGTCTTTGACTCTCCGTCGGGCAGGAAGCGCGCCGCACTGGGCACCATGGAGCGCGTTGTGACGAGAAAGCCCTTCTCGCTGGTTCGCTCCATGTCGCATCGCGCCCGCGCGTGCGACACCTCTGACTTTGACAACCGGGACCACCTCCCTTGGGAGAACCCCTTCACGCACGAGAAGAGCACGGCGAGCTTCTGGGACCTCTACGATGCCGCCCGCGCCCGCGTGCTCCCGACCGTTGCCGAGCTCCTCGCGCCCGAGTTTGACCTCGCCGCCGCGCGCGAGCTCACGGCGGACCTCAACTTCGAGGGCAACCCCACGGAGCCAGGGGAGAAGATCGCGTGGTAGCCCGCCCGCGCGTTCCCGAGGCGTCCTCCGAGGCAGCCCGTCACGTGATGCAGGCAAACCGGTCCAAGAACACGGGGCCGGAGCTCAGGGTGAGGTCTGCGCTCAGGGAGGCGGGCCTCACCGGCTACCGCCTCCACTGGAAGAAGGCCCCCGGCAAGCCCGACGTCTGCTTTCCCGGCAGGCGCGTGGCGATACAGATCAACGGCTGCTTCTGGCACAGGTGCCCCTTCTGCGCGCCCTCGCGCCCCAAGACCCATCCCGAGTTCTGGGAGGAGAAGTTCGCGCGCAACCGTGCCCGCGACGAGCGCAACGTGCGCCTTCTGATGGAGACGGGGTGGACGGTGCTCGTTGTCTGGGAGTGCCAGCTCAAGCGCGAGCGATTTGACGCTACGATGGCAAGAATCGTCGCCGAGGTACGTGCGGCGGGGGAGGGGCGGCTGCCCGCTCATGTGGTGGACGCAGGAACGGTGCCCGCGTGGCGTCTGAGGACTGCGAGGGGGCGCCGCCGAAACAGGCGTCGCTAGAGAGCGCGGCCGCTCGACCATGCCCTGCGGGACACGCGCGGCCCAAGATGCTAGTCTGTTCTGAATGAATGGGCGCGAGGAGCGAGTGAGGAGGCTGAGCCCATGTCCACGTACGTGTTCTCCGACGTGCACGGTCACCGTGCGACGCTCGAGCGCGTGCTCATGCGCGTCTCGCCCTCCGACGACGACCTCATCATCTGCCTGGGAGACATGATCGACCGCGGCCCCGACCCCGTGGGCGTGCTCCGTCTTGTGCGCTCCCTTCCGGGCGCGGTTGCCCTCATGGGAAACCACGAGGATCTCATGCTCTCGTGCATAGACAACCGAGAGGATCCTCTCGCGGCGATGAACTGGGCGATTAACGGGGGCGCGTCCACGTCTGCCGGCCTCGAGGAGCTCGATGCGGACGAGGCCAACGACCTTCTCAACTGGGTTGCAGAGCTCCCGCGCTCGGCGTTTGCGCGCGTGGGCGAGAGGCTGTTCCTCATGGCCCATGCCGGCGTGCGCCTTGACGCACCGGTGCCGGAGGTCTGGGACGAGGACGGCGCCCAGGCGTACCTCCGCGCCCAAGAGCCCGAGGATCTCACGTGGATTCGAGAGGAGTTCTGGGGTGCCGAGAAGGGCCTCGCGGCAGACGGCTCCGGCCCCATAGTGATTGCCGGGCACACGCCCACGCCCTACCTCGAGAGCATGGCGTGCTCCCTCGACCGCCCGCCCGTCTCCGACGAGGGCCTCGCGCGCATGGTGCGCGTGGGCGAGGAGCGCGACCGCTGGGACATCGACTGCGGCGCCGCCGGCGGCGCGGGCTTTGGCCAGGTTCTCATGATGAGGCTCGAGGACGGCGAGGAGTTCTACGAGCCCGTGCTCGAGGGTGAGTGAGGCCTCCCGTTTCCCATTTCAGGACGCGCCCTTGGGTTGATCGGACTCCCAACGTGCCGCATGTGTGACAATGGGACGGAGAGCTATTCGTCAAGAGCGAGGTAACCCATGGCTTTGTATGCAACGACGCGTGCGGCGGACCTTCTTCACGGCTGCGTGGGGACCGCCTCCGAGGGCGAGGGATGGGTGCGCCCCGTGCGCTTCACGACCGCCCAGCTGCGTGCGCTCGGCAGCGTCCGAGCCTGGCATCCCGGTCTCTACAAGCGCATGGCGGAGTGCGCGGCGGGAGTGTGCCTCGAGTTTGAGACCGACGCCCCTCACGTGAGCGTCGAGGTTGCCCTGGGCGCCGTTCCGCGCGGCACCGTCTCGACGCTGCGAGACGTGGAGCGCCACATGGGAGCCTCCCCAGACCCGGGCGTGGTGTCCGTTGAGGTGGACGACCTCCCTCCGGTGCCCGTTCGCCCGAATGACCGTCACCTCGTGGAGATTGACCTCACGGAGCCGGGGGACGACCCCTCCGATCCCGTTGCCCTCCCTGGGATGGGCCGCCTCAGGCACGTCCGCGTGTGGCTTCCCTGTCTCACGAGCTGCGCGGTCCGCGACGTCTTCTTTGATGGCGGCTGCCTCGGTCCCGTTTCCGAGCGCCGGGCGCTTCTCGTGCTCGGCGACTCCATCGCGCAGGGGTTTGTTGCAGACCAGCCGGCCGGCACCTGGGCGGCGCTCCTCGCAAGAAAGGCGGGGCTGGACCTTGTCAACCAAGGCATAGGCGGGCAGGTGTTCCAGCCGGGCACGCTCTGGGGCATGGAGGCGCTCGACCCCGCGGCGATCGTGGTGGAGTTTGGCGAGAACTACCGCTACGAGCCGTGCGCTGCCTCGGCGATTGGCCGCGACGTCCGCGCCTATCTCTCGGAGATCGCCCTCGCCTGGCCGGAGACCCCAACTTGGGTGCTCGGCGTTCCTCCTCACACAGAGGACGTCTACCCCACGCACCCGAGGAGCTGCTTTGCCGAGGTCGACGGCCTCATTGCGGACGCGGTGGGCAGACACCCCTCCATGACGCTCGTGGATGCCTCGACCCTGCTCGACGTCGATCGTCTTGGCGAGCTTTTGGCGGATGGCTCCGACCACCCGAGCCCGCGCGGACAGGAGATGATCGCGGAGCGCCTTGCGGCGGTCATGGGGCTGGGTGCCGAGAAGGACGCCGGGACGCAGCCGGACGCACCGTCGGAGTCCGAGGAGCCGGAGGCGCCGGCCGAGCCCGAGGCGCCTGCTGAGCCCGAGGCGCCGACGCAGTCCGCCGCACCCTCCGACGCCAAGGTTGCCATTGGTGCGCCGCAGCTCAGCATCTTTGATCTTATTGAAGACCCGTCTGCGGAATCCTCCGTGGAGGAGTCTGAGCCCGCGGAGCCCGAGCCCGAGGAGCCCGAGCCCGCGGCACCCGAGCCCGCGGAGCCCGAGGCGGCACCCGAGTCCGCGACGCCCGCGGAGCAGGTGGCCCCGCCGCGCCCGGCGTCGCCCAAGGCTCGCCCCAAGAAGGGCGAGCGCAAGAAGCACCCCTCCTCCAAGGGACGCAAGTCTCGGCGCACGCGGCGCTGATCGGGCTTTCCCAAAAAGTGCTTGTTGCTTCATCGAAGAATCACATATTTCGGCGCTCACGCCGCTTGTTTTGCCTCTCTGAAGGGTAAAACGTAAAATCGATACGTTCTCTGCCGCATGGCGGCATCAACACGAATCGAGGAACCCATGAGCAATCTTCACGGTCGCGCGCTCGAGGACGAGTACCTTGGCATCATGCGCGACCTCGGCGGGGACGCTGAGGGCCGAGAGATCGCCGCGTCCTACCTTGCCTCCGCCCATCCCGTTGCCAACCGGGAGGGCATGCCCACCTGGTCCGTCACCCCAAAGATCCTCTGCAGCGCCGAGCTGGGAATCCTGCGCGATGCGGCGGAGACGATGGGGCGCATTCTGGAGCGCGTCACGGCCCGCTTCCTGAGCGACAAGAACTTCCGCGCCCGCTTCTGCCTTCCCGGGGAAGTCGAGGCCCTCTCGCTCGTTCCCACCGGATACGAGCGGCTCATCCCCTTCGCTCGCATCGACGTCCTCTTTGACGAGGAGACGGGAGACTTCACCGTGGTGGGGGCCGCCACGGACAGCTCCCTCGGCATGACCGCCTCCGTTGAGGTCACGCGCGCCGCACAGCTCACCGAGACCTATCGTCGTTTCGCCGAGCTCCACCCCGAGGTGGAGACCTTCGACGTCACCGGTGGCGTCATCGACGCCCTGCGCGAGACGTACGTGTCCTGGGCAAACGCCGACACCGGCACGCGCCACCCGGAGCGCCCGGCCGTGGGCATCGTGGACTACCCCGAGTCAGCCTCCGCGAGCGAGTTCTCTGACATCATCGAGCGCCTTGCCGACGAGGGCGTCTTCGCGCGCTTCGTCGACATCCGCGACCTGCGCATCGAGGAGGCCGGCGGCCATCGTCGCCTCGTCGACTCCCAGGGCCCCATCGGCTGCGTCTACCGCCGCGTGCTCCTCTCCGAGATGCTCGAGAAGCCCTGCGACGGCGCGGATGCCCTCGTCGAGGCCGCCCGTCGCGGCCTTGCCTGCGTGATCGGCGGGTTTAGGACCTGGCCCGTCTCCACCAATGCCCTTCTCGCCGTGCTCTCCTCTGACGCCGTGGAGGACGTGCTCGACCACGAGGAGCTTGCCTTCGTGCGCGCGCACGTGCCCAGGACGTACCTGCTCACGCGCGAGAGCGACCTCACGCCCTATCTTGCCGAGCCCGGACGCTGGCTCGCCCGCCCGATGGGTGCCTACCGCGCCAACGAGGCCGTTGCCGGAGACTCCTACGCCGATCGAGACGACTGGTGGCGTGTCCTTCTCGCCTGCGCGGAGGAGGGCGGCGCGATCCAGGAGCGCCCGAGCGCCTATCGCTCGCCCGCGGTTCTGGGTGCCCCGGCGGTCGGCGAGGACGAGAGCCGCGCGGGGGAGACCGTGGAGGTGGAGAACATCCTCGGCCTGCACCTCTTCTGCGGCAGGTTTGGCGGCGTCTACGCGCGCGGCGGCTACGAGGGCAGCCACGGCCCGTGGTCCAACCGCACCATCATGGGCTGTCTCGTCGTCAGGGACTAGCATGGCGATTCCCCAGAACAGGCTCGCGCCCGGCCTTACCGGACGGCTCTCCGAGCGCGCCTCGGCCCTGGTTGCCGAGCGCCTGGCCTCGGGGCGCCTCTCTCCGTTTGCCTGCCGCGACGCCTCGGCCATTCGTCGCGACCCCTGCGAGCGCGACCGGGACACCGCGCTGCGCCCCGCCTTCGTGCGCGACGCCGAGAAGGTCATGCACCTGCCGGCCTACAACCGCCTGGCGGGCAAGACGCAGGTCTTCTCGTTCCGCGCGGACGACGACCTCTGCCGCCGCGGGCTGCACGTGCAGCTCGTGGCTCGCGTGGCGCGCGACATCGGTCGAGCCCTGGGCCTCAACCTGGACCTCATCGAGGCCATCGCCCTTGGGCACGACCTCGGTCACACGCCCTTTGGGCATGCCGGCGAGCGCTTTCTCTCCGACGCCTACCACGAGCGCACGGGCCGCTGGTTCTTTCACAACGTCCAGAGCGTGCGCGTCATGGACGAGCTTGCCGGCCGCAACGTGAGCCTGCAGGTGCTTGACGGCGCGCTCTGCCACAACGGGGAGTTTGAGCTCCAGCGCTTTGAGACGAGCGGCCTGGCGGAGTTCGACACCTTCGAGCGCGTGGTGGACTCCTGCTGGGAGCACGGCGCCGAGACGATCTCTCACCTGCGCCCCATGACGCTCGAGGGCTGCGTGGTGCGCGTCTCTGACATCATCGCCTACGTGGGCAAGGACCGTCAGGACGCGATCACGGCCGGCCTTGCCGACGAGGGGACCTTTGACGACGGCCTGGGCGGCGGCTACAACGCCTGGGCGCTTGCGGCCTTTGTGGCGGACGTGGTGGAGAACAGCGCGGGCGAGGACCACATCGCGCTCTCCGAGGAGGGCTTTGCCGAGATGCGCCGCGCCAAGCGCGAGAACTACGAGAAGATCTACGGCGCGGGCGAGGTCAACGGTGACTTCTCCCACAGAATCGCCGAGCTCTTCTCGGCGCTCTACGACCACGAGCTCGAGGCGCTGCGTGCGGGGGACGAGCGTGCGGCCATCTTTGCGCACCACGTGGTCCCGCTCGAGCGCCGCCAGGCGTTCTATGGCCGCGGCTACGACTGGGAGAGCGATCCTGACCGCACCGTGGTGGACTTCATCTCCTCGATGACCGACGACTACTTCATGGCCACGTGCTCGGCGCTCTTCCCGCGCGCGGCGGAGCTCTTCCCGCGCCGCGGCTACTTCGCCGATGGCGTGAGGCCGTAGGGGAGCGGCTGGGGGCCGTCCGTCCTTCTTGCCTTGCCCATGTGATTCGAATGGACGAAATTGCTTGGATGTTCCCATCTTGGTAGCAATTATCAACTGGGAAAACGCGGGAAAAGGGCGGTCATTTTGCCTTTGGCAGACGGAATTCTGCCGAAATTTCGTCCATTCGAATCAGGCGCCGTCCTGCCGTCGTCCTCAACGCCACCCTGAGGCTGTGACGCGTGCTAGAATGGCCCGTCGTCGAAAGCTGAAAGGAGTTTCATGGCGTTGGCGAGAAGAACGAGGCGGGTCCTCATTGCGGTGGCGGCGGTCGTCGTCCTTGTTGTTGCGGCCCTGGGCTTTGCCGGCAACTTCCTCGTGGACTTTGCGCTCAACCCCCACGCCGAGAACTCCATGGCAAACACGATGCGCGCGGGAAACGTTGACGGCCTGGACTACGCCGAGGCGCCCAAGCTCGACGCGGAGTACGCCGAGGAGGCCGCGGCATGGTTTGACGCGCAGAAGGTCAGCGTTGCGCACCAGGCCGAGGACGGCACGGTACTTCTTGGCTGGGAGCTTCCCGGTGCGGAGGAGGGCACCTATGCGGACGGCCACACCTGGGCGGTGGTCTGTCATGGCTATATTGGCGAGCCTGCGGACATGGCCAAGTATGCCTATCACTTCTCGCAGCTGGGCATGAAGGTTGTTGCGCCGGCGGCTCGTGCCCACGAGCGCAACGTCGACACCGGGCTCATCCAGATGGGCTGGCAGGATGCCCATGACCTTCTCGGCTGGATCGACGACATCGTTGAGCGCGACCCCGATGCCCGCATCATGCTCTTTGGCGTCTCCATGGGCGGCGCGGAGGTCATGATGGCGTCCGGGCTGGACGGGCTCTCGGAGAACGTGCGCCTGATCGTTGAGGACTGCGGCTACACGAGCGTGTGGGACGAGTTCTCGCTACAGCTTGACAACGTCTTTGGACTGCCGAGCTTTCCGATCCTCAACGTGGCAGACGCGGCGTGCCTGATGCGCGCGGGCTACACCTTCGAGGGCGCCTCCGCGGTGGAGAGCCTGCGTCAGGCGCGCGTGCCCATGCTCTTCATCCATGGGAATGCCGATGAGTTTGTGCCGTTCTCGATGCTCGACGAGTGCTATGACGCCTGTGCGAGCGAGGTGAAGGAGAAGCTCGTCGTGGAGAGCGCCGGCCATGGCCTCTCCGCCAGCACCAACCCAGACCTCTATTGGTCTACGGTTGATGCCTTCCTCGAGAGGAACCTGGGCTAGACGGGGTTTGGCGTTGCCAGAAAAGACACCCTCCGGTAATAAATATCAGACATCAATTTATCGCCAACTATCTGCGGCAAGCCACTGAAGGCGAGGGCTTGGCGTGACACAGATACGGCAATAAAGATACCCCCTACTATAATATGTAGTATAAGCACCTAGTAATACCTGCAAAAACAAACTGTATAGAGAATAAAAAACTCAATGCATAGCACGGGGCTCGGTGCTAGAGTTTCCTTCACTTCGGCCCTCGCCACTCAGTGGGGGCCAAATGTTCCACAGTCGCGGCCCATGGATTTTGGTGGGTCATGGCTACGGATTAGACGCAGCAGAAGGGAACAGTATGGGGGAAAGATCGATCTATAGAAGAGGCGGGGCTCTCCTGGCCGTCGTCGCAGCGGTGCTTGCCGTTGTGTGCGCGCTTGCGCCGGTTGCCGCTCGTGCCGCCGACAAGACGGTGGGCACGTTTGGGGAGCTTCAGCAGGCGCTTGCCGACGCGACCGACGAAACCGTCATTACCGTTGGCGAGGACATTGCTTTTGAGGGAACCATCACCGTTGCCGCCGGTCAGAACGTGACCATCAACGGCGGTACCGAAGACGTCACGCTCAGCTGGCAGGAGGGTGCGAACGGCAAGTCGTTCTTTGACGTTGAGGCGGGCGGCTCGCTCACGCTCGACGTCAACATCGACGCCGCCGCCCTCAGCGTTGGCTCCGGCAGCAGCTATGTTGGTAACTTCGCCACCGTCAACGGCTCGCTCACCCTCGAGGGCGGCACCTACCAGAACGCCACGTGCAGGTCGTACGAGGCGGGATGCTTCCTCGTGGACGGCGAGGGCGCCACGATGACCATCAACGACGCCACGATCACCAACAACCAGTTCACCAACCAGATGGGCGGCATCGTCACCGTCCAGCGCGGCGGCGAGCTCACGATGAACGGCGGCACCATCACGGACAACGTCTCTGACCAGGGTCAGATCAACAACTCCACGGTCTACGTCCGTGGCACGGAGGGTAACGCCACCTTCACGATGAACGGCGGTGAAATCTCCAACAACACCGGCTTCATGGGTGGCGTCTTCGTCGGTGAGCGCTTCCAGCCTGACTACACGTCCACGGCGACGTTCACGATGAACGACGGCACCATCTCCGGCAACAAGGCGGGTTACTGCGGTGGTGGCGTTGCCGTCTGGACCTCGGGCAGCTTCTACATGAAGGGCGGCACCATCTCCAACAACCTGGCGCCCATCGGTGGCGGCGTCGCTGCTTCCGACCTGTACAAGTCCGCAGTGGAGAGCACGGGCAACGCAGGCGCCATCTCCGTCGAGGACTGGGGCGAGAAGTACAACTGCCCTGCCCGCTTCGAGATGACGGGCGGCACCATCACGGGCAACACCGCCGTCTACAACTACCTCGAGTTCCTCGACAGCACTGACGGCGGCTGCGGCGGCGGCGTGTACGTTGCCTCCAACACCTGCTCCATCTTTGCCGGCACCATCTCCAACAACACCGCCGAGCGCCAGGGCGGCGGCGTGTACGTTGGCTCCACGCCCTACGTCCTCCACATGAAGGACGTCCTCGTGACCGACAACACGGCCTCCATCCTCGGTGGCGGCATGTGGCTCTGCCCGACGGGCGACGCCCACACCTCCGTCTCCAACGGCGCTCTCATCTCCGGCAACTCGGCGACCTCCGCTGATGGCGCCACCGCCGGCGATGACATCGCGTCCGTTCCCCAGGAGGGGAGGACCGCCACGATCACGCTTGCGGATCGAGCGCTCGGTGGCGGCGCGGCCAACTGGTACGACGACGGTGCCGTGACCTCCACGAGCCCCGATGGCGTCGAGTCCGTCCTCGGCTACGCCGACCCGGACGCCCCGCGCTACGACGGTCAGGGCGCGACCTCGGCCCATCCCGGGATCGTGAACGAGGACGGTCAGCTCGCCCTCAAGAGCGTTGCCTCCGATGATGCGGTGGAGCTAGCATCGAGCCTCGCCAAGGTGTTCATCACGGGCAACAGCTCCCAGCGCGGCGGTGGCATCGGCACCAACGGCGCCGTCGTGATCGGCCCCAGCCGCACACCCGGCGAGGAGGTCGAGCAGACCTGGAGCCTCACCGTCAACAAGCAGTGGGACGGCGTGCCCGAGGAGTATCGCAAGCCCGTGAGCGTGCGCCTGACTGTGGGCTCCTACCAGCTCGACACCGTGGAGCTGAACGCCGAGAACGGCTGGAGCGCCACGTTCGAGGGCCTGCCCGACCCCGATACCCTCGGAGACCTCACGATTGGCGTTGCCGAGGAGGGCAATGACTACGAGGTGACCTATGGCGACGTGGTGAGAGACGACGAGAACCGCACGCTGACGGTCAGCATCTCCAACGCGCCCAAGTCCGCGGCCCCGGTGGACGTCAAGATCACGGCCCACAAGGTCCTCGAGGGCGCGACCCTCGCCGACGGCCAGTTCACCTTCGAGCTCGTGGATGAGAGCGGCACGGTCGTCGCGACGGCCACCAATGACGAGGAGGGCGTCGTCGCGTTTGACGCGCTCACCTTTGACGCTGCTGGCGACTACGCCTACCAGATCCGCGAGGTTGCCGCCGGCGCCGAGGGCGTCACCTATGACAGCGCGG
This sequence comes from uncultured Atopobiaceae bacterium, assembly GCA_944321385.1. GTDB lineage: Bacteria > Actinomycetota > Coriobacteriia > Coriobacteriales > Atopobiaceae > Thermophilibacter. The sequence continues at coordinate 16,513 of CALULC010000020.1, forward strand.
TCCACGACGTTGTCGTTCACGTGACCAATGACTATCAGGGCCATCTCGTCGCCGAGGTCGAGGGCAACGACCCCACCTTCACCAACTCCTTCGAGGAGCCCGACAAGCCCGTGGAGAAGCCCGCGGAGCCCACGGAGCCCACGGAGAAGCCCAGCGTCCCCGTCGAGAACGAGGTTCCCCAGACCTCCGACCCGATGAGCGTCGCGCCTTCTCTCGCGATGGCCTTCACCGGCGTCGCTGCCGTCGCGGGCGGCGCTGCCTTCCACCGCAAGCGCGGGTAAGTCCTGTTCGATGAGCGTCACGGCGCGGTCCGTTCTTCTCGGCGGGCCGCGCCTTTTGTGTTGACGCCCGGGAGGTCATGCGCACAACCTCCCCGTCCCCTGCGGTGCTGCGTGCAGTGGCGTACAATCGTTCCCATGGACACGCTCTTCACGCACATAGAGAACGCGCGCCGCGACGAGAACGCGCCGCTCGCGGCCCGCATGCGCCCCACCACGCTCGAGGGGTTTGTCGGGCAGGACCAGGCAGCGGGCCCCGGCAGCTGGCTCAGGCGCGCCATCGAGCATGACACGCTCTCCTCGGTCATCCTCTACGGCCCCGCCGGCACCGGCAAGACCACGCTCGCGCGCATCGTTGCCAATACCACGCACGCGGAGTTCGTTGAGGTCAGTGCCGTTACGGGCACGGTCAAGGACCTGCGGCGAGAGATCGAGGCTGCCCGCAGCAGGCTCCTCTCCCAGGGCAGGCGCACCATCCTCTTCGTGGACGAGATCCACCGCTTCAACCGCGGCCAGCAGGACGCGCTCCTCCATGCCGTGGAGGACCGAACCGTCGTGCTTATCGGCGCCACCACAGAGAACCCCTACTTCGAGGTCAACTCGGCGCTCATCAGCCGCAGTCGCGTGGTTGAGCTCCGGCCTCTGGACGACGAGTCTCTCCGGGAGCTGCTGCGTCGCGCCGTTGCGGACGAGCGGGGACTGGCCGGCGCCTTCTCCCTCTCTCCCGAGGCGGAGAACGAGATCGTGACCCTTGCCGGTGGCGATGGCCGTGCGGCCCTGACGTCGCTCGAGCTGGCAAGCCAGATGGTTGACGAGAAGGACGACGGCTCTCCCGCCACGATCGAGCGCGAGCACGTCCTCGAGGCCAACCCCCGCCGCGGACTCTCCTACGACAAGTCCGGCGACATGCACTACGACATAATCTCCGCCTTCATCAAGTCCATGCGCGGGTCCGACCCCGATGCCGCGCTCTACTGGCTCGCCCGCATGCTCGACGCCGGCGAGGACCCCAAGTTCATCGCGCGGCGCATCATGATCTGCGCCTCGGAGGACATTGGCAACGCGGACCCGCAGGCCCTTCTCGTGGCGCATGCGGCGTTCCGTGCCACGGAGGTCATCGGCATGCCCGAGTGCCGCATCAACCTGGCGCAGGCTGCCACCTACCTCGCCCTGGCGCCCAAGTCCAACGTCGCAGAGGCGGGCATCGACGCCGCGCTCGAGGAGGTGCGCCGCGGTCCGCGCCGCGAGGTGCCCAACCACCTGCGCGACCGCCACCGTCCCGGCTCCGACGAGTACGGCCCCTACCTCTATCCCCACAACTATCCCACGGGCTGGGTTGACCAGCGCTACCTCCCCGACGGTCTTGAGCGTGGCTGCTTCTACCGCCCAAGCGGCCGAGGCTGGGAGGCCTGGCGCGAGGAGGCCATCGGCCGCGACCGCGCCGAGGCGGGGGAGGCCTAGGGCCGCCGCTCGACCGCCCTCGCGAAAGACGGTGGCGAGGTTGGGTAGAATGGGAGACTAGGATTCGACTCTCAAGACAAGGCTCCCGAAGGAGGGCGCTAAACCATGGAACTCTTTATTCAGATCGCCCTTGTCGTCCTGGTTGTTGCCGGCGTCTGGGCCGTCGTGGAGATCGCGCTCACCATGAGAACCGCGCGCCGCGAGGTCGAGCAGGTCAGCGCTTCCGCGCGTGAGGTGGTGGAGCAGGCGCAGCCCGTGGTCGCCAAGCTCGACGGCATCATGGACGAGCTCGAGCCCGCCGCAAAGCGCGTGACCCCGCTGCTCGAGAAAACCGAGGCCGCGGTGGGGGAGGCAACGGGCTCGCTCGACCGCCTCAACGCCATCCTGGACGACGTCTCCTCCGTCTCCGGCGCTGCCGCGGGCGTGACCGGCGCGGTCAAGGGCGTGGCCGAGAGCGCCGCCGCCGGTGTTGCCGGCGTGGTCTCGCGCCTGAAGGGCGGGCCCCAGGGCGACGCCCCGCGCCTTGACGGCAAGGGTCCGGAGAAGGACGCCGCGGCCGAGCGCCCCGCGCACGAGGAACGCCCGCAGGAGAGGGTCCGCTACGTGGACTACGCTGAGGTGGCAGCCAGCGAGGCGCCCGACTCGGCAGCGGATCCCGATGTTGCCAGCAAGTCCGAAACCCACACCGACGAGGGGGACAACTAATGGACGAGAAGCACGCCGCGCTGCGCGTTCCCGCCGAGGCGGCCTTTGCCCGCTCGGTGCGCATGACCGCCGCCGCGCTTGCGGTGAGCTGCGACATGAGCGTCGAGGACGTCGAGGACGTCCGCATGATCGCAGAGGAGGGCTTCGTCTATACCTGCGCGACGGCGCCCGAGAGCGTTGAGGTGCGCTTCTCCCTCGAGAGGGGCCGCGTGGCCATGGACTTCTCGCTCGGAGAGGCCCAGCCGTCCGACGACTCGGTCGACCTCGTCAGGGTCCTTCTCGCCGCCGTGTGCGACGAGTTTGCCTTTGAGGATGACGGCTCGACGCTTCACCTCGTTCGCGCATCGGGCGAGTCCCATGGAGAGTAGGGAGAGGGCTCGCGCCGAACAGGGCTCGTCCCACGCCGGCCGTCACGTCTCCGAGGGGCGTGTCGCATGGGACAAGGACCGCACGCGCGAGCTGTTCAGACGCTACAAGGGCAAGGGCGACGCCTCGGCGCGCGACCAGCTCATCATGAACCACCTCAACCTCGTTCGCTTTCTCGCGTCCAAGTTCAAGAACCGCGGAGAGCCGGTCGAGGACCTGGTTCAGGTTGGCACGATCGGCCTGATCAAGGCCATCGACCGCTTTGACCCCGAGCGCGGCCTCGAGTTCACCACCTACGCCACGCCCACGATCATGGGCGAGATCAAGCGTCACTTCCGTGACAAGGGCTGGTCCGTGCGCGTGCCGCGCCGCCTGCAGGAGCTCTCCGCCAAGGTCAACCAGGCAACGGACGAGCTTACCAACCAGCTTCAGCACAGCCCCTCCGTCGAGGAGATCGCCGAGCACCTGGGCGCGTCCGTCGACGAGGTCCTCGACGCCATGGAGTCCTCCAGCGCCTACAGCTCCGTTCCGCTCGAGGGGGGCGGCTCGTCGGACGACGAGGAGGCCCCCTCGGTCATAGACCACTACGCCACCGAGGACGCCGACCTCGCCGCCTCGGACGACCGCATCGTCCTCGAGCAAGCCATCGCCGACTTCTCCCCGCGTGAGCAGGACGTCATCCGCATGCGCTTCGTGGACGGCCTCACGCAGGTAGAGATCGCCGAGCGCCTGGGCATCTCGCAGGTGCAGGTATCGAGGCTCCTGCGCCGTACGCTGCGCCGACTCCAGGACAAGATCGATCCCGAAGGCATCATGAGCGTCTAGCAGTTCGCGCGCGGGCGCAGCGCACGCGCGTCTGGTGGTTCCTCGAAGGGGGAGTCTATGTCGGTGAAGCCGCAGGCAACAACCTACGAGAAGTGGCGTCTGCGCGCGGTCGTGGTGTGGGCGACCGTGGGTGCCATCGCGCTTCTCGTCCTCGCGGTCCGCGGGCTCTGGCTCGTGGGGCAGGCGGTCGAGCTCCTGCTCGTGGGAACGATCGTTGGCTTCATGTGCAGCCCCATCGTGAACTGGCTCGAGGACCGGCGCGTCCCGCGCGGGCTCGCGGCGCTTCTTGCCCTGCTCACCATCATCGTGGCGGTCATTGCGGTGATAGCGCTCTTCATGGGCCCGTTCCTGCGCGAGCTCATGGTCCTTCTGCGCAACGTGCCAACCTACGTGGGGCAGCTCCAGGACGCGCTCTCCACGTTCTGGGACACCTTTGGCAACTCTCGCAACGCCAACGTGCAGGCCACCGTCAACGCCCTGGTGGGCGTGCTCTCCGACTCCGGAACCCAGATCGCGTCCGACCTCGCCCGCGAGCTCTCCTCCGGCCTCGTGACCAACATCGCGGATGCCGCGGGGCACATCGTGACCGTCTTCCTCGGGCTCGTCCTCGCATACTGGCTCGCGCTCGACTACCCCAAGATCATGCGCGAGCTGGCCGTCATCGCCGGCCCGGAGTACGACGAGGAGATGATCCTCACCCTAGCGGTGCTCTCGCGCTCGACGGGCGGCTACATGAGGGGCACGCTCATCACGTCTCTGGCAAACGGGCTCATGGTCGCCGCCGGGCTTGCGCTTCTCGGCCACCCCTATGCCGGCCTCGTGGGAATCGCCACCTTTGTCCTTCACTTCGTGCCGGTGATCGGACCGTTCCTCTCGTCCATCTCGGCGGTGCTTCTCGCTCTCTTCGTGAGTCCCGTCCTTGCGTTCTGGACCCTCGTGATCACCGTCGTGGCGCAAAACGTCACCGACAACGTGCTCTCGCCGATCGTCATGCGCTCTGCGGTGAAGATCCATCCCGCGCTCTCGCTCCTGGGGATCATCATCGGCGGGTGCCTTGGCGGCGCGGTGGGCATGGTCCTGGCCGTGCCGCTCACCGCTGCCATCCGCGGGCTCTTTGTCTACTACTTTGAGACCCACACAAGTCGCCAGCTCGTCTCCGAGGACGGCGCGCTCTTTGGCAGCACGCCGTTCAACGACGAGAACGGCCGCCCGCGCCCGACCTTTGACGCGCTTGACGACGACACCTTCATCGCCCGGTCCCGTCTTCTTGCCGGGCTCTCGCGTCTTCACGACGACGCCGAGAGGTCCGCGGACGCGGCGGACGTGCCGGACGCCGAGAAGGACGAGAAAGACGCGTAGCCTTCCTGCGCCTTCCACCGGCCCCGACCATAAACTCCGCCCGGCGCGTTCTTCTCACCATGCGTGGCTCAGGTTTTTTGTCCAAACGGACACGAATCCCGTCCTGCGCATTCGGTAGTTCCATTTTTTGAATGCGTGGGACGGGATTCTTGGTTCGGCGGCCTGAGGCAGCATGCGTGGGGCGGGATTCTTGGTTCAGCGGCCTGAGGCAGCATGCGTAGGACGGGATTCTTGGTTCGGCGGCTCGCGGGAGAATGCGCCGGAGGGAATTTGTGGTCGCCGAGCGGCAACGCGCCCGCGCAGCAAAGCGCACCGTCGCAGCTCGCGCTATACTAGGACGGTTGATTACGCGAGAAGAACCACCCGACTGAGGGAGACACATGAGCGCCGCTGACTACAAGACCATGACCACCGCCGAGATCCGCGAGGACTTCCTGCGCTTCTTTGAGAGCAAGGGCTGCAAGCTGTACCCGTCCTCGTCGCTCGTGCCCGACGACCCGTCGCTTCTGCTCACCAACGCGGGCATGAACCAGTTCAAGGAGTACTACCAGGGCAAGAAGACCATGCCCGAGATCGGCGCCTGCTCCTGCCAGAAGTGCCTGCGCACCAACGACATCGACAACATCGGCGACGCCACGCACCTCTCCTTCTTTGAGATGCTCGGCAACTTCTCCTTTGGCGGCTACTCCAAGGCAGACGCCATCGCCTGGGCCTACGACTTCATCACCAGCCCCGATCACCTTGGCCTGCCGGCCGAGCGCCTCTACATGACCGTCTTTGAGAACGACGACGAGGCCATCGAGCTCTGGCACGAGCAGGGCGTCCCCTATGACCACATCTCCCGCCTCGGCGAGAAGGACAACTTCTGGGCCGCCGGCCCCACCGGTCCCTGCGGCCCCTGCTCGGAGATCTACTTCGACCAGGGCGAGGAGTTTGGCTGCGGCGGCGAGCACTGCGGCCCCGGCTGCGACGACTGCGACCGCTTCCTCGAGTTCTGGAACCTCGTCTTCACGCAGTACGACCGCCAGGAGGACGGCTCCATGCCGGAGCTGCCGCACCGCAACATCGACACCGGCATGGGCCTCGAGCGCATCGCCGCCATCATGCAGCACAAGGGCACCAACTACGACGGCGACCTGCTGCAGGGCCTTATCGGCGTGGGTGAGCGCCTCTCTGGCCACGCCTACGGCACCGACGCCGTCCGCGACCGCAGCCTCCGCATCGTGGCCGATCACGCCCGCGCCGTCACGTTCATGATCGGCGACGGCATCCTGCCGGGCAACGAGGGCCGCGGCTACGTCCTGCGCCGCCTGCTCCGTCGCGCCGTCTACCACGGTCGTCTCATGGGCATCGAGGGTGCGTTCCTGGGCGCCTACGTCGAGAAGATCTGCGAGCTCATGGGTCAGAACTACCCGGCTATCGTGGAGAGCCGCTCGCTCATCGACGGCATCGTCGCTGCCGAGGAGGAGCGCTTCGGCGCCACGCTCGATGCCGGCGAGGAGCTGCTCGCCGTCGAGCTCGACAAGCTCGACGAGGGCGCGACGCTCCCCGGTGACGTGGCCTTCAAGCTGCACGACACCTATGGCTTCCCCATTGACCTCACGCGCGAGATCTGCGAGGCCGCCGGTCGCGACGTGGACATGGACGCCTTTGACGCCTGCATGACCGAGCAGCGCGAGCGCGCCCGCGCGAGTGCCAACCGCGACGCCTGGGGCACGTTCAACGACGTGTGGACCTCGCTCTCCGACCGCCTGGCAGACACCGAGTTCTGCGGCTACGACGAGGATGAGGCCACCGCGCACGTCCAGGCCATCGTCGCCGACGGCGCCGAGGTCGAGCGCGCCGAGAAGGGCATGGAGGTCGAGGTCGTTCTCGACGTCACCCCGTTCTATGCCGAGATGGGCGGCCAGGTGGGCGACACCGGCACCATCTCCGCCTCCGATGCCGTCCTGCGCGTGAGCGACACCAAGGTCAAGGGCGGCCTCTATGCGCACGTTGCCGTTGTGGAGGAGGGTGCCCTTGCCGTGGGCGACGAGGTGACGGCCACGATCGACGCCGGCCGCCGCGAGCTCATCCGCCGCAACCACACCGCCACGCACCTGCTCGACGCCGCGCTCAAGCGCGTGCTGGGCGACCACGTCTCCCAGGCCGGCTCGCTCGTGGCCCCCGATCGCCTGCGCTTTGACTTCACCCACTTCGAGGCCGTGACGGCCGACGAGCTCGCCCGCATCGAGGGCATGGTCAACGCCCAGATCTTTGCCGCCGAGCCCATCGTGACCCGCGTCATGGGCATCGAGGAGGCCAAGGCCTCCGGCGCCGTCGCGCTCTTTGGCGAGAAGTACGGCGACGTCGTGCGCGTCGTCTCCACCGGCGAGTCCGACACGCCCTTCTCGCGCGAGCTCTGCGGCGGCACGCACGCGCGCAACACCGCCGACCTCGGCCTCTTCAAGATCGTCTCCGAGGGCTCCGTGGGCTCCAACGCCCGCCGCATCGAGGCCGTGACCTCGATGGGCGCCATCGA
>CALULC010000021.1 GCA_944321385.1 uncultured Atopobiaceae bacterium
GCCGAGAAGATCCTCGCGCTCAACACGCCGATGATGAACCTCGCCGTGTACACGGTCTTTGCCGTGGTGCTGCAGTTTGGCAGCTACCTCATCATCTCCAGCCAGGGAACGCTGCTCAACGTGGGCCAGCTCTCGGCGCTCACCACCTACGGCTTCATGATCCTCATGGCGCTCATGATGGTCTCGATGGTCTTTGCCATGATCACGATGGCCCAGGAGAGCGCCGAGCGCATCTGCGAGGTCCTCACGACCGAGCCCACGATCAAGAACCCCGCGCACCCCGAGACGGAGATGGTGGACGGCTCGATCGACTTTGACAACGTGACCTTCAAGTACTCCGAGAAGGCCGAGCACCGCGCCCTCGCAGAGATCGACCTCCACATCAAGAGCGGCGAGACGATCGGCATCATGGGCGGCACGGGCTCTGCCAAGACATCGCTCGTCAACCTCATCAGCCGCCTCTACGACGTCACGGAGGGTTCCGTCAAGGTGGGCGGCGTTGACGTGCGCGACTACGACCTCGAGTTCCTGCGCAACAACGTGGCCGTGGTCCTGCAGAAGAACGTGCTCTTCTCCGGCACCATCAAGGAGAACCTGCGCTGGGGCAACCCTGACGCCACCTACGACGAGCTCGTGGAGGTCTGCAAGCTCGCCCAGGCCGACGAGTTCATCCAGCAGCTGCCCAAGCAGTACGACTACTACATCGAGCAGGGCGGCACCAACGTCTCCGGCGGCCAGAAGCAGCGCCTGTGCATCGCGCGAGCACTCCTCAAGCGTCCCAAGGTCCTGATTCTGGACGACTCCACCTCCGCCGTTGACACCAAGACCGACGCCCTCATCCGCGAGGGCCTCAGGACCTACCTGCCCGACGCCACCAAGATCATCATCGCCCAGCGCACCTCGAGCGTGCAGGACGCCGACCGCATCCTCGTGCTTGACAACGGCCACATCGCCGGCCTCGGAACGCACGAGGAGCTGATGGAGAGCTGCCCGTTCTATCGCGACACCTACCTCGCTCAGAACCGCACGAGCCAGGAGGCCGAGAAGGGCGACTCCGACGAGAAGGACGCGATCGCAGCGCCCGCGAGCCCCGCGAAGGGAGGTGAGGCGAATGGCCGCTAACAACAACTCCGCCGAGAACATCCTCAAGAACGTGACCGGCTCCAACCAGCCCACCGAGCCCGAGCACGAGCCGGAGCGCCAGAACGTCGCCGGCCGCCAGGTCCCCCGCCCACAGAAGCGCGGCGGACGCGGCAAGACGCTCGGGCGCCTCATCAAGATGCTCTTCTCGTTCTATCCCAAGATGCTGCCGCTCGTCATTCTCTGCATCGTGGTCTCGGCCGTGCTCTCGGCCCTTCCCGCCACCTTCATGCAGCGCACGCTGGAAATCGTGACCGCCACCTGGGAGAGCGGCGACTGGGGCGCCGTTGCCGGAAGCATCACCTCGCTCGTGCTCACACTCGTGGGCATCTACGTGGTCTCGCTCGCCCTCAACTTCACCTGGACCCGCGCGATGGCCATCATCACGCAGGGCTCGCTCGAGAAGTTCCGCGAGAAGCTCTTTGGCCACATGCAGGACCTGCCGATCAGCTACTTTGACCAGCACCAGCGCGGCGACATCATGAGCCACTACACCAACGACATCGACGCCCTGCGCCAGATGATCGGCCAGTCGCTGCCCAACATCACGCTCACCATGGTCACGCTCGTCTCGGTCTTCTCGGTCATGATCTTCTACAGCGTGTGGATGGCCGTGGTCATCGTGGCCGGCGTGCTCTTCATGGCGTACATGACCAAGGTGCTGGGGTCGCGCTCCGCGCGCAACTTCGTGGCGCAGCAGCGGGAGATCGGCATCGTCGAGGGCCATGTCGAGGAGGTCATGAACGGCCAGCGCGTGGTCAAGGTCTTCTGCCACGAGGACGCCGCGCAGGAGGACTTTGACGTGCGCAACCGCCGCCTCTTCGAGGCGAGCCGAGCCGCCAACATGTATACCAACACGCTCGGCCCGATCCTCATGAACCTCGGCAACCTGCTCTATGTCATCGTGGCGCTCATGGGAGGCGTCTTCATCGAGACGGGCGTCCCCAACCTCTCCATCTCGGGCCTCCCCTTCTCGATCGCCGTGACGGTGCCCTTCCTCAACATGACCAAGCAGTTTGCCGGTCAGATCGGCCAGATCTCCCAGCAGATCAACTCCGTCGTGATGGGCCTCGCAGGCGCCGAGCGTCTCTTCGAGATGATGGACGAGCCCGCCGAGCACGACGAGGGCTACGTGGAGCTCGTGGCCTGCAAGATCGACCGCGACGGCAAGGTCACCGAGTGCGAGCGCCGCGACCACGACTGGGCGGGCCAGTGGGCCTGGCGCCACCCGCACGGCGACGGCAGCCTGACCTACACCCCGCTCGCCGGCGACGTCCGCCTCTTCGACGTCGACTTTGCCTACCGCCCCGGTCACACCGTCCTGCACGACGTGAGCGTCTGGGCCAAGCCCGGTCAGAAGATCGCCTTCGTGGGCGCCACGGGCGCGGGCAAGACCACGATCACCAACCTCATCAACCGCTTCTACGACATCGAGGACGGCAAGATCCGCTACGACGGCATCAACATCAACAAGATCAAGAAGCCGGACCTGCGCCGCTCCCTCGGCGTGGTGCTCCAGGACGTGAACCTGTTCACCGGAACCGTCATGGACAACATCCGCTTTGGCCGTCTCGACGCCACGGATGACGAGTGCATGGCTGCGGCCCGCCTCGTGGGCGCCGACGGCTTCATCAAGCGTCTGCCCGAGGGCTACAACACCATGCTCACGGACAACGGCTCCAACCTGTCCCAGGGCCAGCGCCAGCTGCTCTCCATCGCCCGCTGCGCCGTGGCGGACCCGCCCGTCATGATCCTCGACGAGGCCACGTCCTCGATCGACACGCACACCGAGGCCATCGTCCAGCGCGGCATGGACGCGCTCATGACCGGGCGCACCACGTTCGTCATCGCGCACCGTCTGAGCACGGTCCGCAACTCCGACGCGATCATCGTGCTCGACCACGGCCGCATCATCGAGCGCGGCACGCACGACGAGCTGATCGCCAAGAGGGGCACGTACTACCAGCTCTACACGGGCGCGTTCGAGCTCGAGTAGCCGTCGTCACATATCCGGGAAGCCCGCCCCGGCGTTCCTCCGAGAAGTGCGCTCCGCAAAACTTCTCTCCGGAACGCCGGGGCGGGCGTCTCTGTGCCGGGGCTGTTACCGAGGGAGTTGGCTCGGACTTCGTCCGTGGGCGCTCCCCGAGTCTTGAAATATGCGGTTCTCGGCAAATTGCGTTTTTCGCGTCTTGGATTGTGCCCTTGTCGGCACGGGGAGCGGCCGCATCCTCATTAGACACTGGAGAAATCGTACTTCTCGGCAAATCCGTCTGAAAACAGGTCGTATTCGGCCGATCATCGCGTATCAACGCGCGCCAGCTCTTCATTCCCTAGCGAGAACTGCGATTTCCAAGACGCCAAAATCCGGTTATGTCGAGAAGCGCCAGATCTTGGACACCGCTCGACACAAGCTGCCGCCGCTTCAACGCCTCCCCCAGACTCCGTTCCCGCCGCCCCTCAACCAACGCCCCGAGCATTCGAGACAGCCGTCGACGACAGGTTGCTAGGCACCATGGAAATATCGGAAGGTACCTTGACATCTCCTTCGGGCGGTCGCAGAGTTGTGGCGTATCGTCTACCGAGAAAGGGAGAACCGTGTGCGAGCATGACTCACAGCCGGGGACCGAACTGCAGATTCTTCGCAGGTTTGGGTACTTTGGCTACTTCCTTCACACGCACTGGGGCGGGCGCAACGGCAAGCAGCACATCCTCGTGGAGCTGCTCGCCCATGACGGGCGCATGACCCAGCGAGACCTCCAGGAGGCGTCGTGCATCACGTCCGCCTCGCTCTCCGAGGTCGTGGCAAAGCTCGAGGCCGAGGGGCTGATCTCGCGCGAGCGCTCCGAGACCGACCGCCGCCAGCTCACCCTCACCCTCACCGACGAGGGCACCCGCCGCGCCCGCGCCTTCATCGAGAGCCGGCGCGAGTTCGAGCGCATCGCCTTCGACTGCCTGACGAGCAGCGAGAGGGAGGTCCTTCTCGACACGCTCGACCGCGTGGCCGAGCGCTGGGAGGAGATCGAGGCAGAGAAGCGAGAGGAGGCGGCATGCAACAGGAGCTAACCGCCGAGCAGCAGTTTGAGAAGACCGCCGCCCACATGACCTACCCCCAGATCATGCGCCGGCTCATGGGAAGCATCCGCCAGTACAAGGGTGCCGCCATCGCCACTCCCCTGCTGGTCCTGGGCGAGGTCGTCTTTGAGGTGCTGATCCCGCTGCTCACCGCCGACCTCATCGACGCGATCAAGGCCGGCGCGGACCTCTCGGAGATCCTCTCCACCGGAGGGCTTCTCGCCCTCATGGCGCTCATCTCGCTCGCCTTTGGCGCAGCGGCTGGCCTCACCTGCGCGAAGGCGTCCGTCGGATTTGCCAAGAACCTGCGCAAGGACATGTTCTACAACATCCAGACCTTCTCCTTCGCGGTGATCGACCGCTTCTCCAGCTCATCACTCGTGACGCGCCTCACCACGGACGTCATGAACGTGCAGATGGCCTACATGATGCTCATCCGCACCGCCATCCGCTCGCCGTTCATGCTCATCCTCGCCTTCATCGCCGCCTACACGATGGCGGGCTGGCTGGCCGTGGTCTTTGTGGTGATCATCCCGGTGCTCGCCGTGGCGCTCTTTGCCGTGATCCGCAAGGTCACGCCGATCTTCCGCCGCATCTTCCGCAAGTACGACGCCCTGAACGAGCGCGCGGAGGAGAACCTCTCCGGCATCCGCGTGGTCAAGTCCTACGTCCGCGAGGACTACGAGAAGAAGAAGTACGACGCCGCCGCGAGCGAGGTCCAGCGCGACTTCACGCACGCCGAGCGCATCCTCGCCCTCAACGCCCCGATCATGAACTTCTGCGTCTACACCGTCATGGTGTTCGTGATCTACGTGGGCTCCTACGCCATCGTCTCCACGCGCGGCGAGCTCTTGGACGTGGGCCAGTTCTCGTCGCTCATCACCTACGGCTTCATGATGCTCATGAGCCTCATGATGCTCTCGATGATCTTTGCCATGGTCGTCATGTCCGAGGAGAACGCGCGACGCATCTTTGAGGTGCTCGACGCCAAGACCACGATCGAGCAGCCCGAGAACCCCGTCATGGAGGTGGCGGACGGCTCGATCGACTTCGACCACGTTGGCTTCTCCTACAAGGGCGACAAGAACCACGAGGCCCTGCGCGAGGTCGACCTGCACATCAAGAGCGGCGAGGTCATCGGCGTGATCGGCTCCACGGGCTCGGCAAAGTCCACCCTCGTCCAGCTCATCCCGCGCCTCTACGACGTCACCGAGGGCACCGTGCGAGTGGGCGGCGTCGACGTGCGCGACTACGACCTCGACACGCTTCGCAACGCCGTGGCCATGGTGCTGCAGAAGAACGTGCTCTTCTCGGGCACGATCAAGGAGAACCTGCGCTGGGGCAAGCAGGACGCCACGGACGAGGAGATCGTCGAGGCGGCCAAGCTCGCCCAGGCGGACGAGTTTGTCCAGACCTTCCCCGACAAGTACGACACGCACATCGAGCAGGGCGGCACCAACGTCTCCGGCGGCCAGAAGCAGCGCCTGTGCATCGCACGCGCCCTGCTCAAGAGCCCAAAGATCCTCATCCTGGACGACTCCACGAGTGCCGTCGACACCAAAACGGACAAGCTCATCCGCGAGGGCTTCAAGAGCTACCTGCCAAAGACCACCAAGATCATCATCGCCCAGCGCACCTCGAGCGTGGAGGACGCGGACCGCATCGTGGTCATGGACTCGGGGCGCATCAACGACGTGGGCACCCACGAGGAGCTGCTGCGCCGCAACGCGATCTACCGCGAGGTCTACCTCTCGCAGAACAAGCAGAGCCATGACGAGAAGAACCTCGACGAGCTGGAGGTGAGCGAGAATGGCCGATAAGCCCGCAACCGCGCGCGGCCGCGCCCCCAAGTCGATCGGGCGCACGGCGCTGCGCGTCATCAAGATGCTGCGCAAGTTCTACCCCGTGATGCTGCCGACCGTCCTCGTCTGCATCCTCGTGCAGTGCATCGTCCAGGCAACGCCCAACATCTTCATGGAGCGCTGCCTCACCGTCGTCGGCGAGTTCTGGGAGAGCGGCGACTGGGCAACCGCGCAGCCTCAGGTCTTCACCAACGCCGCGATTCTCGCCGTGATGTACTTCCTGAGCCTGATCTGCAACGCCGTGTGGCAGCAGCTCATGGCGATCCTCACGCAGGGTGCGCTCAAGAAGTTCCGCTGCCTCATGTTCGACCACATGCAGGACCTGCCGATTCGCTACTTCGACACGCATCCGCACGGCGACATCATGAGCTACTACACCAACGACGTGGACGCGCTGCGCCAGATGATCGCACAGTCGCTTCCGCAGCTCTTCCTCACGATGCTCATGCTGATCTCCGTGACCTGCATCATGATCTACTACAGCCTGCCCCTCACGCTCGTCGTGGTGGGAGGTGCCGTGATCATGGCGCTTCTCGCCAAGACTCTCGCCGGCCGCTCCGCGAAGAACTTCCTGCGCACGCAGCGCGCGGTGGCAACCGTGGAGGGTCACGTCGAGGAGGTCATGAACGGCGAGAAGGTCGTGAAGGTCTTCTGCCACGAGCGTCAGACCGAGGCCGCCTTCGACAAGCTGAACGACGAGCTCGAGGCGGCGGCGCGCGCGGCCAACTCCTATGCCAACACGCTCATGCCGATCCTCATGAACATGGGCAACCTACTCTACGTTGTGGTGGCCGTGGCAAGCGGCATCTTCCTGGTGCTGGGCGTGCCCAACCCGTCCATCTCGGGGCTGCCGCTCACCATTGCCGTGGCGGTGCCCTTCCTCAACATGACCAAGCAGTTCGCCAACCAGATCGGCCAGATCTCCAACCAGGTGAACTCCGTCGTCATGGGCCTGGCCGGCGCCGAGCGCATCTTCGAGCTGCTCGACGAGCCCGTGGAGGAGGACGAGGGCTACGTGGAGCTCGTGGCCTGCAAGATCGACCGCGACGGCAGGGTCACCGAGTGCGAGCGCCGCGACCACGACTGGGCCGGCCAGTGGGCATGGCGCCACCCGCACCAGGCGGATGGCAGCGTGACCTACACCCCGCTCGCCGGAGACGTCCGCCTCCTTGGCGTGGACTTTGCCTACGAGCCCGGCCACACGGTGCTCCATGACGTCTCGCTCTACGCAAAGCCCGGTCAGAAGGTGGCCTTCGTCGGCGCCACGGGCGCGGGCAAGACCACGATCACCAACCTGCTGAACCGCTTCTACGACATCGAGGACGGCAAGATTCGCTACGACGGCATCAACATCAACAAGATCAAGAAGCCGGACCTAAGGCGCTCTCTGGGCGTCGTCTTGCAGGACGTGAACCTGTTCACCGGCACCGTCATGGACAACATCCGCTACGGGCGCCTCGACGCAACCGACGAGGAGTGCATCGCCGCCGCCCGCCTGGCCGGCGCGGACGACTTCGTGCGCCGCCTCCCCGAGGGCTATGACACCATGCTCACGGACAACGGCGCCGCGCTCTCTCAGGGCCAGCGGCAGCTGCTCTCCATCGCGCGCGCCGCGGTGGCCGACCCGCCGGTCATGGTGCTCGACGAGGCAACGTCATCCATCGACACGCGCACCGAAGCCATCGTCCAGCGAGGCATGGACGCGCTCATGACCGGGCGCACCACGTTCGTGATCGCGCACCGGCTCTCGACCGTGCGCAATTCGGACGTCATCATCGTGCTCGACCACGGCCGCATCATCGAGCGTGGCACGCATGACGAGCTCATCGCCAAGAGGGGCACGTACTACCAGCTCTACACGGGGGCCTTCGAGCTCGAGTAGCCGTCGTCACATAGCCGGGGAGCCCGCCCCGGCGTTCCTCCGAGAAGTGCGCTGCGCGAAACTTCTCTCCGGAACGCCGGGGCGGGCGTCTCTGTGCCGGGGCTGTTACCGATAAAACGTTTGGGTGGGGCGGTCTTCGGCGGGTGGAGGGTGTTTGGCGGTGAGTGGCGGGTATTGATTTTGGCTGTTATATAGGTAGTTGTATCTCGTGCGTCTCTGGGCAGGCATAATCGTTGGCTTGTCAGGTGGGCGAGAAATACGGTCAGGTTGGCGACGGCCCAATTGAGAACCTTGTCGCCATCAGCGGCGTCTGACCCTAGCCTAGTCCCATGGATACCCTGCTCTCACATACCACGGCGCTCGAGCTGCTCAGGAGCCATGCCCCGCTGCGTCGCCTCGCGAGGTTCGCCCGCACCGGGGCGGAACCGCCTGCGCTACCCCCTACCAGCGAGGACGTGAAGTCGATCGCGCAGCGCTTCCCCGGGCTCACGCTCCCCCTTCACGTGACCTTGTCCAACAAGAACAGGCGCGGCCCCAGGGGCCTGGTCACCGCTCACGTCACCGAGGTTCCCCTCCCCCACGACTCGACGATCGTCGTCGCCAAGGGGATCCGCTGCGTCTCCCCCGAGCACCTCGTCGTGCAGATGGCCCCCATTCTGAGCCTTCTCGAGCTCGTGTTCCTGCTTGGCGAGATGCTCGGGACCTATGCCATCTGTCCAAGCCACGAGGATGGCATGCTCGCCCGCGAGACGCCGCTCACCACTAAGGAGCGCATCCTCGCGCATCTCGACGCGCTTGGGCCGGCACGGGGAACGGGCCTCGTCAGACGCGCCCTCTCGCTTGCCTGCGAGGGATCGGCGTCGCCCTACGAGACAAAGCTCTCCATGCGCCTCGGGCTCAAGCCGGCGCTCGGCGGCTATCACCTCAACGTGCTCGCGATGAACGAGCCCGTCAAAGTAGCGCGCCTCGGTAGCGGCCTCGACGTTGGAGTCCGCAAGCCCGACGTCCTTCTCGGTGCGCGCGAGGCGTCTGCGCCCTACTCTGGGGTCTCGTTCGACTACAACGGAAGGGTCCACGAACTCGCAAGGAGCGTTGAGCATGACATCCGGCGCCAGAACGAGCTACTTGCTATAGGCTTCAAGAACTACGTGCTCACGAAGGCGCTCTACGACGACCTTGATTACATGGACGATGTTGTCGAACGTGCGCGAGCCGACCTCGGGCTGCCCCGTCTGCACCTAACGAGAAACGAGAGGGCACGACGGCGGAGGCTGAGATTTGCCCTTTACCTCGAGCTCGAGCAGATGGACGGCATCACCTGGCGCGGCGGCGGGACGAGTCTGAGCATAGGGGAGGTCTACCCCGCGCTCGACGAGCCGGTCGTGGACGTGGTTCCCGTTGAGGTCTATGGACTGGAGTAGCGAGCCACAGCACCGTTCGAGTGGGCTCCGGGATTCGGCGGTAGTCGGCAATCGGCCGGATTCCTGTCCCGGAAGGCGGGCTTCTCGGCGGCGCGGGTCCGGGGCCGGGACGCCTGGCGAGCCGCGAGGCGCCGAGCGGGGCGGATTCCCGGACGCTGCCGCCGAACTCGCGCGGTTCCGAGACTCGGCACCGGCCGCCCTTCTCGCCAGACGCCGAGAAGCGCCGAATCCCTGACGCAAAACTCAGCGTTTCCCGAGTAGCGCCATTACCCGGACGCCAACTGCCACGGTTCCGGGATTCGGCCCTTCTCGGCAATCGGCCCGATTCCTGTCCGAGAAGACGGGCTTCTCGGCATCTCGGCGTCTGAGCCGTGCCGCCGGGGGCGCGGCGAGGCGCCGAGACGCTCGGATTCCTCGGCGCTGCCGCCGAATACGCGCATTTCCGAGGCACCGCCCCGGCCGCCCTTCTCGCCAGACGCCGAGAAGCGCCGAATCCCGGACGCAAAACTCAGCGTTTCCCGAGAAGCGCCATTTTGCGGACGCAAAACGCCGTCCCGAGAAGGGACGGCGCGGGGTGGGGGCGGATTTCGACAGCCGGGCGAGAAACGCCGGCAATCCTGCATCAGCGCTCGATCGGCCTCATGGAGATCGCCTCGGCAAGCAGGCTTGCACCGCAGACAACGAGATAGATGGCGATCACATAGGCAAAGACAACGCCGGTCATCGCTGGCATCAGCAGAAACACGACGCCAAAGACGATGTTCAGGACGCCCGTGACCGTGGTGAGACCCGTGTCGGGCAGGTCGAAGTAGCGCATGCGCCGCGCAAAGGTGACGCGCTCCGCGCCGGAGATGATGAACATGAAGGCAAGGAGGAACACGACCGTACCCACGGTCAGATACGCCGGCAGAACAAGGAGCAGCACGCCGAGAAGGGCGTTCAGCACGCCCAGCACGAGCATCGTGGGGCTGCGGAAGAGCTCGGGGGTGCGCGCGTACGAGAACACCTCGGCGACTCCGCCCACGATCAGGGCAGCTGCGGCCAAGCTCTGGATGAGCGCAAATATGCTGTACGGAGCCATCGCCGTCGCGAGCCCTGCGATCACGAGCAGCACTCCGATCCCGATGGTCCACGCGCGCGCCTTGCGCAGGCCCGCGTTCCAGCGCTCAACAAAGTCCCCGACGTGATCAAAGTCGGAACGGTATCTCTCCATGGGGCTTCCTTCCTGTGACGGCTCGGACCGCCCGAACCGGTTACTACTTCTCTTCTGCCCAAACCACGGAAATCTAATGTCTTCACCCAAGGTGCGCTCCGCCCACACGAAGCGGACACATGACTCGACCTCAGCTGACGCCTGGCGTAAAGTTCTCTGCAAAGCCGGAGGGAGGCCCCATGACCAACGAGAAGTTCGAGGGCATCGTCGAGGAGACGCTCGACTCCATACCAGACCAGTTCTGGGCCGATCTCGACAACGTGCTCTTTGCCGTTGCCGACGAGCCTGATGACGAGCAGCGCGGATCCGCCGGGGACTGGAACTCCGTCATCGAGGGCGATGAGCTCCTCGGCCTCTACGAGGGGACGCCTCTCACCGAGCGCGACAGCTTCTACGGAACCGGGGAGCTCCCGGACGTTATCACCATCTTCAAGGGACCGCACGAGAGGTGCTTTGGCGAGGGCACAGACGATGCCGACGACAACAACGACGAGCTCATCGACCAGATTCGCCGAACCGTGATCCACGAGATCGGCCACTACTTTGGAAACGACGACGCCACACTTGCGGCAATGGGGTACTAGGCCGCCCGCCGCCTATCGCCTGCGCCGCCTGCGGCTCTCCCTAATGATGTCCTGCGCAACCCACACGCCCAGGATGAACGCCACGAGATAGCCCAGGAAGCCGATGATGGGAATGCCAAAGATGACCGGCTGGATGCGCGCGTAGTAGACCACCGAGGACCCGATGAACAGTCCCGCCACGATGACGCTCATCGTGAGGCGGTTGGCGATGCGCGAGAGGTCCTCGAGCGGGTCGGCCGTGCCGGCAAGGTCAAGGTTCACCCGGAGCTGGCCGCGCGTGAGCATGCGCATGGCAAGGCCCGCCTCGCTCGCAGCGCCGAGAAGGCCATGCGTGGCGGAGACGCTCTCCTGAGCGAGGCGCTTTCCCTCCGACTTGATCATCCCGTCGATCGTGCGGTGCGCAACCAGGTGCGCGTGGATGATCTCCACGATCGAGGTGTCCGGCAGCAGGTTGTGAACGGTGCCCTCGAGCGTCACGAGCGAGCGCGCGAGCATGGTGACGGAACTCGGGAGCTCGATGCCGTCCTTCTGCGCCATCGAGATGAGCGCCGTCATGAAGGCACCCACGTCAAGGTCCGAGAGGTCCGCGAGCCCGTAGTCGGCGATCATGGCATCGAGGTCGGCGAGCAGGTGGGCGTGGTCCACGCCCGAGGTGTCCGAGACCGAGAAGCGCTTGAGGCCGTCGGCCAGGGCGGCGGAGTCGCAGCGCGCGACCGCCGTCACCATGTCGCGCATGGCCGTGCGGTCATGGCTGGAGAGGCGCCCCATGATGCCGAGGTCAAGGTAGACGATCTTCCCGTCGCGCACGACGAGGTTCCCCGGATGGGGGTCGGCGTGGAAGAAGCCGTCGTCGAGCATCTGCGTGGTGTAGTTGTCCGCGAGCTTGATGCCAATCTCGGCGATGTCATAGCCTTCGGCGGAAAGCCGGGAGACGTCGTTGATGGGAATACCCTCCACGTAGTCCATGATGACCACGTGACGCGTGCAGAGCGAGGGGTAGGGCTTGGGGCAGTCTATGTAGACGCACTCCGCGTTGTTGCGCCTGAACTCCTCGAGGCTCCTCGCCTCGACGAGAAAGTCCGTCTCCTCGCGAAAGGACTGCCACAGCTCGTCCACGACCGACTGCAGGTCGACGAACTGCTCGCCGGGCATGAAGCGGGCGGCATAGCGCGCGAGTGAGCGCATGATCGAGATGTCCTGCGCCATGATCTCCTGGACGTGCGGGCGCTGCACCTTCACGGCCACGAGCTCACCCGTGACGAGCCGCGCCTTGTGCACCTGCGCCACGGAGGCCGAGCCCAGGGGGCGGTCGTCTATGGCATCGAAGATGTCCTCGATGGGCTTCTCGTACTCCGCCCGCAGCGCGGTGAGGACGGTCTCGCGATCCATGGGCTCTACGGACGTGCGAAGTTTCGCAAGCTCGTGCCTGAAGCTCTCGGGCAGGATCTCCGAGCGCATAGAGAGAATCTGACCCGCCTTCACGAAGGTGGGTCCCAGCTCCTCGAGCATACGACGCAAGCTCTCGGGCGTGAGGCCGTGGAAGATGTCGTAGCGCCGGATGATGCCAACCATTTCCTTGATGCGGGCAAGGCGCGACCCCCGCGTGAGATTTCTCTCCTCCTCGCTGCGACCACCAAACAGACCAATCGTCTGGTGATCGTGAGACCTCTGCTCGCGACTCACGCTCTCATACCAAGCATCGAGTAACTCCTGCGCCGTACGCGCGGCGCGGGCGAGCCGCTCCTCCGACGGGCGCATCTCCTCGGGCTCTTCGGCGGTCGGCTCGTCCGCAGCCGTCCGTTGCTCTTCCTTCTCCTCAGCCACGAATACCCAATTCGGCTACTCGGCGGCGTCCGCGTCCTCGACCGTCTCCTCGACGTCCACCTTCACGGCCTCTGCGTCGATCTCGGCGGACATCTTGGCGACCTTCTCGGCATACGCAGCACGCTGCTCGGCGGTCATCGCAGAGAGGCGCAGACGAAGCGCGTTGTCGGAGGTGCTCTCGACTGCCTCCTTGGCCTTGCGCGTGAGCTCCTGGTTGAGCGTCTTGCCCTGCTCGACCGTGAGCTCGCCCTTCTTCACGAACTCCTCAACGACCTCCTGGGTCTTCTCGGCACCCGTCGCAACGGCGCCCACCCCGGCGAGAAACATCTTACGAAGGCCGTCGGTCAGGTCAAAGTCTGCCATGTCCGCTCCAATCTTCGTCCGGGGCGAGAAGCCCCACCACATGATTGTAAGGTTCTACCCCAAATCGGGCGGAAGCCGCATCAAAACGGAAACGCGTTCGGCGGGCGTAGCCAAAGCGTCGGCTAGCCGAGAAGAACGCGGGCCAGCTCATCAACCGTGTCCACGACCGCGCAGGCACCCGCGAGCTCGAGCTCCCCCGGCAGCGACGCCCCGCCGTAGGTGACGCCCACGCAGGGCACGCCCACCTCGGCGGCGGCCTCGACGTCATGGTGGCGGTCCCCCACCATGACGGCCTCGTCGGCCGATACGCCAAGCTCGCGCAGGGCGCGCTCGATCAGACCCGCCTTGCTCGACACCTCGTCGCTCGCCTTGCCCAGGCGCACGTCAAAGAGGTCCGTCACCCCGTTGTCCGCCAGGGCAACCTGGACGAGCTCCATCCGCTTGGAGGACGCCACGGCCGTGAGCCTCCCCGCCGCGCGCAGCGTCACGAGAAGCTCGCGCACGCCGTCGAAGAGCGGCCAGGCCTCCGCGCCGAGCGAGCGGTAGATGGCGCGGTACTCCTCGGTGATCTGCGCCGCCTCCTCGGCGGAGAAGCCGTAGACGAGCGAGTACGCCTGGGGGAAGGGCGGCCCCACGAGACGGGTGAGGTCTCCGAGGGTCTCGTCCGTGAGCCCGTGGCCAAGGAGCACCCTTCGCGCGGTCCTCGTGATCACGGGAACCGTGTCCGCCAGCGTGCCGTCAAAGTCAAAGAGCACGAGCCTTCTGCTCGCCGTGTCTGCCGTGCCTGTCATGTCATCCCCTCTTCCGCAAGTCCCTGTCAAGGGTAGCACGGCGGGGCCGCCCCGCGCCCGGCGTCGAGGCTCGGCCCCGCGCTTCCGGCTGGGGTATCATGGGCAACAGCAAACGACCGAGGAGACCCCATGCGCGTTGAGCCCATCACCTGTTATCGACCTCGACCAGAGCTCGCCCCCGAGTTCGTGGCGCCGCCTTACGACGTCTTCGACCGCGAGGGGGCGCGCTCCTACGTGAAGGAGCACCCCCGCTCCTTCCTCGCCGTGGACCGGCCAGAGACGGCGTTCCCTCCGGAGCACGACCCCTGTGCAGACGACGTCTACGAGAAGGCCCACGAGCTTCTCGCCTCGCGCGCGGCCGACGGTACGCTCCTTCGTGACGGGACACCCTGCTTCTATCTCTGGCGCCAGCGCTGGGGCGCGGGAGAGCGGACGGGTATCGTCGGCGCCTTCGCAGTCGATGACTACACCAACGGCATAATCCGTCGCCATGAGCTCACGCGCGCCGCCAAGGAGGAGGACCGCGCCCGCCACATCACGGCCACGAGCTGCCAGACCGGACCCGCGCTTCTCGCCTATCGAGACAACCCCGTTCTCGGAGCACTCGTGGAGGCGGCAAAGACAGCCGAGCCCCTCTACGACTTCGTTGACGGGGACGGCGTGCAGCAGACGGTCTGGCGCGTGGCACGCCCAGCGGCCGTTGAGTCCCTGCGCCTCATGCTCGGTTACGTTGACCGCGCCTACATCGCGGACGGCCATCATCGCGTTGCTGCCGCCGAGCGCATCTGCCGCGAGATGCGTACGAGCGAGCGGGGCGACAGCTCGGGGGCCGAGGCGTACAACTATTTCCTCGGTGCCCTCTTCCCCGCGAGCCAGCTCTCCGTCATGCCCTACAACCGCGTCGTGACAGACGCCGCGGGCCTCGCCGAGGACGAGCTCGTCTCCGCCGTCGAGGCCCAGGGGTTCCTCGTTGGCCCGCGCCTCGACGTCCCCGTGGAGCCGGAGGGGCCCGGGGTCTTTGGCATGTACGCCTATGGGGCGTGGCGCAGGCTCGAGCTCTCCGCTCACGCACCCGACGACCCGCGCGCCTCGCTCGACGCCTCAGTGCTCCAGGACCGCGTGCTCGCCCCGGTTCTTGGCATCGAGAGGCCCGGCGAGGACCCCCGCATCGAGTTTGTGGGCGGTATGCTGGGGACGCGCGAGCTCGAGCGCAGGGCCGGCGAGAAGGGCGTGGCCTTCTCACTCTTCCCGACGACGGTCTCCCAGCTCATGGCCGTCGCCGATGCCGGCGAGCTCATGCCGCCCAAGTCCACGTGGTTCGAGCCCAAGCTCCCGTGCGGCCTCTTCGTCCGCCGCATCAACCACCGCGAGACCATTCTCGACGGGGCGAGGCGCGCCCTCGGGGAATAAGGAGAAGAAGGGGCTTCGGCCACGCCCACCGAGCCGCAAGGGAGGTGCCCATGGAGACAGACGAGCAGCACGGAAGGCTCGGAAGGCTGTTTGCCGCCCTCGTGGGCGCAGACCAACCCGAGACGGCACCGGTGGAAGAGGCCGCCAAGGCAGCCATGGACGCTCACCGTGCGTCGCGGCTTGACCTCGAGAAGCTCTCGCACGATCTCTCGAGCTCGCACGACCCTGCGCGCATCCTGAGGGACTTCGTCTCCGACGTGCGGCACCGCTCCGCCGCCGCGGACGCCGAGCTCGTCACCAGGACATCGAGCCGCGGCGAACCCGTACCCTCCGCCTTTGAGACCTACCTTGCCGAGCGCCTCCAGGAGGCGGGCGTGCTCGAGGAGGACGGCGTCTACCTCCCCTCCCTTCGCGTCGTGAGGCCAAGGGGCTCGAGGCTCTTCTACCTCCGCGTTGAGGAGCCGGAGATTCCCTGGCTCTCCAAGGTCAAGGTCCTGCGCGTGGAGGCGGTACTCAACGCGGCCCTTCTCGCCGACGAGGGGCTCGAAGACGCCAACGCCGCGAGCCTCGAGGAGCTCGTCCGGTACGAGGGGCGCTGCGCCCGTTCGATCGTCGCCCAGGCGCCGCTTCTCGCCGAGCGCCGCGAGGGTCCCGCCCGGGGCGAGTGGGCGGTGCGTCGGGCCATATCCGATGGAATCGAGGAGCTGCGCCTCCCCTACCGCCTCACGGCGCGCTTTCGCGTCAACGAGGCAGCGGGCAGGGCGGCGATTGAGTTCGATGTCGTACCTCCGCGAGCCTGGTGGGCGACCACCTGGGTCGACGGCCTCTCCGTCGTGGGGGCAACGGCCGAGATGAGGCGCCGCTCCACCAGTGAGTACAACCTGCGCGTGGGCGTTCTACTCGCCGCGTACGCGCTGCTCGTGGCACCCTTCGTCGACGAGGTCCATGTGGCGGGCGTGGAGGACAGCTCGGCCGGTCATGCGTGCTACCTCTCCGCATGCATCACGCGCACCCAGCTCGAGGGGATTGACCTGCGCGGTACCGTGGACCCCTGGAGGGTCATGCGCTCGGCGGGGGCTGCCATCGACGAGCGAAACCTCACGCTCTTCCCCGTGCGCCAGGGCTTCTCCCTCGATGACGAGCGATTCTGCCCGGCACGGCGCTTTGACGCCGTGGAGCTCTCGCAGTCTGCGCTGGGCCCCGGGCTCGCCCATGAGTTTGGATGCGAGGACCTGCGCGACCTCGGCATTGACGAGGCGGCGGCGAGAAGGGTCGCGACCACGGAGCTCGTTCGCGGCCTCGGGGACACCACGGAGCAGAACGTGCGGGCGCTGCTCTCGATTGCCGGCGAGGATGCCCCGGACGACGTCCGCGAGGCGGCCCTGCGCTGCGTGCAGGAGCTCATCGAGGGGACGCTCGCGGACGACCCCCTCGCCATCGTCGAGGCGTTCGTCGCGGGAAGTCCGCTCGAGCGCGGGGTCGCCCGAGCGCGCGAGGCGTTTCTCTCGCACGACGCGGAGGACGCCGAGAGGCGCGCCAGGGAGGCACTCGACACGCTTGGGGCACACGCCAAGGAGGCCGCTGACCAGGGGGTCGTTCCCGCCCGCGCGTTCGGCAACTACGCGGACCGCGTGATCTACAACCGCCTGGTGGCGGAGCCCGACGCCCGCTGTCGCCTCGTTCCCGACGCCCTTCTCGAGGGACACCTCATCGTCTCCGCCTGCGCGCTCGCGCGGGGAGACGCCGCCGAGGCGCTGTCTCACGCCCGGCTCGCCCGCGAGCTCGCCCCGCTCTCCACGCAGGCGAGTCTGCACCTCTCCCAGTGCCTCGAGGCCGCCGGGGACGTCCGCGGCGCGGAGAACGAGCTGCGACGACTGCTCACGCTCGCGCACGACCCCGAGACGATCGGCCTCGCCTACCTGCGCATGGCGCAGTACCAATGGCAGTCGGGGCACGTCCTCGCCGCGCAGGCCTGCTACCAGCTTGCCTGTGCGCGACTCGGCGCGCCCGTCCTCGTGGCAGGTCTCGCCGTCGTGGCACTGCTCGGGCGCGTTGGCGAGGCCTCGGGCTCCGCGCTCACGCAGGACCAGGTCGAGGCGGCGCTCGAGGCAGAGAGCATCCCCTTCGCCCCCACCGAGGAGGTGGGCACCGTCCTCATGGAGGCCGCGGGCGCCTCGGTCGACGCTGAGCGCTTTGGCGTGGCGCGGGACGTGCTGCAGTCGCTCTGCTCGATACTTCGCGACGACGCGCTCTTCGGCGTGCTCCGCTCGATCGAGGACGAGCCCGACCGATGACGACGCCCCGCCGTGCGCCGAGCCTCTGGCCCCCGTCCTTCTCGGCTGCGATCTTTGACTTTGACGGAACGCTCGCGGAGACCTGGTCCATCTGGCGCAAGGTGGACGAGATCTTCTTTGCCACGCGCGGGCTGCCCTTTGACGCGAGCGCCTCCACCACGCTGGCGACGCTCGGCTTTGCGGCGGGCGCGCAGTGGTGCGTCGAGCGGTATCGCCTGCGTGACGAGGTCTCGGACATCGTGGACGAGTGGAACCGCCTGGGCGCCGCGCTCTACGAGAACGACGTGCGACTTCGTCCGGGGGCCGAGGGCTACATTCGGCACCTGCGGTCGCGCGGGGTGCGCTGCGCCCTCGCCACGACCAACGACCCGCACGTCCTGGGCGCCATGCGCCACGTGGACGTGGACGCGCTCTTTGACGAGGTGGTCTGCGGGCGCGAGGTGGCGCGCGGCAAGGACCACCCGGACATCTACCTCGAGGCCGCACGACGGCTGGGCGCCGCGCCCGAGGAGTGCGTGGTCTTCGAGGACATCCTCGCCGGAACGCTCTCGGCCGCCCGCGCCGGCATGACAACGGTTGCCGTGAGGAGCACGGACCCGCGCCAGCCCGCCAACGAGCTGAGGGGCGCGGCCGACCTCTGGCTAGACGGCTGGGAGCACCTGGCCGGCTGAGCGGGTCGAAGACCGCCTGCCCGCGCTACAATGCCCGCATGACGAGAAGAGCCACAACCAAGATCCTGTTTGCGGGCGGACCGGACGGGCTGCCCGTGGAGGTCGAGCACCGGCGCGTGCGCCGGCTCAACCTGAGGGTCCGCGCGAACGGCACCGCGCACCTGAGCGTCCCCGCACGCGTCACCCTCGCGGAGGCGCAGCGCTTCCTGGACGAGCACGAGGCCTGGCTGCGCGAGCATATGGAGCGGCGGACCAGACTCGCCTCCGGGGACAAACCGAACGACGGCTTGCTCCCCCTCTGGGGCAGGCTCGTCCCGCTCCCCGAGGGATCCTCCCCGGATGACGTCTATCGCGCCGAGCTCTCCGCTCGACTCCCCGAGGTCTTCGAGCGCATGGAGGCCGCGCTCGGAACGCGGGCGACCGGCTGGCAGCTGCGCGCCATGTCCACGCGCTGGGGCTCCTGCACGCCCAGGACCGGCCGCATCCGCATCAACGTTCGCCTCGCTGCCTACCCGCCCACGTGCCTGGACTATGTGGTTGCCCACGAGCTCACGCACCTCTTGGAGCCCAGTCACAACGAGCGATTCCACGGCCTTCTCGCCAGCGCGTACCCGGACGAGCGCGCCGCCCGCGCGCTGCTGCGGCGCCCCGCGCGTGACGTGGCGGCAGCAAACTCGTCCTCAACCGTTAACATAAACGAAACAAAGTCTGGGTAACCTGCCCTCAATCGTCTCCGAAAGGAAGGCCGTCAATGTCCCGCCTTGCGCACATCGTTCTTCTCGGCGCCCAGCAGCTCGCTGGCGCTCGCGCGTGGTGGTGGACAAGGACGACTCCCCTCTCGGACTGACGAGGCCACTCACGCACACATACAGGGCCCTCGGATTCAGTTCCGAGGGCCCTTTTCTTGTGCGCGAGAACACCCTGGTTTTGAAGCGGGCCAACGAAAGGAGAACCACCATGGCCGGCACCACCGAGAGCGTCACCCGCCCGTACCGCACCTACCTGAGCGAGCAGCAGATCCCGACCGCTTGGTACAACCTGCGCGCCGACATGCCCGAGAAGCCCGAGCCCATGCGCCTGCCAAACGGCGCCGTTGCCACCCACGCCGACCTCGCGCCCGTCTTTGCCGACGCCCTCATCGACCAGGAGCTCGACGACGATACCGCCTATTTCGAGATCCCCGCGGCGGTGCGCGAGATGTACAAGGTCTACCGCCCGAGCCCTCTGTGCCGCGCGTACAACCTCGAGCGCGCGCTCGGAACGCCCGCGCACATCTACTACAAGTTCGAGGGCAACAACACGAGCGGCTCGCACAAGCTCAACTCCGCGCTCGCCCAGGCCTACTACGCCGCCGCGCAGGGCCTCACCAACATCACCACCGAGACGGGCGCCGGCCAGTGGGGCACCGCCCTCGCCGAGGCCGCGGCGCACTATGGCCTTGACCTTGACGTTTTCATGGTTAAGTGCTCCTACGAGCAGAAGCCGTTCCGTCGCAACATCATGGAGACCTTTGGCGCCACGGTGACGCCCTCCCCCAGCACCACCACCGAGGCCGGGCGCAAGATCCTGGCCGCGCACCCCGACTCCTCCGGGTCACTCGGCACCGCCATCTCCGAGGCCGTGGAGCGCGCGCTCCACGTGCCCGAGAACCGCGGCCGCTATCAGCTCGGCAGCGTCCTCAACCAGGTGGTGCTGCACCAGAGCGTGATCGGCCTCGAGAGCTACGAGGCCCTGCGCGAGCTGGGCGAGTACCCGGACATCGTGATCGGCTGCGCGGGCGGCGGCTCCAACCTCGGCGGCCTCATCGCCCCCTTCATGCGCGACAAGCTGCGCGGCGAGCGCCCCGACACGCGCTTCATCGCAGTGGAGCCCGCGAGCTGCCCCTCGCTCACGCGCGGTCGCTACGCCTACGACTTCGCGGACACGGGCCAGACCTGCCCGCTGTGCAAGATGTACACGCTCGGCAACGGCTTCATCCCCAGCCCCGACCACGCGGGCGGTCTGCGCTACCACGGCATGAGCCCGATCGTCTCCAAGCTCAAGCACGACGGCTACCTCGAGGCCATCGCCGTGCGCCAGACCGACGTCTTCGAGGCGGGCGAGAAGTTCGCCAAGCTGGAGACCATCCTTCCGGCTCCCGAGAGCTCGCACGCCATCCTCGCGGCCATCCGCGAGGCAGAGAAGTGCCGCGAGACCGGCGAGGCCAAGACCATCCTCTTTGGCCTCACGGGCACCGGCTACTTCGACATGGTTGCCTACGACAAGTACAACCGCGGCGAGATGAGCGACCACGTGCCCACCGACGAGGAGCTCGAGGCCGGCTTTGCCACCATCCCGAGCATCCCGGGCATCCAGTAGGCCGGACGCAGCAGCTCATTGGTAAACTGCGCCTCGGTCTTACATCGTCTGTGTTTTATTGGCAATTCTTGAAATACAGACGATATGCGCAACGCGCTAACCAGCCACTTTATCGGGAATCGCATCGTCTGTATCTGAGAATTAGTCAATGAGATACAGACGATGCGCTTTTCCGGCCATCTCTCGATAGTTTCCCTCAAAGTCTGACAGAAGCGTCACGGGACCGTACCCTTCTTGGCCCCTATACTCAAAACAGCGAGGAGAGGAGGAACATGTTGCGCATATTGCTCGCCGAGGATGACCCGCTGATCGTGGAGGGGCTCTCCGAGCTCCTGGCAAACGAGGGGTACGCCGTCGTCTCCTCCCCCACGCAGACCGGAGCAGTTGAGCTGGCCTGCACGCCCGGAGCCGACATCGCGCTCGCACTCGTTGACCTCACGCTCGCCGAGGGCAGCGGCTTTGCTGTCTGCAACGCGATCAAGCAGGTGACGCCGCAGGTGCCCGTGATCTTCCTCACCGCGGCAGACGACGAGCTCTCAACCGTGACCGGCCTCACCCTGGGCGCGGACGACTACATCGCCAAGCCCTTCCGCCCGCGTGAGCTCGTTGCCCGCGTGCAGGCAGCCATCCGCCGCGCCCGACCGGAGCGCTCGGTGGCGCACCTCGGACCCGTGACCATAGACCTCGACCGTGCTCGTGCCGAGAAGAACGGCGAGGAAGTGCCGCTCTCCGCTCTGGAGTACCGGCTGCTCCTGCTCTTTGCCAAGAACGCCGGCCGCGTCGTCACGCGCGACATGATTCGCGACGCCCTCTGGGATGACGCCGGCGCCTACGTGGAGGAGAACACCCTCTCCGTCTACATCAAGCGCCTTCGTGACAAGCTCGAGGACGACCCGACCGAGCCGCGCCTGATCGTGACCGTCCGCGGCATGGGCTACCGCGCCCAGGGCTAGGCGGTCGAGAAGCGCATGCTGCTGAGAAACGCCGAAGTCAGGCGAACCGCTGCCATCTTTGTTGTCGTGGGCGCCATTGGCGCCGGCGTGGCGTGGTCGCTTGCGGGGGCGCCCGCCGCGGCCGTGGTCGCCGCGACCGCCGCGGCCCTTCTCGCCGTGCTGCTCGTGTCGACCCGCCTGCGCTACCGTCGCATCGCGCGCATGGCGGAGCAGGTGGACGCCGTTCTCCACGGCGCGCGCGACGTGAGCTTTGAGCGGATGCGCGAGGGCCAGCTGGCGGTCCTCGCCTCAGAGCTGGACAAGATGCAAAGCCGCCTCGTCCTTGCCAACGAGGACCTCGAGCGCGAGAAGAACGCGCTGGCAGATGCGCTGGCAGACGTCTCGCACCAGCTCAAGACCCCGCTCACGAGCCTCTCGCTCATGACGTCGCTCACGCGCGGGGCGCTCGTCAGGGACGGCGGGCACCCGGACGAGGTCGAGCGGCTCCGCACCATGGAGCGCCTGGAGGGTCGCGTGGAGTGGCTCGTCTCCTCCCTGCTCAAGCTCGCGCGGATCGACGCGGGCGTGGTGCGCCTCATGCGCGCCCACGTGAGCGGCGCCGAGCTCGTGGCGCGCGCCGCCGACCCGCTGGCGGTGACGTTCGACCTCGCGGACGTCACCCTCGCGTGCAACGTCCAGCCCGACGCCGGCTTTGAGGGCGACCTCGCCTGGACGGCAGAGGCGCTCGAGAACATCCTCAAGAATTGTCTCGAACACACACCCGCGGGCGGGCGCGTGAGCGTGAGCTGCACCGAGGACGCCCTCGCGTTCCGCCTGCGCGTGGAGGACACCGGCCCCGGCATCGCGGCCGAGGACCTGCCCCACGTCTTCGAGCGCTTCTACCGCGGCGGCGAGAAGGGCGAGGGTGCTGGCGGCTCCGAGGTCGACCCCGGCGGCGTGGGCATCGGCCTCGCGCTGGCAAAGAGCCTCGTTACCGCGCAGGGTGGCCAGGTCCGCGCCGGCAACGCACTCGACGGAGGCGCACGCTTCGACATCGTCTTCTTCAAATCTGCCGTCTAGTGGCGAACTTTCATCCAGGTGATTCCTCGCCATTCTTGGCAACCTGACGGAATCGTCACCTGCGCGTCACGCATGCGCAGGATGCCTCCCCCACCATAGAATCGTAACCAGGCAAAGGAGGCAGCATGGACATTCTTCGCGTGGACCACCTCACCAAGACCTACGGCACCGGCGACACCGCCGTGCGCGCGCTCGACGACGTGAGCTTCAGCGTGGCGGCCGGCGA
>CALULC010000022.1 GCA_944321385.1 uncultured Atopobiaceae bacterium
GGTGGAGACGAGGGGATTCGAACCCCCGGCCTCTGCCTTGCGAAGGCAGCGCTCTCCCAGCTGAGCTACGTCCCCAGAAATGGTGCGTTGGTTATTTTGGCGATTCGCGCGCGGCTTGTCAACAAGAAAAAGTCGTCCCCTGCGGTGCGTCAATGAACCCACCTCTCAAAAGGTGGGTGTCCCCATCGCGCGTTCCGGTTTTCCCAGCACCGGGGAATCTCCGTACTGAACACGAGATATCGGACTCCCAAGTAACGCTTGTCGGTTCACCCAGTTTGCCCGCAGGGGAACGACACCTCAACTATAGGTGACCCGTCCGGAGAAACCAGTCTTGACTTGCGCGTTCTTCTCGTAAAAAGTGAGAAGAAGCGTGTCTGTTCGACGCGTTTTGCCCGAGTTGCCCCAAGGGGTCTCGACACGCCCGCCTTTCCGCTATCATGGTTGCGTTATGCCGATATCGCTTGGAAGAGGGGCACGATGGTTTCAGACTGGATACCCTATATCTGTCTGTTTGGGGCCGCCCTTCTCGTTTCGCTTGCCGTCACCCCGCTCGCCCGAAGCCTCGCCATTCGCGTTGGCGCCGTTGACTACCCAGACGCCCGGCGTATCAACAAGAAGCCCATCCCGCGCATGGGGGGCGTTGCCATCTTCGCGGGAATCGTGGCGGCCTTTGTCGTCCAATACGTGGGCACCACCTATTTTGGGTGGCCCGTCGTCCTCGTGCCGTCGCCCAAGCTCCAGGTCAACTACTGGTTTCTCGTTGCTGCCTTTGTGACGGTGTTCCTCACGGGCGTGCTTGATGACATCTTTTCTCTCAAGCCCCTCCAGAAGCTCGCCGGTCAGACTCTCGCGGCCGTCATCGCGGTTGCGGGCGGCCTCTTCATTGGTGACATATCCGACCCCATCTCCGGGGGCTTTGTAGACCTCGGGTGGCTCGCCTATCCCATCACGGTGGTCTACCTCGTTGCCTACACGAACATCATCAACCTCATCGACGGCCTTGACGGTCTTGCGGGCGGGATCTCTGCTCTCGCCGGGGTGACCATGTTCACGCTCTCCGTGCTCGCCGGTCGTCTTGACGCCGCGGCACTTTCCGTCGCGGTGGTGGGCGCATCGCTGGGCTTCCTCAGGTACAACTTCCATCCCGCTTCGGTTTTCATGGGCGACTCCGGTGCGCTCACGCTCGGCTTCGCCCTCGGCGTGGTGTCGCTGCTCTCCGTTACGCGCTTCGCGGGACTCACGACGATCATCGTCCCCCTGGTCATCGCGGCGGTGCCGATCATCGACACCTTCTCGGCAATCGTCCGGCGCCTGCGCGGACACACCGGCATCAGCCACGCAGACCGCGGGCACATCCACCATCGCCTGCTCGCCGAGGGCTTTGACCAGCGCCAGGCCGTCCTGCTCATGTACGCGTGGACGGCGCTTCTCTGCGCGGGCTCCCTGGTGATGACCCTCGTGGACACCCTCCCGCGCATCCTGATCTTCTTCGTCCTGCTCGGTGCTTCCTTCATCTTTGCCCAGAACCTCCACCTCTTTGAGCCGGTGCTGCTCCATCATCGCGATCCGCAGACGGGGGAGGACGAGCTCGTGAGCCCCTCCGACGAGGCCTTCGCCGAGGAGGCAGAGAAGCTCCACAGGCCCAGG
This sequence comes from uncultured Atopobiaceae bacterium, assembly GCA_944321385.1. Classification (GTDB taxonomy): domain Bacteria; phylum Actinomycetota; class Coriobacteriia; order Coriobacteriales; family Atopobiaceae; genus Thermophilibacter. The sequence continues at coordinate 1,648 of CALULC010000022.1, forward strand.
CACGACAAGGCCGGCGCCCACAGAGGTGAGCATCGTTGATCGAGGGCCTCGCGGACGTCTCCCTCTCCGCGTACGATGCGTGCGAGCTCTGTCCCCGGCGCTGTCGCGTCCCCCGTGCGAGCGGCTCTAGAGGCGCCTGCGGCATGAGCGCCGAGCTTCGCGTGGCGAGAAGCGCCCTGCACCTGTGGGAGGAGCCGCCCATCTCTGGCGAGGCCGGGTCGGGCGCCATCTTCTTCTCGGGCTGCCCCCTGCGCTGCGTCTTCTGCCAGAACCACGAGATCTCAAGCGGTGGCTTTGGCCTGCCGGTGAGCACCGCCCGCCTCGCGGAGATGATGCTCGAGCTTGAGGGGCAGGGCGCCCTCAACATCAACCTCGTGACGCCGCTGCACTTTGCCCCGCACGTGCGCGAAGCCGTTGCGATGGCGCGCTCTGCTGGTCTTGACCTGCCCATCGTCTGCAACACCTCGGGCTACGAGCGCCCCGGGGTCGTGCGCGCCCTCGCCGACGTGGTGGACGTGTGGCTCACTGACTTCAAGTACGCGAGCTCCTCGCTCGCCGGCGAGCTCTCCTCGGCGCCCGATTATCCCGGGGTCGCCGCCGCGTCGCTCGCGGTCATGACGGAGACGCTGCGAACAAGGGGAGGCCGGCTCCTCTCTCCGGACGGCTCGATGCGGCGCGGCATCATCGTGCGCCACCTCGTTCTCCCTGGTCACGTTGACGATTCCTGCGCCGTTCTCGACCGCGTCTGGGAGATCGCGGGAAACGACGCCGACCTCTCGATCATGAACCAGTACACCCCCAACGAGGTCTGCCGCCGTGCCGGCGGGGACCTCTCCCACGGCATCTCCGAGGAGGAGTACGAGGTCGTGCTCTGTCACGCAGACGACCTTGGCTTCGAGCGCATCTGGTGGCAGGAGGGCGGGACCGTCTCCGAGAGCTTCGTCCCGGCGTTTGACGCCACGGGCGTGGAGGGCCCGGAGCTCGCTCGCCCCTCGACGTCGCAAACACCGTGAGCAAACGCTATAACTATGAGAAGCAACCAATAGACGGAGGAGTCATGGCAGAGAACACCGGTCTCACCGACGAGGAGCGTGCCGAGCTCGAGCGCCTGCGTGCCGAGAAGGCAGAGAGGCAGCGCGCCGAGAAGGACGCCGCGGAGCGAGCCGAGCTCGAGCGCCTGCGGCGCGAGAGGGCGCACTCCCAGGAGGCCTCCGAGGCCGACAGGCGTGCGGCGGCGGCCCGCGAGCGGGGACGGGCGCTCATGGAGCCCGACGACGACCTCAAGATGCCCCTTGGCCAGAAGATCGTCATTCTCGCCGTCGTGGTTGTTGCCGCCGTCTGGCTCGCCATCACCGTACTCGGATAGGAGGGCGCATGTCTCTCACCGATCGCACCAAGCCCACCGACGTCTGCCTCAACACAGACCTCTACGAGCTCACGATGGCCCAGGGGTTCTGGGAGGCGGGCCTCGTTGACGCGCAGGCGTGCTTCAACGCCTTCTTCCGTGACTGTCCCTTCGACGGCGGCTACGCCGTGTGCTGCGGCACGGGGCAGCTCGCGGACCTCGTGGAGAACTTCGTCTTTGAGGATGACGACATCGAGTATCTGGCCAGCATCCAGGCCCCCGGTGGTGGCCCCATGTTCAAGCCGGCCTTCCTCGAGTACCTTCGCAACCACCACCTCGATCTCACGATTCACGCCGTGCCCGAGGGGCAGGTCGTCTTTGGGCGAGAGCCCATGGTGCGCGTGGAAGGCCCCGTCATCGACTGCCAGCTCATCGAGACGGCCCTGCTTAACCTCGTGAACTTCCAGACGCTCGTTGCCACCAAGACCGCGCGCGTCGTGCGCGCCGCCGAGGGGCACCCGGTTTCCGACTTTGGCCTGCGTCGCGCCCAGGGCCCTGACGGTGGTCTCGCCGTGGCGCGCGCCTCCTACATCGCCGGCGCTTCGTCAACGTCAAACGTGCTCGCGGGCAAGATCTACGGCATCCCGGTCTTTGGCACGCACGCGCATTCCTGGGTCATGGCGTTCCCGAGCGAGCTCGAGGCCTTCCGCGCCTTTGCCGCCTCGAGCCCAAAGAACTGCGTGCTGCTGCTGGACACCTACGACGTTCACCAGGGCATCCAGAATGCCATCACCGTGGCAAAGGAGATGGAGGCCGCCGGCGAGCGGCTCTCCGCCGTGCGCCTTGACTCCGGTGACCTCGCCCGCCTCTCCAAGGAGGCCCGTGCCGCCTTCGACGAGGCCGGCCTGCCCTACGTGAAGATCTCCGTCTCCAACGACCTTGACGAGTACACCATCCAGTCGCTCTTTGCCCAGGGAGCTCCCATCGACACCTTTGGCGTGGGCACCAAGCTCGCCACCTGCGACCCGCAGCCCTCGCTCGGCGGCGTCTACAAGCTCTCGGCCGTGCGCCGCGGCCCCGAGGAGCCCTGGACCCCGGTGATCAAGCTCTCCGAGCAGTCCTACAAGCGCACCATCCCCGGCATTCAGCACGTGGTCCGCTACTACGACCAGGCGGGGCGCCCCACGGCGGACATGCTCGTTGTTGACGAGGCGGCCCATGACGGCGTTGCCCGCGAGATGGCGGACATCGTCGACCCCTACCTTCGTCATCGCCTCACGGGCGAGCCGGAGGAGCTCCTCGTGAAGCTCGTCGAGCACGGAAGGCGCGCCTGCGAGCAGGAGGGGATCGAGGTCGCCCGCGAGCGCTGCCGCGAGGCGCTCATGAGGCTCGATCCGGCGGTCGCTCGCTTCCTCAACCCACAGACCTATCCGGTGGGCCTTGAGCCCGGACTGGCGGAGCTGAGAAGCCGCCTCGCACTTGAGGAGCGTGCGGAGAGCGGGAGGCCATCGGCGTGAGCCGAGCCTGCGACCGCTGCGTCTCTGATACACTCGTTCAGCTGTAGCTAAATCGTTTCGGCGTCCGCGCCGTGAGAGGGAGAGAAGATGCCCGAGAAGATCGTCGAGCTCGTCCGTGCCGCCATCGCTGCCGCACAGGAGGCAGGTGAGCTGCCCGAGTTCGAGGTCGAGGACCTTGGCTTCGAGCGTCCGGCGGACTCCTCGAATGGTGACTGGAGCTCGACGGTGGCCATGCGCTCCGCCAAGCTCGCCCGCCGCGCGCCGCGCCAGATTGCCGACGCAATCGTATCCCACCTCGCAGCCGACCCCTCGGTCGACCACGTTGAGGTGGCGGGTCCGGGCTTCATCAACTTCTATCTCGCCACGGCCTCGGCCAACGAGGTCTTCCGCACGGTTCGCGAGCAGGGTGCGGACTTTGCTCGCTCCGACCTTGGACACGGCGAGAAGGTCCAGGTCGAGTTTGTCTCCGCGAATCCCGTGGGCCCGCTGCACATCGGCCACGGTCGCTGGGCGGCTCTCGGCGACTCGCTCTGCCGTGTCATGGAGCATGCGGGGTATGACGTCCAGCGCGAGTACTACATCAACGACCACGGCTCCCAGATGGACGTCTTCGGCAACTCTGTCTCCATGCGCTACCTGCAGCTCCTGAGCGTGATGGGGGAGCGCGGGTGTGACCTTGACGCAGCGTGCGGGGTGCTTCTCGCCGACCGCGAGGCGTTTGTCGCCGACGAGAACGACGAGCGCCCCGACGAGCACCCGCTCACGGACGCCTTCAACGAGGCGCTCGGCGGCAACGCCTATGGCGGCGACTACATCGTTGACATCGCCGCTCGCTTTGTCCGCGAGGATGGCGAGCGCTGGGCGGACGCCCCCGAGGGGGAGCGCGTGGCGGAGTTCCGCGAGCGCGGGTACCGCTGGATGCTCGACTCCATCCGCGAGACCTGCCACGAGGCACGCTGCGACTTTGACGTCTGGTTCTCCGAGCGCAGCCTCTACGTGAAGGACGAGTCCGGCACCTCCGCCGTCGATCGCGCGCTTGACGCGCTCGACAAGCTTGGCCACCTCTATCACGACGAGGCCGGCGCCCTGTGGTTCCGCTCCACGACCTTTGGGGACGACAAGGACCGCGTTCTCATCAAGACCAACGGCGAGTACACCTACTTCGCCTCTGACGTCGCCTACCACTGGAACAAGTTCCAGCGCGTGGACCACGTGATCGACATCTGGGGCGCCGACCACCACGGCTACATCCAGCGCGTGCAGTCCGCCTGCGAGGCGCTCGGCTATCCCACGCAGTTTGAGGTCCTTCTCGGCCAGCTCGTGAACCTGCTGCGCGACGGCAATCCCGTGCGCATGTCCAAGCGCAAGGGTACCATGGTCACCTTTGACGAGCTCCTTGCCGAGGTGGGGGCCGACGCCACCCGCTACACGCTCATCTCCAAGTCCTCCAACCAGATGATCGACTTTGACATCGAGCGCGTGAAGCGCCAGGACAACACGAACCCCGTCTACTACGTGCAGTACGCGCACGCCAGAATCTGCTCGATCCTGCGTCGCGGCGCAGACGTCACCGTGGAGGAGGCCGCCGAGCTCGGCATGGACGAGGTCGCTCTCCGTGCCGTGGGCAACGACTACGACCTTGGGTTGCTCACCGACCCCACGGAGGCCGCGCTCGCTCGCAAGATCGGCGAGCTCCCCAGCCTTGTTGAGAGCTGCGCGCGCGACCGCGCCCCGTTCCGCCTGACGCACTATGCCGAGGAGCTCGCTGGCGAGTTCCACTCCTTCTATGCCGCCTGCCAGGTGCTTCCGGGCAAGGGCCGGCCTCTGGACGAGGGGGTTTCCAAGGCTCGCCTCGCCGCCTGCGATGCCGCCCGCCGTGTTCTCGCGCTTGTTCTTGGTCTCATCGGGGTCTCCGCGCCGCAGAGCATGTAGGGGCCCAAATCGACGGCGTGTGCGCCTTTTATATTTCGTCGTCGTTTTTCAGGTTGGTATCGATTACATCATGTATACTGCACGCTTGTCTTTTGGCATTTTGGGCTAATTGCCCTGGCACGAGAAATGGACGGGGGCTTCAACTTGGACCTCAGGGAGTACATGTCCGTACGCAGGGCATACAACATCGTTCGTCAGATGGTTGAGTCGAGCGAGAGGCTCACGTTTGAGGAGTTTGCGATCATCAGCCATCTGGGTAACTCCGGTGTTGCGATGAGGACCTCCGACATCGCAGAGTATCAGGGATCCCTGCGACCCACTATGACCCATCGCACCAACCACCTTGAGTCGCTCGGCCTCATCGAGCGCAGCGAGGGCTCGGAGGATCGTCGCAACGTCGTCTGCTCCATCTCAGAGTTTGGACGTGAGAGGGCACTTGACCTCGCGCGTATGACCTGCGGGCAGATCCCGACCGGAAAGCCCCTCTCGCGTACCACGCCCGAGCGCGTCCTCAAGTACGTCGATGCGATGGGCTCGTATTTCTGCAAGGCGGGCGAGCTCGTGCTTCTCGCCCTGTATTGCTCCGAGGAGGACGCCTCCACGATCATGGGCCTTGTTGACGCGCTCGGCCTGCTGCAGCCGACGGTCTCGATGTCAGTTGCCGCGCTTGCTGACCAGGGTCTTGTGACCCGTGAGCGCTCGGGCTCCGGGGCTCACACCACGAGCGTGAGCCTCACCGAGGACGGTTCGCAGCTTGCCGGTGAGATCGCCTCCCGCATCGAGGACATCGTCGTCCGAAGGAAGCCTCGCTCCGTCGAATAGACCCTCTTGTCGCCTCGGTCGCAGCGTGACCGGGGCGACTTCTTTACACGTCCCCTGCGCGTGCTATAATTTCTTGTGCGACACCTGTTGTCGAAAACATCATTAGTTTTTGTTTGAATCGTACCTTCTTCCGGGAAATATTGGGTTCCCGTGCGCTCTCATGTGAAGAGTTCCAGGTACGGACAATCTGAGAGGTAGAAAACGTATGACCGACGACGCCGCCAACGTCTCACCCGACGCCGAGACCGCCTCCGCCCAGCCGGCGGAGGAGGCCCCCAAGCCTCGTCGCAGGCGCAGGACCAAGGAAGAGATGGAGGCAGCCCGCGCGGCCGAGGCGGAGGCGAGCGCTTCGGCTGGGGAGGGAGAGGGTGCCCAGCCCGCAAAGCGCCGGAGGGGACGCCCCCGCAAGTCTGAGCAGGCGCCCAAGCCCGAGGCCGAGGGTTCTCCCGAGAACAGCCAGGCGGAGGCTCCCGCGACCCCTTCCGCCGAGGAGGGGGGCGAAGCTCAGAGTGCCCCTCGTCGTCGCCGCGGCCGTCCCCGCAAGTCTGAGAGCACCGACTCCGGGACGCTGACCATCGAAGAGATGACCAAGATGACCGAAGCGTCCACCGTCGCCTCTTCCGAGCCTTCCGCGGCCCCCGCTCAGACGCTCGAAGGAGTGACCGAGCAGGAGGGTGCAGACCAGACTGCCGAGGGGGGACGAGCTTCGAGAAGGCGCCGGCGGGGCGACCGCAACGCTGCGGCCTCCGGGACGGCCGGCTCCGCGGTTGCCCAGGCCAAGGGCCAGAATCGTCGCCAGAACGGCCAGCAGGGCCGTCGTCGCGGTCGTCACCAGCAGGACTTTTCTGCCGAGCCCTCTGTCTCACGCGAGGAGCTTGCCGCCCTCAAGGTTGCCGACCTTCGCGCCAAGGCGGCCGAGCTGGGCCTCGACTATGCCGGGGTGCGCAAGGGAGAGCTCGTGGAGGCCGTCTACGAGGCAACGGCCCGTGCCGAGGGCTTCCGTCCGATCGAGGGCATCCTCGAGATCGGAAACGAGGGCTACGGCTGGATACGCACGGGCAACTACATGGAGGGCGACGACGACGCCTTCGTCCACCAGCAGCTCATTCGCTCTCTCGGACTGAGGCCGGGAGACCGCGTCTCGGGCACCGTGGGACCCGGGCGCGCCGGGGGCAAGTACCCGCCGCTCCAGAGCGTCATCACGGTCAACGGTCAGACGACGGAGAACCTCAAGTCACGTCCGCGCTTCAGGGACCTCACTCCCGTCTTCCCCAACGAGCGTCTCGTGATGGAGTGCGGCAAGGACTCGATCACCGGTCGAGCCATCGACCTCGTCTCTCCCATCGGCAAGGGGCAGCGTGGACTGATCGTGAGTCCTCCCAAGGCCGGCAAGACCACGGTCCTCAAGAAGATCTGCCAGTCCATCGCCTCCAACAACCCCGAGGTCCATCTCTTCTGCCTGCTCGTCGACGAGCGGCCCGAGGAGGTCACGGACATGCAACGCTCGATCAAGGGCGAGGTCGTGGCATCCACGTTCGACATGCCCGCTGACAATCACACGCGCGTGTCCGAGCTCGTCATCGAGCATGCCAAGCGCCTCGTCGAGCTCGGCGAGGACGTGGTGGTGGTCCTCGACTCCATCACGCGTCTGGCGCGCGCCTACAACCTGGCTGCGCCCGCATCCGGGCGCATCCTTTCGGGTGGCGTCGACTCCGCGGCACTCTATCCGCCCAAGAAGTTCCTGGGCGCAGCGCGCAACATCGAAAACGGCGGCTCGCTCACGATCATCGCCTCGGCCCTCGTGGACACGGGCTCTAAGATGGACGAGGTCATCTTCGAGGAGTTCAAGGGCACCGGCAACATGGAGCTCAAGCTCGACCGCGAGCTTGCCGACAAGCGCATCTTCCCGGCCATCGATCCCGTCTCCTCGGGAACGCGCAACGAGGACCTGCTGATTCCCGGTGACTACCAGCCGCTCGTCTGGGGAATCCGCCGTGTTCTCGCCAACATGAACAACGTGGAGCGCGCCGCTCGCGCACTGGTGAACGGGCTCAAGAGCACAGACAACAATCGCGAGTTCCTCATCAAGAGCGCCAAGAAGGCCCAGCAGTCGGAGTACATCGCGTAGGGTTCCGCCCCAACCGCTCTGCAATCTCGCGCAAGGCTCTTCCCGCCCGGCCCACAGTGATCGCGACATCAATTGCGAGACTGTGCGCCGGGCATTTTTCTCTATGGAACCGCCTCCTTACGTGCCGTGCCCACAATTTGGCCGACCGAGGTGAACGGAGGTTGAGGGTAGGGGTGGCAATCTTCCCTTACCACTTGTCAAATCCGCAGAAAAGTGAGTATATTTGGAGAGCCGAGCAATCGGCTCCTAGGTCACGGCACACGAAGATGAAACGCAGCCCAAAGCCGTTGACGAAGCGCCTTACCTGTTTGGGCGCTCTTCTCGTCTGAGGCTCGTTTTTCTTCGAATTTTGAGGGAAGCGAGAACTACATGCGTGCAAGAGGAAATGCTGCCATTGTCGCCGGTCTTGGCTTCGGGGTTTCGCTTGCGCTTCCTGCGTCCGCACACGCGGTGTCTGTCTCCACGATTCTGGAGGAGACGTTTTCCAACCCGGTGACCACCTTCGCCGTTGGCGTTGCCGGCGGCGCGGCGCTCGCCTCGCTCGCCGCCCTCGCCATTGCCGCGGTTCGCAGGGACAACAACGACCCCGAGCCGCCCGACGAGAAGTCCACCTATGCCCCCCGGCACCTTCGCGCCGCCAGCGCGACCGACGACTCCCGTGACGACGCCCCTGAGGAGGCGTCCGAGGAGAGCTCGGCGGAATCCGAGGTCGAGGCGACCGCCAACTATGAGGAGGTCGCGCAGAACTATGTTGGCAGCGCTTCGTTCAAGCAGCGCATGTCCCGTCGTGCCGCCGGTGTTGCCGCCGCTCTGCGCGAGCGCCTTGGACAGGGTATGATGGACGGCCTTCCCGTCATCGAGCGCGCCGACGGCACGGTTGCCGACGTTGGCACGTCCTGGTGGAGGCACGCCGTGGGGGAGGACTCCTTCGTTCAGACCCCCGGCTTTGTCATGGGCGGAGAGTCGTTCGCGATTCCCTCTGACTTCACCAAGACGGACAAGGACCTTCTGGTTGCCTCTGCGGATCGTCACGCCGGGGCCATCTCTGCTCGCGTGGCATACGTCGACGAGGGCACCTACCCTGAGCGCAGGACCGTAGAGGACCTCGACAACTCCGACGCCTGGGAACGCGCCCTCAGGTCCCTTGACGAGAAGATCGCCGCGGTCGCGCCTCCCCAAGATCCCATTGGGTTCATCGACAACGTCGGTGGTGCCGACTCCCTTGACGAGCCCGACAACCTCGAGCCGCAGACGGACTTCATCCACTTCAAGGCCCCCGGCGGGCATCCCGAGGTCGTTGATACGGGGTCTTACGTCGACTTCCTCATCGAGGACGAGTTCTCCAGGAACACGTCAAAGGCCGTCAGGAAGACGTCCAGAAGGTTCCTGCGGGTGCTCGAGGGAGGCACCAGCGTTAACAAGCGCCTCCAGGCAGAGATCCTTGACTCCACCTACGTGGGCAAGCACTTCTCGCTCCCCATCGCCGCGGAAGCGTGATGGGACGAGAGACACCGCCCGACTCGGCGCGACGGTCCAGCCTTCTCTGGACCGTCGCGTTTTGCGTGTGGGTTCTGTTCATATGGGGGCACTCCCTCGTTCCGGGGGCCCAGTCCTCGCTTGAGAGCGACACCGCCGTTTCCTTCCTTGGGGCGGTCTTCGACGCGTTGGGCGTTACCGACGCTCGACTCATGACGCTGATCGTGCGCAAGGGCGCCCATGTCCTCGAGTATGCCGTCCTGGGGCTCCTCGCTCGTGGAATGCTCCTTGCGAGGCACAGGGAGCGCGGCGGTGCCGTCATGCCCGCTGGGCTTCTCGTTGCGCTCGTTCCTGTTGTTGACGAGTGCATCCAGCTCTTTGTCCCCGGCAGGTCGGGGAGGGTCGAAGACGTTCTCATCGATCTTGCGGGTGTGAGCGTTGGTGTCTTTGCGGGTATGGCGGCATCGCGATTGAGGCGCAGATAGTATTTCGTTTGCGTCTAAACCGTTACAGCTCTCTTAACATTTTCTCCACATGCGTGACGTCGCGTCACCGGGGGGATAGCCTTGTGCAAACTTTCCCCGCTGGGGAAGAAACGGGAGGAGAAAGACATGTTTGAGAACATTTCCAGGCGTCAGTTTGTTTCCGGCTCCGCAGCTGCGGTCGCCGCGCTCGGCCTCGTTGGCTGTGGCGGCAACGGTGGCAACGGCGGCGGCTCCGATGACGGAACCATCAAGGTTGGCATCATGGGCCCGCACTCCGGCGACAACGCACAGTACGGCCTTGCCTGCCTGAACGGTGCTCAGCTCTATTTTGATCAGCTCAACGCAGACGGTGGCATCAACGGCAAGGAGATCAAGACCTTTGTTTACGACGAGAAGGGCGACGCCACCGAGGCCGTCAACGCCTACAACAGCCTCGTCCAGAACGACGGCGTGACCGGCATCGTCGGCGACGTCACCACGATCCCCTCGATCGCCGTTGCCCAGGCCTCCGTTGCCGACAACATGCCCTGCGTGACCCCGTCCGCCACGGCGGCCGATGTCGTCACCTACGGCACCAACACGTTCCGCGCCTGCGTGACCGACCCGGTTCAGGGCGTCGTTATGGCAGAGTTTGCCGCCAAGCAGGGCTACAAGAACGTCGCCACCCTCTACAAGACCGGCGACGACTACAACGAGGGCGTCAACAAGGCCTTCTGCGAGGAGGCCGAGTCCCAGGGCATCACCATCACGACGCAGGAGTCCTACTCCGACGGCGACGTTGACTTCAACACCCAGATCACCAACATCCTCGCCACCAACCCCGACGCCATCCTGCTCCCCAACTACTACAACGAGGACGGCATGATCGTCACCCAGGCCCGCCAGCAGGGTTATGACAAGGTCTTCCTCGGCGTCGACGGCTGGTCCGGCATCTACGGCGGCTCCGAGAACTACGCCGATGCGGCCGACCTCCACGACTGCTACTACTGCTGCGCCTTCTCCGCCTCCAACGAGTCCGAGATCACCAAGCAGTTCATCGAGGACTACGAGGCGGCTTACAGCGAGACGCCCACGAACTTCTGCGCTCTGGGCTATGATGCCGCCATGGTCCTCGCCGGCGGCCTCACCGCTGCCGAGGAGGCCGGTCTCGAGGCTGGTTCCGATGACTACAAGCAGGCCGTGATCGACGGAATCTTCGCCAACACCGTCGACGGCGTCACCGGCTCCATCTCCTACGAGGACAACGGCGACCCCGTCAAGTCCTCCCTCATCATCACCTTTGCCGAGGACGGCTCCGAGGTGACCTTCGACACCATCGAGGCCTAGCCTCAAATCACCGGACCCAAGGGTCCTCCCGGGGCATCGGGCCTGAGCCCGATGCCCCTTTCACGGTAGGCCGGCGAGAGGGAGCCGTTATCTTCCCGCTCGCCCGAGTAGTTTTGAGAGGAAGTGTCAGCTTGGACATTTTCCTGTCGCAAGTCCTTAACGGCCTGCAGCTCGGCAGCATATATGCGCTCGTCGCCCTGGGCTACACGATGGTGTACGGCATCATCCTGCTGCTCAACTTTGCGCACGGCGACATCATCATGGTGGGCGCGTACGTCTCCTGGCTCGTCATGGCCCAGCTCGGACTCAACCCAATCATTGCGATTCTGCTCTCCGTTGTTGCCTGTACGCTCGTGGGCGTGCTCATTGACAAGGTTGCCTACGCGCCGCTGCGCAACGCGCCCAGGCTCTCGATCCTCATCACCGCCATCGGCGTTTCGTATTTTCTCGAGAACGGCGCCCAACTCGTCTTTGGTGCCGACCCCAAGGTCGTTCCCGCGTTCACTGACGTCTCAACGATCAAGCTCGGCGACATCGCGCTCTCGTTCCCGGCCGTGGTGACCGTCCTCGTGACGGTCGTGGCAACCATCGCGCTCACGCTGCTCGTTCAGAAGAGCAAGCTCGGCAAGGCGATGCGAGCCGTGTCCGAGGACATGGGCGCCGCTCGCCTCATGGGCATCAACGTCAACTCCACGATCTCGTTCACCTTTGCCGTGGGCTCCGCGCTCGCCGGCATCGGCGCCGTCCTCTACGCGATGGCCTACACCCAGGCGTCTCCCACGATGGGCATGATGCTCGGCACCAAGGCCTTCGTCGCCGCGGTTCTCGGCGGCATCGGCTCTATCCCGGGCGCCGTGGTGGGTGGCCTCATCGTCGGTTTTGCCGAGATGATCGTCACCTGGCTCGGCCTTTCCGTGTGGAAGGACGCCGTGGTCTTTCTTCTGCTCATCATCGTCCTCATCGTCAAGCCCACGGGCATCTTCGGCAAGACGATGAGCGAGAAGGTCTAAGGGGGTGAGAGCATGGAAGAAGAGCTCATGAACAAGAAGCGTCCGATCATCTCCACCGGTGGCCGCGGACCCGCGGCGGGGGAGAAGAAGCGTCTTCCGATGGCTGCCCGATACGCCATCAATGCCGTTCTCGTTCTCGTTGTGCTCGTCATCGGCGAGCTCATGATCGACGGCGGAGCCATCACGCGCTACCAGTCCACGGTTCTCGAGCAGGTTGGCGTCTACATCATCCTCGCCGTCTCGCTCAACATCGCCACGGGCTACCTTGGCCAGCTGCCGCTCGGGCACGCGGGCTTCATGTCCGTTGGTGCCTACGGCTGCGCCATCTTCGTCATGCGCATGGGCGACCTGCTCGGGGTTGGCATGCGCGACTTCACGACGGGCACCCCGCTCTCGATTCTCATCGTCATTGCTGGCCTGGTGTTTGGAGGCCTCTGTGCCGCCATCGCCGGCGTCATCATCGGCATCCCCGCGCTGCGTCTCAAGGGTGACTACCTCGCCATCATCACGCTCGCCTTTGCGGAGATCATCCGCGTTGTGATGCTCAACATCGACAGCGTCCTCGGCTTCACACTCACCCGCGGAGCCAAGGGCCTCACGGGCATCCCGGGCTATTCGAGCTTCCTGCTCGTCTTTGGGTGCGTTGCCCTGGTCTGCTTCCTCATCCACACGATGATGAAGTCCCGCCACGGCCGTGCGATCCTCGCCATCCGTGACAACGAGATCGCGGCAGAGGCGTCTGGCGTGAACACCACCTACTACAAGACGCTTGCCTTCGTCGTCTCCGCCTTCTTCGCCGGCGTTGCGGGCGGTCTCTACGCGGGTTGCATCGGCGTTCTCCAGCCGGCGTACTTCGGCTTCATGAAGTCGATTGAGATCCTGGTCATGGTGGTTCTCGGCGGCATGGGCTCCATGCTCGGCTCCGCGCTCTCCGCGACGGTCCTCACCATCCTCCCCGAGGCGCTGCGCGCCTTCTCCGAGTACCGCATGATCGTCTACGCGGTGGTGCTCATCCTCGTGATGATCTTCCGTCCGCAGGGTCTTCTCGGCTCCTATGACTTCTCGCTCTCCCGCATCATCGAGCGCGTCATGAACCGCGACTTCCCCTGGAAGAAGAAGGCAGAGTCCGCCGCGAAAGAGGCGGCGGGAGAGGGGGTGAGCGCCGATGCCGAGCGATAAGAAGAAGCACCGTCCCGTCCTCGTGCAGGTTGAGACGCCCAACCTCATCCCCGAGCGCGACCTTGGCTCCATCCCGGTGCTGCAGGCGGAGCACCTGGGCATCGACTTTGGCGGCCTCACGGCCGTGGACGACTTCAACATCGCCATGGGCCGTACGGAGATCTCTGGACTGATCGGCCCCAACGGCGCCGGCAAGACCACGATCTTCAACCTGCTCACGAACGTCTACAAGCCCACGCGCGGCACCGTTCTCATCGACGGTTACGACACGGCGGGCAAGTCCGTTGCCGATGTCAACCGCATGGGCATTGCCCGCACGTTCCAGAACATCCGCCTCTTCTCCAAGATGACGGTGGAGCAGAACGTACTCGTGGGCTTTGGCAACACGATGAAGACGCATCTGATCACCGACATGCTGCGACTGCCCGGCCACTGGAAGCAGGAGGCCGAGTTCCACGATCGCGCGCTCGAGCTTCTCGACATCTTTGACATGCGTACGTACGCGGACACGCTGGCCGGAAACCTCCCGTACGGCGCACAGCGCCGCCTGGAGATCCTGCGTGCGCTGGCCACCGGCCCCAAGGTGCTGCTGCTCGACGAGCCCGCCGCCGGCATGAACCCGGCGGAGACCGAGGAGCTGATGGAGAACATCCAGAAGATCCGTGACGAGTTCCAGATCGCTATCCTGCTCATCGAGCACGACATGTCGCTCGTCATGGGCGTGTGCGAGGTCGTTGGCGTGCTGGACTACGGCAAGATCATCGCCAAGGGCACCCCGGAGCAGATCCAGAACGACCCGCGCGTCATCGAGGCCTATCTCGGCAAGCAGGAGGTGAAGTAGGATGGCCCTTCTCTCCGTACGTGACCTTCACGTCTCCTATGGCGCCATCAAGGCGGTGCGCGGCATCTCCTTTGACATCAACGAGGGCGAGATCGTGACGCTGATCGGCGCCAACGGCGCCGGCAAGTCCACGACCCTCAACACCGTGGCGGGGCTCATCAAGCCCGAGTCCGGCACCGTGGAGTTTGACGGGGCGTCCGTGGTTGGCGTTCCCGCACACAAGGTCGTCCAGCGCGGCATGGCGCTCTGCCCCGAGGGCAGGCGCGTCTTCACGCAGATGAGCGTTGCCGAGAACCTCGAGATGGGCGGCTACACCCGCTCCGACGCCGAGAACAAGGAGACGCTCGAGAAGGTCTACTCGCACTTCCCGCGCCTGAAGGAGCGCCGCACGCAGGTTGCCGGCACCCTCTCCGGCGGCGAGCAGCAGATGCTCGCGATGGGGCGCGCCCTCATGAGCCGCCCGCGCCTGCTCATGCTCGACGAGCCCTCCATGGGTCTCGCCCCCATCCTGGTCCAGGAGATCTTTGAGATCGTGAAGCAGCTCAACGAGGCCGGCACCACGATTCTTCTCGTCGAGCAGAACGCCAACATGGCGCTCTCCATCGCGGACCGCGCCTACGTTCTTGAGATCGGCACCATCAAGAAGACAGGCACCGGAGCCGAGCTTCTTGTTGATGACGACGTTAGGAAGGCCTACCTCGGTGGATGACATCCGCCGATCATGGCGTCAGGCGGCGGCGGACCAACTCCTCCCGGGTCCGCCGCCGTTTTCTTGTGCGGAGGGGCAGTGTGGCTGATGGACCTCGGTGGGTGACGTTCGTGATGTGTGTGCTCGCCTCGTAGCCGGCGCACGAATCGCGGCTCGTCTCAGCGCGGGGCGCCACCCCGCTTGACGGTTCGGGCCTCGTCTCAGTGTGGCGGGCCGTTTGCCTTGACGAAAACGGGCTCGTCTCAGCCCGCGCGGTGCTTTTGACTGAGATGAGCCCTATTTCGTCAAGCGAGAAGCCCCGCCACCCTGAGACGAGGCGCCCTTCGTCAAGCGAGAAGGGCCGTCGCCCTGAGACGAGCCCCGAACCGTCAAGCGAGAAGGGCCGTCGCCCTGAGACGAGCCCTCTTGACGATGGCAACTCCCTCAGCCGGTCGGGGTAGTGTGGCTAGTGGACCTCGACGGTTGTGCCGAGGGTGTTTGCCGGGAGCGTTCGCAGCCAGTATCCGGGGCAGGTCTCGGATAGCGCCGTTGCCACGCGTGCGGCCACCTCGTCGCCGTCCGCCACGGCGATCATCGTGGAGCCGGAGCCGGAGATCATGAAGGCGCAGGCGCCGGCATCCATGGCCGCCGTTCGAAGGGCGTCGTAGTCTGGGATGAGCTTGGCTCGATAGGGCTCGTGGAGCTTGTCGTGACACGCCTTGCCAAGAAGCTCGGCGTCCCCGAGCTCGAGGGCGCGCACCAGGGCGACGAGCCTGCCCATCTGCCAGACTGCCGTGTCGCGGGAGACCTCAGTGGGCAGGACTCGGCGGGCGTCGGCCGTACGTACCTCGTAGGGAGGGGCGATGGCGACAAAGCGGAGGTTTCCTGCCACGTCCATGCGGGTAGAGGTGGTCTTGTCGCCGTCCACGAAGGAGCTCACGAGCCCACCGAGAAGCGCGGGCGCCACGTTGTCGGGGTGCCCTTCGTCGGCGCAGGCGAGCTCGAGGGCCCGCTCGCGGTCAAAGCCTCCCGCCGAGAGGGCCATGGCGCCGGCGATGCCCGCGATCACGCAGGCGGAGCTCGAGCCCAGACCGCCCGAGAGTGGGATGGGGGAGAGGATCGTGATGTGGAGCGGCGTCGGCTTCACGCCGAGGCGCTCGCAGGCGTCGAGATAGCTCTGCCACACGAGGTTGTCCTCGCCGCGGAATCGCTCCTCGCAGCCAACGATCTCGAGTCGCTCGGAGGGCGTCATGAGAAAAGTTGCCGTGAGGTCGAGCGCGATACCCAGGCAGTCAAAGCCCACGCCAACGTTGGCGCTCGTCGCGGGAACGCGGACGATCGCAACGGGGCGCTCGCGGCCGTCGGCCCCGATCACAGGAACACCCGGGCGCAGGCGGACTCCACAAAGGCGCCCACGCGGTCGGGATCGCAGACGTCGTCGTGGAGCACCGTTCCGGCTCGCAGACCGGAGAGCTGCGGGGGCGCAATGGTGCCCGTGAGCTTCTCGAGGGCGTCCATGCAGGCAAAGCCGTTCATGCCGTCGATGACCTCGCCGAGCGCGGAGAGGACGTCGGCGCAGAACTTGTAGGGGCTCGCCGTGGAGAGGCAGACGCGCTCCGTGCCGTCGCCCGGCGTGGCGTCGAGCACGTTCTTTGCCACGGCGGTGTGCGGGTCGATGAGGACGTCGAGCTCGCGCCAGGTGTTGAGAATCGTCTCGCGGGTAGCGGCGTCATCGGCGCGGCCGCAGGAGAAGACGGAGCGAATCTCGTCCATGACGCGCTCGGGCACGGTGTAGACGCCCTTCTCGGCGAGGTCTGCCATGAGGGAGGACACGAGCTCGCAGTCCCCGTCCGAGGCAAAGTAGAGCAGGCGCTCGAGGTTGGAGGACACGAGGATGTCCATCGAGGGCGAGATGGTTTTGTGGAAGTCGCGACGGCGGTCGTAGACACCGGTGGTGAGGAAGTCCGTGAGGACGTCGTTGGCGTTGGAGGCAACGATGAGGCGGCGAACCGGCAGCCCCATGCGCTTGGCGTAGTAGCCGGCGAGGACGTCGCCGAAGTTTCCAGTGGGGACGCAGAAGGTGACCTCTTCGCCCGGACGGATGGCGTCACGGCGAACGAGCTGCGCGTAAGAGTCAAAGTAGTAGGTCACCTGAGGCGCGAGGCGGCCGACGTTGATGGAGTTGGCGCTCGAGAGCACCACGCCGCGATCAGAGAGGTGTGCGGCGAGCTCGCGGTCGGCGAAGACGCGCTTGACCTGGCCCTGACAGTCGTCGAAGGTACCGTTGACGGCACACACGGCCACGTTGCCGCCGAGCTGGGTCACCATCTGAAGGCGCTGGATGTCCGAGACCTTGCCGGCGGGGTAGAACACGGTGACGCCCATGCCGTCAACACCCGCGAAGCCGTCGAGCGCGGCCTTGCCGGTGTCTCCGGAGGTGGCGGTGACGATCATGATCTTCTCGCCGTTGGCTCCGCGCGCAACGCCCATGAGCTGGGGGAGCATCTGGAGTGCCACGTCCTTGAAGGCGCAGGTGGGGCCGTGGTAGAGCTCGAGCAGCCAGTCCGTGCCGAGCGGGGTGACGGGACATACGTCCGGGGTGTCCCACTGGCTTCCGTAGGCAGCGTCCACGCAGCGGGAGAGCTCCTCTTCGCTATAGTCGTTCAGAAGCGTGCCCAGGACGAGGCGCGCCGTCTCGTGGTAGCTCTGGGAGCACACGGCCTCAAGAGGGAGCTTGACCGAGCCGAGCTCGTCTGAGACGTAGAGGCCGCCGTCCGGAGCGATTCCGGTGAGGATTGCTTGCTTGCTTGTTACGGAATTCGTTTCCGAGCGCGTGCTGTGATAGAACGACATGGTGCTCCTTGCGTCGAGGCGATGGTGGCCTTGCTGCCAGTATCATACCTGCATCGCGGGAGGCACGGCCCGCCGGACACAGATTAGAAAGATTGGTTCCCCATGAAGATTGCCCTCCTCGGCTACGGGACGGTCGGCCGCGGCGTTGACCAGATCATCGCCGAGCGCGTGGAAGGCGTCGAGGTGACGCGCATCCTCGAGCTGCCCGACCGCCTGAGCGACCCCCGCATGACTGCCAGCTTTGACGACATTCTCGCCGACGAGCAGATCGAGCTCGTCGTTGAGTGCATGGGAGGCGTGGAGCCGGCGAGGACCTACATCATGGGCGCCCTGGAGTCCGGGCGCCATGTGGTCACGTCCAACAAGGCCGTGGTGGCTGCGCACTTTGCCGACTTCGCCGCGGCGTCCGTGGCCTCCGGCGCGGGCCTCTACGTGGAGGCGGCTGTCGGCGGCGGCGTGCCCTGGATCGCCGGCATCGAGAAGGCCCGGCGCGTGGATGAGGTCACGTCCTTCTCGGGCATCATGAACGGCACGACCAACTACATCGTTGACGCCATGCGCAGGCAGGGTGCCGAGTTTGACGTGGTTCTCGCAGAGGCGCAGCGTCTGGGCTTTGCCGAGCGCGACCCCTCCGCTGACATAGACGGCATCGACGTCCTCAACAAGACGATCATCTCGGCCTCCGTGGCCTTTGACGTGGCGTGCGAGAGGAACCTCCCCGCGTCTGGCATACGCAACCTCACGAAGGCCGACCTCGAGCTCTTTGCGGCCCACGGGCGCACGGTGAAGCTGCTCGGTCACGGCATGACGAGCGAGGGGCGCTACGCGGCTGCCGTGGAGCCGGTGGCGGTCCTCGCCGACTCGCTCGAGGCTAACGTTCCCGGCAACTTCAACCTGCTCACGCTCGATGCCACCACGGTCGGCGAGCTCAAGTTCTACGGCCAGGGGGCGGGGAGCCTGCCCACCGGCAACGCGATCGTCCAGGACGTGCTCGACTGCGTGACCGGCGCGCGGCGCCCCGTCTACGACTTCACGCGTCCGCTCGCCTACGACCCCACGCTGCTGCACGCGGACTACGTGCTGCGCACGACCGCCCAGATCGGGGACGCCGAGGAGTTTGGGCCGGGCGCCCTTCTCGTCCGCGACCTCACCGCCGAGGCCGCCCGCGCCCTGCTCGATGAGGCTCTCGCCGCAGACCCCACCACGTTCATGGCCGCGCTGCCCACGGCGTAGGCTCACGGCTCAGAAAGGCAAGGTTTCTCAGCATGATCAAGATCGCAAAGTTCGGCGGCTCCTCCGTCGCATCCGCCGAGCAGTTCCGCAAGGTCAAGGGTATCGTGGAGTCGGACCCTGACCGTCGCTTCGTGGTGGTGTCCGCCGCGGGCAAGCGCGACTCAGCAGACAACAAGATTACCGACCTGCTGCTGCTGGTGAACGCGCACATCCAGTACCACGTGGACTGCACCGCCCTTCTCGCGGACATCGAGCAGCGCTTTGTTGATATCGCCGATGAGCTTGGCCTCAAGTGGCCGGTTCACGAGAAGTTCGAGCTCTTTGCCAAGAACATCAAGAAGCACTCGCCCGAGTACGTGGTGTCCCGCGGCGAGTGGTTCACCGCCCACCTCATGGCCGAGTATCTGCAGATGCCGTTCGTCGACGCTGCCGACGTCGTGGTCTTCCACCACAACGGCGAGGTGGACATGGAGCGCACGGCGGTGCGCCTCAAGGACGTCATGGCCCGTCAGGGATCCTTCGTGCTGCCGGGATTCTACGGCGCCACGGTCGACGGGCAGATCAAGCTCTTCCAGCGCGGAGGCGGCGACATCACGGGCGCCATCCTCGCGCGCTGCATCGACGCCGGCCTCTACGAGAACTGGACCGACGTCTCCGGGTTCCTCTCCGCCGACCCGCGCATCGTGGAGAACCCTCGCTCCATTCGCCGCATCACCTTCGACGAGATGCGCGAGCTCTCCTACATGGGCGCCTCGGTCCTGCAGGAGGAGGCCATCTTCCCGGTGCGCGAGGTCAACATCCCGATCCAGATCAAGAACACCAACCGTCCTGAGGACGTGGGAACGATCATCCGAGAGCGCGCCCGCGCTGGCGAGGACGAGCACCTCATCACGGGCATTGCCGGCAAGAAGGACTTCATCTCCGTGCACGTGAAGAAGGCGCACATGTCCGGTGAGGTGGGCTTTGTCCGCCGCGCCCTCTCGATCTTCGAGCGCTACGGCGTCTCGGTCGAGCACATCCCCACGGGTGTTGACTCCTTCTCCGTGGTGGTGAACGGCGCCGACGTGAAGGACTCCATCTACTCGATCGTCTCCGACATTCGTCGTGACCTCGAGCCCGACGACATCACGATGGTGGACAAGCTCGCGCTGATCTCCGTCGTTGGCCGCAACATGTCCAAGCGAAGCGGCACCTCCGGCAAGGTCTTTGGCGCACTCGGCGAGGCGGGCGTGAACATCCGTATGATCACGCAGAGCTCTCAGGAGATCTCGATCATCCTCGGCGTGAACAACGAGGACTTCGACCGTGCCATCCAGGTGATCTACAACCGCTTCGTCCGCGACGAGATGGTCACCGCCGGATGATACGAAGGGACAGTCCCTTCGTATCATTTCGCAGAAAGGAAACGCTATGAGCGAGAAGACCGTTGCAATCCTGGGCGCCACTGGCGTGGTGGGCCAGCAGATGCTCCAGTGCCTGGAGGAGCGCAGCTTCCCCGTGGGCAGGCTCGTGCCGCTGGCGAGCCAGCGCTCCGTTGACGCGGGCAAGACCGTGCGCTTTGCCGGCGAGGACGCGCCCGTGCGCCTTGCCGAGCCGGACGCCTTCGAGGGCGTGGACATCGTCCTCGGCGCGGCCGACGACGCCACCGCACGCGCGCTCATGCCCGAGGCCGTGAAGCGCGGCGCCGTGTGCGTGGACAACTCGCACGCCTTCCGCATGGACACCGACGTGCCGCTCGTCGTGCCGGAGATCAACGCGGCGGACATCGCGTCCCACCTCGGCATCATCGCCAACCCCAACTGCGCCACGATCATCGGCCTCGTGCCCGTGTGGCCGCTCCACCAGCTCGCGGGCG
>CALULC010000023.1 GCA_944321385.1 uncultured Atopobiaceae bacterium
CGATGACCGTCACCCGCGGGAGGGCCGCGCCGGCGGGGCGCTCGGGCATCTCGACGCGCGTCCAGCGCGCCCCGCGGAACGCCCCGGCCCGGCAGCGCCCCAGGCTCTCGAGCGAGGGGGTCGCCGACCCCAGCACGAGCGCGCAGCCGCGCTCGGCGGCCATGTGCGCCGCGACCTCGCGCGCGTGGTAGCGCGGGGACTTGTCCTGCTTGTAGGAGCCCTCGTGCTCCTCGTCGATGATGATGAGGCCGGGGTCCACGAGCGGCGCGAAGAGCGCGGAGCGGGCGCCCACGACGACGCGGGCCTGTCCGGTGCGGACGAGGTCCCACTGGTCGAAGCGCTCGCCGGTGGAGAGGCGCGAGTGAAGGACGGCGACGTCGTCGCCGAAGCGGCTGCGGAAGCGGCCGACGGTCTGCGCCGTGAGGCTGATCTCCGGGACGAGGACCAGCGCGCCGCGGCCGTCCTGGAGCGCACGCTCGATGGCGGCGAGGTAGACCTCGGTCTTGCCGGAGCCGGTGACGCCGTCCACGAGCACCACGTCGCCGCGGGCGGCGGTGCGGGCGGCGTCGATGGCGGCGAGGGCGGCTTGCTGGCTTTGCGTGAGGTGGTCCGGGCGAGGTGCGGCTGCCGAGGAGAGCGTGGTGGCCTCGGTTCCGCGGATCTGGCGGCGGGACTCCACCTGCACGACGCCGCGCTTTGCGAGAGCGGTCACGGCGGACGCGGCGCCCGGGATGGTTGCGGAGAGCTCGGAGACGCGCTGCGGACCCTCGCGCAGGGCGGCGAGCACGGCGCGCTGGCGCGAGGCGGTGCGCGCGGGCGTGAAGTCGTTGGCCGCGGGGGTGAGCGCGGCCCAGCGGGCGTCGACGGCGCCGGCGCGGTCCGTCTGCAGCTCCCAGGGGGCGTCCTCGGAGGAGCGAGTCACGCGGACCTTCTGGCCGGGCGCCAAAAACGGGCGGATCGCCTCGCAGAGCGGGCAGGCGTACTCGCGCGCCATCCAGGCGGCGAGCCGCGCGGCGGTGTCGTCGAAGGCGGGCGGCGCGAGGACCTGCTCGATCGGCTGGATCTTCTCGGGCGCGACGCCGGCGGGCGGCTCGTCCGAGGTCGCGACCACGTATCCCACGGCGGCGCGATGCGAGAAGGTCACGAGCACGGTGGAGCCGGTCGTGGCGTCGAGGGCGAGCTCGGGCGGCACGGCGTACGTGAACGCGCCGTCCAGCTGGCGCGTGGGTATGTCGAGCACGACGCTCGCGTAGGGCATGGTGGCGGGCCTCCGTTCTTCTCGCCGGCGTTTGGGTTGTCGCGCGTGCGGGTCCCCTCTTTGGGTCTCAATTGTACCCGGCGGGCGTGCGAGCACGTAGCGCCCGCCATCGCGTGACTTTTGCGGCCGCAACATGGCCACGCCCTGCCGTCGCGCGACTTTTGCGACCGGAACGCTGCCGCCCCCAGCCCTCGCGCGACTTTTGCGGCCGGAACGCTGCCGCCCCCTGCCCTCGCGCGACTTTTGCGGCCGCAAATGACAGAGTTTCTCGATTGACAAAAAACCACGACCTTCTCACCTGCGGAAACAGAGTAATCCGAGTTAAACTCCGACTTTTGTGGCCGCAAAAGTTACGCGAGGTTAGAGGCGCAGCTTCAGATTAGGACGCAATCACGAAGAGGCTCGCGTCGTCGCCGACCTTCATGCGCGGGTAGCGCCTGAGCTGGGCATCCTCGGCCTCCAGCACGCGCATCTGGTCGCAGAGACGCTGTGCCGAGAAGTACGTGGCGCCCGCCATCCACTCGGCGAGCGACGCCATCCCGTACTGGCCGAAAGCCCGGAAGATGCCGTCGGTCATGCCCGCGACCGCGACGACCCCCTCGCGCGGGAACGTGAGGCGCCGCGCGTGCGCGAGCCCCTCGCCAGTGGCGTCCAGGCACCAGTAGCCGCCCGGCGTGTTGCGAAGGCGCCGGTTGGCGAGCACCTCGTCGCGCACGAGGGCGCGGCGCTCGGCGACCGTGAGGTCGCGCCCGGCGGAGCGCGCGAGCATGAGGTCGACGACGCGGGTGTCCAGGGACTCGAGGACCTCGTCGGTGGAGACGACGAGCTCGCCGTCGCGCATGAGCGCCACGAGCGGAGAGTCGCCGAGGCCCCAGAGCTCGACGTTCCTCTCCCCCACCACGGCGAGCGCGAGCGTGGCCGACGGCACCGCCGCCGGGTCGAGCGAGCCCGCCGGGCACCCCAGCGAGGCCTCGAGCTCCGCACGCGTAGCGGCGACGGCGTGAGCGAGCGCCTGCTCGGGAGGCGCGCCGCCTTCAAGCGCTCCGCACAGTGCCTCCCCCGCCGTATGCGAGAACCACTGCGCGTTCGTCGAGAAGCACGGCGAGACGAGCGGCATCTCCACGAGACCCGTCGCCCCGTCGATCACGACCCCGTACGCCCCGCCGCCCGGAAGCGCAGCCGCGTAGGCAAAGTCCTCGTTGACGGCGTTGCCGCGGTCTGTGAAGTGAAATCCGTTCATGCCGCTCCGTAACAACGACTGGATTGAGTCAAACAACGGCAGGTCCGTAGACAAGGGCAAGAACGTCAACCGTTTTCCCGTCGTAGCGATACACAACCAAAAAGGTAGAGACGGGAACCTGTCGTAGATTGCCCCCGTATTGCTCGACGAGGCAGCGCCTGACACGAAGCGATCCCATTTCGGGAAACTGCACCAGGCTTCGCACCACACTTTCTATTCTCAAAAGAACCCTCGTCGAGTAAATCTCGGCCAATGCAGCCGAGAACTCCTCAGCGATACGAAGCTCGGCGCTAGGCACGTAGCCTCCTCAGCTCGTTGGCACGCGCAAACGCGCCCTCGACGCTTGTCTCGTATCGACCGGCCTCGATGTCGGCTATGCCGCGACCAACGGCCTCGCTAAGCCGAGCCTCAAAGGCGGCATCCTCGCGCTCCGCAGCAATCCTGCGCTCAAACTCCTCCTCGCTGCAGAATACGTACGCACCGGCACCTTGCTCCGTTATTCGCACAACAGAATCGCGCGCCGCCTCCTTGACCTGAGACGGGTTTCGCTGAAGCGTTGTCATCGAGAATATCGGCTCCATTGCTTTCCAATCCTCGAGTGAATGCTATTATCAGAGATAATAGCAGATGTTTGTCTGCTATTTAGCATGATTATCGAAGGCGTGACTTAGCTGTCTATGTCAACCCCGGCGATTCAGTCTGCGCTCGCCTACAGTCCCAGCTCGGTATAGCGCCTCGGTTGCATCCTTGGCGGGACGCCACCAGGCCTCGTTCCTGAGATACCACTTGATGGTGGCCTCCAGGCCCTTCGCAAAGTCAGCGTGCCTGGGCCCCCAGCCAAGCTCCCACCGCAGCTTGGAGGCGCCTGAGTACTGCGCCTAGTTAGTACCGCCGTTCTGCATAAGCGGTACCGCCCCTCCGACGAGGCGGTACCGGTGTTCCGCCTACCGGGTACCGGACGTCACTTCCAGTAGTCCTCGTCCTTCCCGGCCCGCAGTCTCGCGGTGTATTCGCGCATGTTCGGCCCCTTGATGTCCAGGAACCTGGCGTGCTCCACGACCCTGTTCAGGATCGAGTCGGCACACAATTCCGAGTTGATTCTCAGGTACCACTGGTCGGGCTCCAGCTGCGACGCGATGAGAGTTGAGCCACGGCCCTCGCGCGCCTCCAGTATCTCGAAGAGGTCCACCGCGTTGAGCGGGTTCTCGATCGGCGTCGTGAAGAAGTCGTCCAGTATCAGGAGGTCCGGACCCGAGAAGCGGTCGAGCGCGTCGTAGACGCGGCCCTCCGACCTGGCGACGTTGATCTCCCGGAACATGTCGTTGAGCCGCGCGTAGCGCACCGACATCAGCCTCCGGCATGCCGAGACCCCGATCGCCTGGGCGACGTAGCTCTTGCCGCCGCCGCTCTCCGAGATGACCACCAGGTTCTCACGCGCCTCGACCCAGGCGCAGGAGGCGAGCCTGGCGATCCGGTCACGCGTGAGGCTGCGGTCGGGGAGGTAGTATATGTCCTCGACGCAGGCGTCCTTGATCTTGAACTTGGCGGAGCGCACGGCCTTCTCGATCTTCCTGCTGTCGCGTGCCTCGAGCTCGGCGTCCATGCACAGCTCGATCTTCTCCTCGAAGGTCATGTCGTCGTAGGACTCGTCCTCGCAGACCTCGCGCAGCTTGCGCCCGAAGGCGCCGACCCTCCACTTCGTGAAGAGGGCGAGCCGCTCGTCGCTGAGCATCGGCCTCACCCCCTGTCCCTGCGGTAGTGGTCGGCGCCGCGGACCCTGCCGGCGTGCGCGGCGCGGTCCGCTGGCGCCCCCGGCGCCGGGGGCGGGCGCCTCGGCCCTCAGCGCGGCCATCGTGTTCTTCACGCGCGTGTAGGTCGCGGTGCCGCCCAGTTCGTTGACGCGGGCGCACGCGGCCTCGAGCTCGGCTGCGCGGCCCCTGCGCGAGAGCGAGAGTATGTTGGCGCACGGGACGTAGCCCTGCGCCTCGACCGGGTGGGCGTCGAGCACGGCGGCCACCAGCCTCTTCGTCTCGGGGCCCACCTCCCCGGCGCGGCGCTCGAACCACGCGCGCGTCCACAGCGACTGCGCCTCGAGGTGCGCGGGCGGCATGTGGGCGGGGTCGGTGGAGTACTGGCCCCTCCGGCCGCGCAGCCTCCGGTGCTCGGCGACGACCTCGCCGCCGTCCAGGACGGCGACCGTCGCGGCGCCGAGCCTGACGTCGACGGTCCTGCCGACCAGGCGGTGCGGCACGGAGTAGCGCATGTTGTCGCACTGCACGTTGAATCTGAATCTATCCCGATTCCGTTTACACCCTTACGCCGCCATCTTGACGGCGCCCTCCATATTCCTCGCCTCGAACTCCGCGGGGCTGAGATTGCCCAGAGCCGAGTGGATCCTGACCCTGTTGTAGAAGCACTCTATGTACTCGAAGATCTCGAGCGCCGCCCGCTCGCGCGTCTCGAAGGTCCTCGCGTGCACGCACTCCGCCTTGATGAGGCCCATGAGCGACTCCATCGCGGCGTTGTCCCACGGCGAGGATATCGACCCCATCGAGGGCTCGATGCCGGCCTCGCTCATCGTCTTGCCCAGCAGCAGCGAGACGTACTGCGAGCCGTGATCCGAGTGGTGGATGCAACCCTCCTTCGGGTGCCGGCGGGCTATCGCCATCCTGAGGGCGTCGTCGGCGAGCCCCGCCGTCATCCGGTCCGACATCGACCAGCCGATGATCATCCTGGACCATATGTCCATCACCACGGCCAGGTAGAGCCAGCCCTGGTGCGTGCGGACGTAGGTGATGTCCGCGAACCAGGCCCTGTTCGGGCCGTCGGCCGAGAACTCGCGGCGCACCAGGTCGGGGGCGGAGTTGGCCTGCGGCGCGGCCGCCTTCGCCTCGCCCCTCGGCCGCTTGGCGCAGCCGCGCGTCGTCCCGACCCAGCCGTTCTCGCGCATGATGCGCGCCACGCGCTTGCGCGACGTGGACTCGCCGGCCTTCTTGAGCTCGGCGAGGACCTTCGGCGCCCCGTAGATGCCTCGGCTGGCGGCGTATATCTCCGAGATCTTCCCGGCGAGCTCGGCGTCCCTCTCGTCGTGCGCGCTCGGCCGCCTCTTCCTCCACGCGTAGTAGCCCTGGCGGGTGACATGGAGCGCGCGGCACATCTCGGACACGCTCCAGGCTCCTTCGTTGAGCAATATGAAAGCGAACTTCGCCCTCTCCGTCTGGGCGCCTACAGCTGCCTGCTGGCGAAGAAGGCGCTCGCTTTTAAAAGTACCTCGTTCTCGCGCCTGAGCCGCTCGACCTCCCTGCGCAGGCGCCGGTTCTCCTCGGCCACCTTGAAGGGGTTGTCCTCGGGCGACGCCTGGGCGGTGTCGGCCTTCTTGACCCAGTCCGATATGCTGCCGGCGTCGACTCCGAGCTCCCGCGCGATCTCGGCGTAGGTGCCGCCTCGCTCCCTGTACAGCCTCACCGCCCGCTGCTTGAACTCGGCCGAATATTTGGGCGACGGATGTCCCATCCTATGCCCCCTTTCCCCGTTTACGGCATCATGCCGAAACGGAACTCCGTGTGTCAACGGGAATGGGGCAGATTCAGATTCAGATTCAATGACCTGCGCCGAGCGCGTGCAGATGGCCGTCGACGAGGCCCACTCTGCGTTCGTCACGTCCAAGGTCAGGAACCTCACCAAGCGCGCCAACCTGCGCTACCCCGAGGCCGACGTGAGGTCGATCGACTTCTCCGAGGAGCGCGGCCTCGACCGGCTGAAGATCACCGAGCTCGCCACGTGCGGCTTCGCCGAGCGCGGCCAGAGCGTCGTGCTCCAGGGCCCGACCGGCACGGGCAAGACCTACCTAGCCTGCGCGATCGCCAAGGCAGCCTGCCAAAGGCGGATGCGCGCCTGCTACATACGCTGCCCCGACCTGGAGGAGCTCTGGCGCGAGGCGCGCGAGCGCCCCGGCGGCGAGCGCAAGATCACGAGGAAGTACGCCGCCTTCCAGGTCCTCGTGCTCGACGAGTGGCTGCTCGACCGCCCCGACGAGCTGTTCCGCGGCTTCCTGCTCGAGCTCATGGAGGCCCGCTACGGAACGGCGTCCACCGTCTTCTGCACGCAGTTCCGCCAGAAGGACTGGCACGCCAGGCTCGGCGGCGGGGTGCACGCCGACGCCATCATGGACCGCATCGTCCACGGCGCCGCATGGGTCGGCATGGGCGAGATGAACATGAGGAGGAAGCTGGGCGGAGACTCGGGCTAGAGCTCTTGTGCGGGCGCCGGCCGCGGTGCCGACCCATGCCGCGGCCGGTGCCGATTCGCAATGCTGCCGGTGCTGAATCGCGATAATCTGTGGTGCTCAGCGGGGCAAATACTCACTTAGGTTTTTAGACTGTATAATTAGGAATTGGACGATTCGATTCTTTGACCATTATTCCACTCCCCAGTCCAAGGGTCCGATTGCGCCGCGAAAGTGGTATAAGAACCCCTCTCCTTGAATTGTAGGTCACCGTCGCCCCAGAATCGTCGATGCCTTGGAATTCGACGAGAGAGGGTCACGCGATGACCGCCAACCACAATGTACTACTTGTCGCTGATCCGACGGCCCGGAAGGTGCTGCCAGACCCGGTTGAGATCTTCCGAAACCTCATGAAGTGACGCGGGGACTTAGTGAGAGGGCATTCAACGCCCCGATAAGACTGCGGGCTGAGATGCCCGCTCGAACAAGCCCCATTATACAGCAACGGAAGCACTCAAACGCTTAATTTCAGGCATGGAACTGATAAAGAGATTCTATCGGATTGCAACCGGCATCATTGCGCAACTATCTCAGGACACCTGAAATATTACGGGCACATCGAAGAATGTGCCCACTTCCACCTTGGCGCCGCACATATCTATCGCTGCACCATTAGAACCACCGGCTTACGGCAGCGACACAATCTCGAGATGAAGCGCCGACCTCGTTTGACCTGAGGCGACTCCGAGAATCGCTGATGACGCTTGGCGGCGGCAAATAATGCGGTATCGGATGGCGAACTTAGTTTGATGGATTGTATAGTATGTGCGTTGTTTTTATGACATATGGCAGCTGTTGAGCTGCTTTTATACAAGCCCGAAGGACCATGCCGGTAGTGTCGCGAAAAGCAGAGCTGGGACCTCTGTCCGGAACCCCGATTCAGGGGTCTTCCAGCACAACACTCATACTCTCTGACGCGAGAAGCTGGAGCCCCTACGCCACATTACGCGACGCCACCCTCAACGAGCCCCCGCATAGTCAACGAACAGCTTCCAGATGTCCACTCCTTGGGTAAGTAGTAGCAGCGCATAGTATGAACCTTGAATGCCCGAGAAAAACCCAGGAAGGATTCCGGTCACCACCAAGAGGGTAACGGCGAGGTTCATCAATGGGTAAATCGCAATATACGCTGCCGCACTATACATCCTCGTAAGCGCCTTGTGCTGAATCATTCGCAGAAGGAGAATGGCAAGCGCAGAAAGAATGAGGAGCATTATGTGAACGGAAAAGAGCGTGTTGTATGTAGCCGAATGATAGGCAAGCATATCCCACAGGCAGAGAAGAGCTACGACACCGCTCAATATAATCTGAAGCACATACATCAGCAGCGGAAATCCCACGCTATGTCGCTCATCCTTAGGCAGCACTTTCATTCATTCCTCACGTCTAATTCGTAGCCTCAGAAAACTCTGCCTGAAACTCCCAGACGCTAAGGAGCTTGTCCAGCAAGGCGCTCTTGAAAAACCGTAGGACGGGGTTCTTGAAGACCGGTCTAAACTTGACGAGAACATAGCCTGACTCTTGATACGTGCCCTTGATTCTGCCGTCCATCTCCTCGTATCCAATGAGGGATCCGCCGCTTTTGAACAGGCCGTCGCCCAAATCAAACCCGCCGTCTTCCTGTGTGCTCACATTGTTGTAATACCTGGCGCTTATAATCTCTACATGAAACTCTTCATCTGCTTTTAGGACTATATTGTCCCAAATCTCATTCGGAGAGGAATTACTGGAAGAAATGAAGGCATTCACTTGAAATTGTCGTCCATACGTGTACTCGCCTATTGGCATATTCATCATGACCCGCGAGTTTTCGGCAACTAGATTGAGATTATCGGAGGCCGAGTTTTCCACATAGACTCGCGCCTCGTAAACCTCGCCCTCTTTGAGAGAAACAACATCCCTCCACCCGTTTACGTTTGCCTCATCCCATAGCTCTCTATTCGAGGGCCTAACTCTAAAGAAGTTTCTCTCGTCCCCATAATTAGGGTTGTCAACAATAGAGTTGAATGTGATGTACGGAGCAGGCTCCTCCATGGTAAAGACCTCGCGATCGGGACCCCAAGCAAAAGCCGAGCGCGGACATGCGGTTGTAAGAACGAATGCAATCAAGAGCACAGCAGCACTGAAGTGCTTCGCCAACTTTCTCATACTGACATCCTATCAATTGATTGATTGATTGTTTGTTTGTTTTGATTGCCCGAGGCCCAATATCAGCCCTTACTCAGTCATTCTCCTCACCTTCTGAATACGCACACCGACTAGTTTTTCGCGGGACCTGTGACCCGCGCGCATCGTAATTTGCCTCTCGGCATCAACTTCGACCCTATCGCCAGTCTGAAGCCCGCGAATTTGCTCAAACGGGATGTCCCCAATAAGAAGCGTGGTCTCCTTCAACCCACCTTCGCCTGAATCCTCCCTGATGCGCAGACGGTCCTTCTCAGAAGTCGTCACCGTCACCAGAATCCCCTCAATATGAACGGGCTCAATATGAATATCGGCCTCTTTAATCATGCTGGAAACAAACTTTGCAAAGGAGTGGCTTACGCGAATCTCGCCCCTCTCCCCCGATGGCTCTTCCCAGCGGAAATCAACGTCGATTTCGTTGCGATCAAGCACGTCGCAAAAGTTCTGCACGCTGGAAGCAACGCGAGGACCCAAATCTTCAAGATGCTCAACGAACTTATCTTGCTCAACCTGTTCGTCAGAAAGGCTACCCAAGAGCTTCGAGAGCTCAACGAACGCACTATCGGCCAGAGGCTTTGCGCCAATCTCTTTCTCAACATCAAACAGAGCCTCGCCCTTTGGATACAGGTCCTCGAGCCTTGGCATTGAGGGGGCGATTTCGAGAATGACCGAGCCGGGAAAGGGCGAGGCAACCAACGCGAGCTCGGTTTTATTAGTCACAGAGACGGGAATCTGACCGGAGAGGGCCTTAAAACCTTCAAGAGAAGCACCTATGGAGTCAAACGCGGACTGTAGGGTCATCATGAATTCGCCTATACCACGCAGTGGCGCGGAGTGACCAACAACGGAAGGCCCAGTCACATGAACAAAGGCCGAGGACTCCGCGTTGTGCTTCAGAAACGTCTGATTGATGAAGCCTCGAACGCTGGAAGAAGACAGCTCGTTCAAGTCATCTGGAAGATTGTAGTCTGCATCCTCGAAAAAGCCAGAGGAGGTGAGCAGCGCCCTCACGTCAGTCGGTAAATCCATCTATCGTCACCTCCAAATAACCCGCTGCAGGATAATGCCATCGAGAGTCATCTCCATCGAAACGAGTCTTCGCCCAGAACTGGTCCCAGTATCCTCGTGAAGACGTGTAGATGGAAACGTCGGTACCATCGGTTTCGGTAGGTGGCACGACAAGAAGATAGCCATCAACAAGCTCATTCAGCCGGGGAACACCAGCGATGTGCCGACCTAGCACACTGGCTACAAAGCCACCCTCTCGACTCATTTTTGAAAGAATTTCTTCTTTTATTAGAAAGAGAACATCGATATCATGCGGATGCTTCTCGCTCGTTATGAAGCTCCCGCTTATCCAGACCTCAGCAACATCGCCGATAGTGGATTGAACCAACTTGAGAACCAGCAGAAATGCTTGCCAGATCGCCTTACGGTTCTCATCGTTGTCGGGCACAAATCGCTCTTGCACTTCATCAAGCGTACAAGAATACCTTCCAAGAGGAAGCACTTCCCTCTTAGCGCCACAGTCATGAAAGTCCGGAATCATTCAATTAGCCCTATCTCGAGCTTTCAGCCAGCACATCCGCAATGCGCTCGCTTGCATGACCGTCCCCATAGGGGTTTGACGCATGAGACATAGCCTCGTACTCCGCCTCATCGGAAAGCAGGCACGAGAACTCGCGGTAGATCACATCTTCGTCAGTTCCGACAAGCTTCAACGTGCCGGCGGCAACACCCTCAGGCCGCTCGGTCGTGTCGCGCATCACCAGCACGGGCTTGCCCAGCGACGGCGCCTCCTCCTGAATACCGCCGGAATCGGTAAGAATCAGGTACGAACGCGCCATAAAGTTATGGAAATCGAGCACCTCGAGCGGATCGATAATGTGCAGTCTGTCAAAGCCATCCAGCTCTGCATGAGCCGCCTTGCGCACTGTCGGGTTCATATGGATGGGATAGATCGCCTTTGTGTCCGGATGTTCCTCCATAACACGGCGAATCGCTCGAAACATACGATCCCTCTCCTCGTCAACGGGGCCGAGGCCCTTCTTTTCGAAGCCCTTCATTTCCGGCGCCCCCTTCCTGGCAACGCGAGTCGTTCCTAACCATTCTACTTATATACAACACCCAAGAGAGCCGGGCCGCACGCTCGGGCAGCCGCCGCGAAAGCGAATGGCGACCCCCGGCATGCCGCCGAAGGTCGCCCGGTTGCGATCGCAGCTGCGGAAGGACGCCTTCAGGAGCCGTCCCATGCCCTCGCGCCAAAGGTTGCGCGCCGCTCCTTCACCACGCGCCTCTCGCGGACCAGCACTACGCCAGTGCCTCCACCGCGTCGCGCAGCTCGTCCACGCGGTCGCAGCGCTCCCACGTGAACTCGGGCAGCTCGCGGCCAAAGTGGCCGTACGCGGCGGTCTTCTCAAAGATCGGGCGACGCAGCCCAAGGTCGCGGATGATGGCGCCCGGGCGCAGGTCAAAGACCTGCTCCACGGCCTTCTCGATAGTCGCGTCGTCCACCGTGCCCGTGCCGAAGGTGTCCACCATGATCGAGAGCGGATGGCTCACGCCGATAGCGTAGGCAAGCTGCACCTCGCAGCGGCGCGCAAGACCCGCGGCCACCACGTTCTTGGCCACCCAGCGCGCGGCGTAGGCGGCGGAGCGGTCCACCTTGGTGCAGTCCTTGCCGGAGAAGGCGCCGCCGCCGTGGCGACCCATGCCGCCGTAGGTGTCCACGATGATCTTGCGGCCGGTGAGGCCGGTGTCGCCCATGGGACCGCCCACCACAAAGCGCCCGGTGGGGTTCACGTAGATCGTGGCGTTGTCCCACGCGATGCCCGCGGCGTCCAGCACCGGCGCAATCACGTGCTCCACCATGTCTTCGCGCACGGTGTCCATGCTCGCGATGGCAGCGTCGTGCTGCGTGGAGACCACCACGGCCGTAACCTCCACGGGTTTGTCGTCCTCGTAGCGAACGGTCACCTGGGTCTTTCCGTCGGGGCGCAAATACGGCACCGTGCCGTCCTTGCGCACGGCGGACAGATGCTCGGCCATGCGGGAGGCCAGGTAGTGCGGCATGGGCATGTAGACGTCCGTCTCGTCCGTGGCGTAGCCAAACATCATGCCCTGGTCGCCCGCGCCCACGAGGTCGATCGGGTCGGTGGTGCGACCGGCCTGCGCGTCGTAGGACTCGTCCACGCCGGCCGCGATGTCCGGGCTCTGCTCGTGGATCATGTTGATGACGCCACAGGTCTCGCAGTCAAAGCCGTACTTGGCGCGGTCGTAGCCAATGCGGCGGATCACGTCGCGCGCGATCGTCTGGACGTCGAGATACGCCTCGGTGCGCACCTCGCCGGCAACCACCACGGTACCCGTGGTCACAAAGGTCTCGCACGCGCAGCGAACGTTGTCCACGTTGGCGGGGGTGCCGCTCGGGGCGACGTAGCCTT
Organism: uncultured Atopobiaceae bacterium; assembly: GCA_944321385.1. Classification (GTDB taxonomy): domain Bacteria; phylum Actinomycetota; class Coriobacteriia; order Coriobacteriales; family Atopobiaceae; genus Thermophilibacter. The sequence goes on from CALULC010000023.1 coordinate 12,411, forward strand.
CGGCCTGGAGCTGGGCCTCCTTGGCGAGAAGCGCGTCCAGAATGGCGTCCGAGACCTGGTCACAGATCTTGTCCGGATGGCCCTCGGTCACGCTCTCCGAGGTAAAGAGGTAGTTGCGCGGTGCGGTGGAACGAGTCGTGGTGGTCATGGGTGTCCTTTCTACGATTCCGGCGGCCGTTACCATTCCGCCGGCTGGCCCATACATGATACCCACGCGACCCCCGTGACAAAGGGGTCGTAGCCGAGTGTCACATTTGCGACAAAGGGGCAGCGGATCGGGCGGAACTCTCACGTCATCGGCGCTTCTCGCCAACCCTTCTTGTTGCGCGGCAAATAACACGCAGAATCGGACTTTTTCGAAAAACGTTCCTGCGGATATATGTTGTTGAAGGTGATTCTGCGTGTTATTTGAGCGGCCGAAAAAGCTGCGGGCGAGAAGGGCGCTGGCAAGCCGGCATTCAGCTGGCGTCAAGCACTGTGGCGGCCCAGAGGATTTCCGGCCGAGAAGAGTGCCGCGCACCGCGGCGAGCCCCCGCGCGGGAAGAATCCTCCCCATATGCCGCTCGACAGGAGGACCCGCCATGCGCGCCTCGCTCAGAATCTTTGCCCGCGACCTCAGGCGCCTGGTCACAAACCCCGCCGCCCTTGTGATCGCCATTGGCGTGTGTCTGCTCCCCTCGCTCTACGCCTGGGTGAACATCCTCGCCAACTGGGACCCGTACGAGAACACCGCGGGCGTCCCGGTGGCCGTGACCATCGAGGACGCGGGCGCAAACGTCCCCGGCATGGGAAGGCTCAACGCCGGCACCATGATTCGCGAGGAGTTGGAGAAGAACCACCAGCTCGACTGGACCTTCGTGGACGAGAAGGACGCGCTCGACGGCGTGCGCTCGGGGCGCTACTACGCCGCTTTCGTCATCCCCGAGGACTTCACCGCAACGCTCGCCAGCGTGCTGGACGGCCATCCTAAGCAGGCGCGCATTGCCTACTACGTGAACGAGAAGGCCAACGCCGTGGCCCCTAAGGTCACCGATACCGGAGCCACCACGCTCGAGGACCAGATCTCGAGCGAGTTTGTCTCTGTGGCGGGAACGACCGTTACCGAGCGCCTGCAGACGGCCGCGGGAGACGCGTCGAAGAACGCAGACGCGGCACGAACGAGCGCGGAGGACGCGCTCCGCACCGCCCAAGATGACCTCGATACCCTCGCCAAGGAACTCGATGACGCACGCGGCACCATCGCCGCGGCGCAGAGGGCCGCCAACTCCGCGCGAGACACGCTCTCCACCGCGGGCACCGCAGCGGACGACCTGTCCTCGAGCCTCGACGCCGCCCTCTCCGGCCTCGCGAACGCCCGCACCAAGGCAGGCGAGCTCACGAGCGCCGCGAGCGATGCCCTCGCCTCCGCGTCCTCCACGCTCGCCGGGCTCTCCTCCACCGCGAGCCACGACGTCTCGGAGATCGCCGCGGACGCCGGCTGGGCCCAGGGCAAGCTCGACGCGGCCATCTCCGAGATGCGCGCCGCAGACGGAACCATCTCCGGCCTACGCTCCTCCCTCGAGTCCGCGCGGGACGCCGTGGCCGCGCTCGCGCCCACAACGGAAGCCGGCCGAGCGCTTCAGCAGCGGCTCCTCGCGGACCTGGACGAGCAGATCTCCGCGCTTGCGCAGCTCTCCGAGGCCCAGGCCGCCCGTCTCGAAGACCTCCAGCGCACCTCGGACGCGCTCGCGGCAGGCGTGGACGCAACGCGCGGCCTCTCCGGCGCGGTCGACGACGCCGTCCAGACGAGCGACGGCGCCCTCCGCCAGCTCCGGGACAGCTTCGCACGCACCGTCGCCCCCCAGCTCGCCTCGGCGCTCGACGCCCTTGGCGACAAGGGCGGGCGGCTCGCGGGCGGTGCGGAGGCGCTCGGCCCGATGATCGAGCAGGCAGACGGCACGCTCGCGGCACTCGAGGACCTTCTCGCCCAAGCGGACCACACACTCGAGAGCGGCGCGGGCTCCCTGCAAGCGGCCGCCGAGCAGCTGGGTAGCCTCGCCGACGACCTCGCCGCCATCCAGAGCGCAGAGTCCCTCCCCGCCGTGGCGGACGTGCTCGCGCTCGACCCGCAGGCCACTGGCAGCGCACTCGGCTCCCCCGCCGCCCTCGTCGACGAGGCCGTCTTCCCGGTGGCAAACTACGGCTCCGGCGTGACGCCCTTCTACACAAACCTCGCTCTCTGGGTGGGCGGCTTCGTCCTCGTGGCCGTCTACAAGCTCGAGGTCGACCGCTCAGAGCTGGGCGGCATTGACCCCACGCCCGCACAGGCATTCTTCGGCCGCTGGCTCCTGTTCGCGCTCCTCGGCCAAATCCAGGCGCTCGTCTGCTGCTTAGGAGACGTTGCGCTCGGCGTGCAGTGCGTCTCGCCGGTGGCCTTTGTTGTTGCGGGCATGGTGGCCTCCGGGGTCTACGTGCTTCTCGTCTACGCGCTCGCCGCGGCGTTCAGGCACGTGGGCAAGGCCCTGGCCGTGCTCCTCGTGGTGCTTCAGATCCCCGGGGCGTCCGGCCTCTACCCCATTCAGATGCAGCCGGCGTTCTTCCGCGCCCTGGAACCCTGGCTGCCCTTCACCTACGGCATTGGCGCCATGCGCGAGGCCGTGGCCGGCTTCTATGAAGGCGCCTACGCGCACGACCTGCTCACGCTCGCGCTCTTTGCGGTACCGGCGCTGCTCATTGGCATCGCGGTGCGCCGACGCCTCCTCGGCGTGAACGCCCTCTTCGACCGGCGCCTCGGCGAGACGGACCTTCTCGTCACCGAGCATGACGCCGCCGGCGAGCGCCAGGGACGTCTCGCGCTCGTGCTGGACGCACTTGCCACCTCTCCCGCGCACCGTGAGGAGTTCCTTGCACGGGCGGCGCGCTTCGAGCTGGCCTACCCCGCGCGGGTGCGTCGCGGCCTGCGGGCACTCCTTGCCGTCCCGCTGGCGCTGCTCGCGCTGATGCTGCTACACCCCGGGCGCTTTGAGGTGCTGGTGGTGTGGGTCGTGGCGCTCGTGGCGGCCAGCGGCTACCTCATTGGCCTCGAGTACCTGCGCGAGAGCCTCCGCGAGCGGGCGGGCATAGCGCGAATGAACGCGGAACAGCTCATGGCGCTCGCGCGCACCGAAGGCGTCGCCGGCGAGAAGAACGACAGCGAGCAAGACGACGAGAAGGGCACCGAGAAGAACAGCGAGGCGGCAAGATGAGCAAAGTCCTAGGGTTTCTCGCCCGCGACCTGCGGCACCTGCGCTCTGGCGCGATCGTGGCCGTGGTTGTGGCGGGCATCGTGGCGGTGCCCTCGTTCTACGCGTGGTTCAACATCGCCGGTAGCTGGGACCCCTACGGCAACACGGGCAACGTGCGCGTGGCCGTGGCCAACGAGGACGAGGGCGCGGGCACCGCGCTCCTGCCGTGGCGCGTGAACGTGGGCGAGCGCGTGGTGGGCGAGCTGCGCGCCACCGACTCCATAGGCTACGTGGTGACCTCGAAGGAAGACGCGCTCGAGGGGGTGCGCTCGGGCGCGTACTACGCCGCAATCGTGATTCCACCGGAGTTCTCACGCGACGTGCTGAGCGCGCTCTCCGCAGACCCCGTGCAGGCGCGGGCGCTCTTCTACCAGAACGAGAAGGAAAACCCCATCGCCGCGATCGTGACGGACAAGGCGTCGAGCGCGGTGCGCGCCCAGATCGACCGGGGTTTTGCCGAGGCTGTGGTGGGCGCTGGCACGAGTGTCCTGCAAGAGCTAAGCCGCAGCCTCGATGACGACGCACTCGCAGGCGTGGCGGCGCGCCTGGACGACGCCCTGGTCGCCGCGACGAGCGGACTCGAAGGCGCCGCGGACGACCTGCGGGGCTTCTCGGCACTTCTCGACTCCACGAACGCGCTCGTGGGCAGCGGGGCAAAGACGGCGGACGCGGCGCTAGCACCGACGGGCGACGTGGGCAACACCCTGGACGAGGCCGCCTCCGGGCTGGACGATGCCGCGTCTGCCGTGGACGGGGCGCAGGAGTCGATCGAGGGCGCACTGGGGCAGGCGGCGGACGGCCTCGACGGTGTGGAGGATGCGATCAACGACGCGCTTGACGCGGCAGGGGCGCAGACCGCAGAGGTGCGCAAGGGGCTCGTCTCGGCGCGGACGGCGGTGGACGCCCAGATAGACACCCTCGAGCGCCTCGCCGACGCCCTCGAGGGGCAGGTTGAGCTCACCCGCGAGTTCCAGGCGTCGTTTGCGGAGGGCTCGCCGGAGGCCGAGGCGGCGGGTGGCGCCCTCAACGTCACCTCCGGACTAAAGGACCGCGTGGACCAGGCGCTCTCCGAGATGCGCGAGCTCTCAGGGCAGCTCGGCAAGACGATCGACGACCTGGACGCCGGCACCGCGGACGCAAAGGAGGCCCGTGACACGCTGGCTCAGCTCGTGGAGGATGCGAGAAGCGCACTCGGGCAGGCGCGGGCGGACTTTGCCGCAGGGGCCGAGGACGCTCTCGAGGGGCTCGCCGACCAGGTGCGCAGTGCCGCGGGGCAGGCCGAGAAGGTCGCGGGCGGCCTTGCCACGACGCTTGACGCCGCCGACGTCGCGGCCACGAGCGCGCAGCGGACGCTCTCCGGCGCACAGGGCTCGCTCGACGATGCCGCCACGCGCCTTGACGACGCGGCGGCGCGGCTCTCGGGGCTGGAGGGCAGGCTGCGCACGGCACTGGACTCCGCGGACATGGAGCAGGTGCGCACGGTCCTCTCCGCCGGGCCCGAGAGCCTTGCGAGCTTTGTGGCGCAGCCCGTGACCGTTGAGCGCACGGCGGTCTTTCCCGTGGAGAACAACGGGTCGGCCATGACGCCGTTCTACACGACGCTCGCCATCTGGATCGGCGGCGTGGTGCTCGCCGCGCTCGTGGCGGCAACGCCGTCTGCGCGGGCGCTCGCCGAGACGGGCTGCTCACCGGTGCAGGCGCTTCTCGCCCGCTGGGCACTCTTTGCGGGCGTGGGCCTTGTCCAGGCTGCGCTCATCGCCGGCGGAGACCTGCTCTACCTGGGCGTTCAGTGCGAGCATCCGTGGCTGTTCCTACTTGCGTGCTGCGCGAGTTCGCTCGTGTACGTGAGCCTGATCTATGCGCTCTCCGCCTGCTTTGGAGACGTGGGCAAGGCCGTGGCCGTGGTGCTCATGGTGGTGCAGGTGGCGGGCTCCGGCGGGACCTTCCCGTCGCAGATGCTGCCGCCCGTGTTCCAGGAGATCTACCGCTGGCTGCCGTTCGTCCACAGCGAGGCCGCCCTGCGCGCCGCGATGTTTGGGACCTACGGCGGCGACTACTGGCGCGAGCTGCTCGTACTTCTCGCGTATCTGATGCCGGCGCTGGTGCTGGCCCTGATGCTCCGCCGCCCCACGGCCCGGCTCGGCGCCTGGTTCGAGCGGCGGCTTGAGGCCACGCGCCTCATGTGAGGCACGCGCGGGCGGACGGCACGGGCAGTCCGGCGCGGAGTGCCCCGCAGCCCCTCGCCCTTCTCGCCCCCGCGCTATACTGGATGCGTATGTGAAAAGAAATGGCGAGAGGAACCTCATGTCCGAGACCCCCGTTCGCGTGCGCTTTGCGCCCTCCCCCACCGGCAAGCTCCACGTGGGCGGCGCGCGCACCGCAATCTACAACTGGGCGTTTGCCCGCGCCAACCACGGCACCTTCATCCTGCGCATCGACGACACGGACCCCGAGCGCTCCACCGAGGAGAACACCCAGATCATCCTGCGCGCCATGCGCTGGCTGGGGCTCGACTGGGACGAGGGCCCGGAGGTGGGCGGCGACTTTGGCCCCTACTTCCAGACCGAGCGCGCGGAGATGTATCGCGCCGCCGCCCAGCGCCTGTGGGACGAGGGCAAGGCGTACCCGTGCTTCTGCACGCCCGAGCAGCTGGCCGCCGACCGCGCCGAGGCGCAGGCCCGCAAGGATCCCTTCCAGGGCTACCAGCGCCGCTGCCGCGACCTCGACCCCGAGGAGGCGCGAGCGCGCATTGCCGCCGGCGAGCCGTACGTCCTGCGCATCAAGGTGCCCGAGGACCGCGGTGACGTGGTCGTACGCGACGCGGTCCATGGCGACGTGACCTTTGCTGCCCGCGAGCTCGACGACTTTGTCATCCAGCGCACCGACGGCACGCCCACCTACAACTTTGCCACCGTGGTGGACGATGCCGCGATGGGCATCACCCACGTCATCCGCGGCGACGACCACCTCTCCAACACGCCGCGCCAGGTCATCGTCTACGAGGCCCTCGGCGCGCCGGTGCCCACCTTCGCGCACATCTCCATGATCCTGGGCGCGGACGGCAAGAAGCTCTCCAAGCGCCACGGCGCCACCAACGTGGAGGAGTACCGCGACGCGGGCTATCTCTCCGATGCATTTGTCAACTACCTGGCGCTTCTCGGCTGGTCGCTCGACGGCGAGACCACGATCATCCCGCGCGACGTGCTGGCCCGCGAGTTCTCGCTCGACCACGTGTCCAAGAACCCGGCAACCTTTGACCCCAAGAAGCTCGACTGGATCCAGGCGGAATACATCCGCTCGATGAGCGACCAGGAGTTCGCGGACGAGGTCATGATCCCCGAGCTCCACGAGGCCGGCCTCATCGAGGGCGGCGTGGAGTACGACGAGGCGTGGATCGACGCCCTGGCTGCCATCGTGAAGCCGCGCACGAAGTTCCCCGCGGACGTGGTCACGGTTGCCGCACCGGTCTTCGCCACCGCTGAGACCCTGACCTACGACGAGAAGAGCGTGGAGAAGGGCCTGGCAAAGGAGGGCATGGGAGCTGTGCTGGACGCCGCACGCGAGGCGCTGGCAGGGCTCCCCGCCTGGGAGGCCGCCGCGATCGACGCCGCGCTGGAGCCGCTGCCCGAGGCGCTCGACCTGAAGAAGCGCCTGGTCTTCCAAGCCGTGCGCGTGGCCGTGTGCGGCAACATGGTGTCCCCGCCGCTCGGTGAGACGATGGCGCTCGTGGGTCGCGAGGACTGCCTCGCCCGCATTGACCGCGCCCGCGCGATGGCTTTGTAGCGCGACCACGACGCTGAAGTCCCGACTTTTGCCTCTGTAGCGCGACCACGACGCTGAAGTCCCGACTTTTGCACGAGCGGCCAGGGAGACCCGCTGATTCGACTATCTATCTCCGCTGGTAGACGACGAACCACGTGATAACTTTGACGAGGCTTCAGCGCTCAACTCGTGCAAAAGTCAGAGTTTGTCGACGACCACCGCCGAGAAGGCGAGAAGACCAGGAGCACCCGGAAGGAGCCCCATGGCAGCAAAGCCGCAGACCCTCGCCACCACCTCGGCCTTCGAGGTGCTGGGGCCCGTGATGGTGGGCCCCTCCTCCTCGCACACCGCGGGCGCCCTGCGCTGCGCCCGCGTGGCGGCCTCGCTCGCGGCGGGCCCCATCGAGCGCGTGCGCTTCTCGCTGTGGAACAGCTTTGCCCACACCTATCGCGGACACGGCACCGACCGTGCCCTCGTGGCGGGCGTCCTGGGCCTGGACACGGACGACGAGCGCATCCGCGATGCCTTTGACCTTGCCCGCGAGGCCGGCCTTGCGGTGGACTTCCAGATTGCCGGGGACGACCCCTCGGTCCACCCCAACACCGTGGACGTGCACATGGAGTGCGCGGGCGGCGCCGTCTGCGAGGTCCGCGGCGAGAGCCTCGGCGGCGGGCGCGTGCGCATCAGCCGCGTTAACGGCGTGGGCGTGGACATCTCCGGCACCTACGCCACCCTCTTCGTGGCGCACCGCGACGTGCCGGGCATCCTGGCGGCCCTCACGCACCTGCTGGCCATGGCCGACGTCAACATCGCCTTCTGCCGCACCTACCGCACCGAGCAGGGAGGCCGCGCGTACTCCGTCTTCGAGACGGACGGCGCCCCCGCAGACGGTGTTCTGCCCATGGTGCGGAGCCTGCGCGACGTGGACTACGCCACATTCGTGAGCGTTCCCGGAGCCGTGGTGGCGCCCGGAGTGAGCGCGGACGAGTTCTTCGACAACGGCGCTCAGCTGCTGGAGGCCTGCGCCGAGCGCGACCTCACCATCGGCGGCGTCATGGAGCTGCGCGAGCGTGGGCTCATCGGCGCCCAAGACGCCGCGGCCGCCATGGCGCGCGTGATCGAGGTCATGCGAGCTGAGACAAGCGAGCCCATCGCCGAGCCGCGCCGCTCGCTCGGCGGCTTCATCGGCGGCGAGGCGCGGCTCGTGGACGCGGGGGCCGAGCGCTGGGCCGCGAGCCTCATGGGCAGCGTGCAGACCGACGCCGTGGCCCGCGCGATGGCCGTGCTCGAGCGCTCCGCCGCGATGGGTGTGATCGTTGCGGCGCCGACGGCCGGATCGGCGGGCGTGGTCCCGGGGTGCGTGCTCGCCGTAGACGACGCCGTGGGTGCGGGCGAGAAGGACGTGGCATCGGCGCTCTGGTGCGCTGCCGCGGTGGGCGGCCTCATCCAGACGCACGCGTGCGTGGCCGGCGCCGAGGGCGGCTGCCAAGCCGAGGTGGGCAGCGCGGCCTCGATGGCCGCAGCAGCGTTGGTCGAGCTTCTCGGCGGCACGCCCGAGCAGGCGCTCGTTGCCGCATCGCTTGCGATCTCCAACCTGCTGGGGCTGGCGTGCGACCCGGTCGGCGGGCTCGTGGAGGTCCCCTGCCAGGCGAGAAACGCCATCGGCGTTGCTGCCGCGTTCTCGAGCGCGCAGCTCGCGCTCTCAGGCATGAGCTGGCTTATCCCGTTTGACGAGGTCGTGCGTGCGATGGCCGAGGTTGGCCACGCCCTGCCGTCGCGCCTGCGCGAGACGGCCCTCGGCGGCCTTGCCGCGACGCCCGCAGCGCGCGCGGCGTGCGCCCGCTGCGGCGGCTGCGCGTAGCGGCGGCGAGGAGTCCGTATTTCTCGCCTTCTCGGCGCCACTGTGCCGGAACTTCGACTTTTGCACGAGCTGCCCGGCCGTGCCGTTGCTTCAATGTCACATGTCTGCTGCTAGACGTGTTGCTCGCCCTCTCGCCCACCGCGAGAGCCCCCGTCCGCTCGTGCAAAAGTCAGGGTTCCTTGCGAGAAGAGGGCGGGCACGAACGAGCCCGTCAATGACAGGGCGCCTTTCGCGAGAGTTCTTCGAGAACGTGGGCCGTCGCGGAGTGGCCCACACCCGCGACGTCGCGCCGATTTGCCTAACTATAATGAGACCACCGTATCCTCGTTCGAAAGGACGCCCCATGAACATCTGCCCCGCCTGCGGCACCAGGTTTGACCAGAACGCGACGTTCTGTCCCGCCTGCGGAACACCGCTCCCCATGTCTCAGCAGACCATTGGCGCAACCCCGGGAACCGTCTCCGCTACCAACCCCCTGGCGCTCGCTCCCCTCACCCGAATCCGCAACCTACTCGCCGGCGTTAGCGCAGGCTCTCTGGCGCTGTGGGCCCTGCTGAACTTCATTGGCGACATCGTCTACAACGGCACCAGAACCGCCGAGTACGGCACGGCGGCCTACTATGCTGCGTTCGACATGTCTACGAACATCAACCTTCTGGCTGCCGCACTCAGCTACGTGGTCTCTGCCGCGTTCACGGCACTGCTCGTCTCGATCGTCCTCATCGCGTATCGCAAGACGCTCAGGTAGCGTCCCACCCTCGTGGCGCCGCGCGTCACGCCTGCGAAAGCCGGATCCGTAAGGCCTGGTTTCCGAAGCAACATCGAAGCAAGAAAAGGGCCGGCACCCAAAGATGCCGGCCCTGAACATTTGGTAGCCCGTACCAGATTCGAACTGGTGATCTCCGCCTTGAGAGGGCGGCGTCCTGAACCGCTAGACGAACGGGCCATTTGGTAGCCCGTACCAGATTCGAACTGGTGATCTCCGCCTTGAGAGGGCGGCGTCCTGAACCGCTAGACGAACGGG
>CALULC010000024.1 GCA_944321385.1 uncultured Atopobiaceae bacterium
ACCTCGGCGGGGAGCAGCTCGCGCATCGTGAGGTCCTTGGAGACCTCGCCGGCCATGTAGTCGCGCTGGACGGAGACGACCGTGGGGTTCTTGTTGGAGTTCTCCTGCTTGACCTCCTCGTTGTTGCACTCGATGAGGGCAAGGATCTTGTCGTCGGTCGTGTTCTTGTGGCGCTTCTGGTTCTGCACGTAGCGGTAGATGATGTACTTGCGGGCCACCTCAAAGTGGTCGAGGGCCATGAGCTGGTCCTCGACGAGGTCCTGGACCTCCTCGACGGTGACGGTGTGGCCGGCCTCCATGCACTCGTCGGTGACGTTGAGGGAGGCGAACTTCACCTCGCGTTCGGTGAGGCGCTCGCTCTGGGGGACCTCGGCGTTGGCCGCGCGGATGGCGTTCTCGATCTTGGAGATGTCGAAGGCGACCTCAGAGCCGTTGCGCTTGATGATCTTCATTCTGGGCCTTTCCTCTGTGGTTCTCTGCCCGTTTCTGCGGGTGGCATATAGTGTGTGCAGGAACAACTATGCCACAACGAGTTGTGGTCAGAGCCGACAAAAACACAACATATTGTTAGTTGAGTGCTGATATGTTGTTGATAAGTACCGTCTTCGCAGGTACGAAATATGCGTCTGGAAAAAGCATTTTCTTAACCTGAAGTAGGGTCCTCCATGAACGCTCCGAAACAGCGGTGAGCGGCTTGTGCCACGGCGCCGCGCGTTGGGCTAGAGTGGAGGGGAAAAGACGACGAGAGGGGTGTCATGGAGTTCTCCGGAAGGCTCGACCTGTTTGGCGACGAGGTGTTTGCCGCGCTCAACGCACGGCGCAGGGAACTGGAGGCCGAGGGCCGCAGGGTCTTTGACCTCTCCGTGGGCACGCCCGACTTCGAGCCGCCCGCGCACGTCATCGAGGCCCTGCGCGAGAGCGCCGCGGACCCGACCAACTGGAAGTACTCGCTGCACGACAAGGACGAGCTGCTCGACGCCGTCTGCGCCTACTACGAGAGCCGCTACGGCGTGTCCGGGATTACGCGCGACATGGTGATGAGCTGCCGCGGGACCCAGGAGGGTCTCGTCCACGTGTGCTCCGCGCTCGTGGACTCCGGCGACGTGGCCCTCGTGCCCGACCCCTGCTATCCGGTCTTCCAGAACGCCACGCTGCTCGCCGGCGCACGGCCGCTCTACTACCGCCTCACGGCCGAGCACGACTTCCTGCCGCACCTGGCGGACGTTCCCGCCGAGGTGGCGGACGAGGCCAAGTACCTCATCGTGTCCCTGCCGGCCAACCCCGTGGGCTCGGTGGGCACGCCGGAGGTCTACGAGGAGGTCATCGCCTTTGCGCGCGAGCACGACCTCATCGTCATCCACGACAACGCCTACTCTGACATCGTCTTCGACGGGCCCGCCGGCGGGTCGTTCCTCTCGTACCCCGGCGCGCTCGACGTGGGCGTTGAGTTTCTCTCGCTCTCCAAGTCCTTCAACGTGACGGGCGCGCGCCTGTCCTTCCTCGTGGGCCGCCCGGACGTGGTGGCCGCCGCGCGCAAGCTGCGCGGGCAGATCGACTTTGGCATGTTCTACCCCGAGCAGTACGCGGCCATCGCGGCGCTCACCGGCCCGCGCGACCAGGTGGAGCGCCAGCGTCTGCTCTATCAGGAGCGTCGCGACGCCCTCTGCGACGGCCTCGAGGCCATTGGCTGGGAGCGCCCCAACGCGCACGGCTCTATGTTCGTGTGGGCCAAGCTGCCCGGCGGACGCACGGACTCGGCGGCCTTTGTGCTGGAGCTCATGGAGCGCGCGGGCGTGATCGTGACGCCGGGCTCGAGCTTTGGCCCGTCCGGCGAGGGCTACGTGCGCATGGCCCTGGTGCTGCCGCCCAATCAGCTGCGCGAGGTCGTGGAGGCCATCGCCGGGGCGGGGATCTAGGGGATGGGCGAGAAGAGCCCGTCTGCTCGCAGCCCGTGGGCGACGCCCGCCCCCGTGCGCGCCGCCTTCTTCGACGTGGACGGGACACTGCTCAGCCTCTCGCAGAACCGCGTGCCGGAATCCGCGCTCGCCGCACTCTCGAGGCTCCGGGAGTCGGGCGTCACGCCGGTCCTGGCAACGGGCCGCACGCACTACCTCCTGAGCATGGTGGACCTCTCCGTCTTTGACGCCATGGTGACCTTCAACGGGCAGCTCGTGGAGGTGGGGGAGCGCGTGGTGCACTCCAACCCGCTCGACCCCGCTGACGTTGCCTCCGTCGTGCGGCAGGTTTGCGGCGGGGCCTTTGAGTGCCTGTTCATGGAGCGCGACCGCATGTACCTGAGCGGGGCCAACGGGCTCACCCGCGCCATGGAGGAGCTCACGCACAACCACTTCGAGCTCGCCCCCGCCGAGCAGGCCCTTCAGAGTGACGTCTACCAGCTCAACGTGTTTCTCGCCCCGGGGGAGGAGCACCTGCTGCTGGACCAGACCTCCCACCTCAAGACCACGCGCTGGAGCGACCTCTTTGTGGACGGCATGCCGGACGTTGGCGGCAAGGACGCGGGCGTGCGGATCGTGATGGACGAGCTGGGCCTTGCGCCCGAGGAGTGCGTGGCCTTTGGCGACGGCGGCAACGACGTGGACATGTTCGGCGCGGTGGGGACTTCCGTGGCCATGGGCAACGGCGGGGCGGACGCCCGTGCCGCGGCCACGTACGTGACCGACCACGTGGACGAGGACGGCATCTGGAACGCCTGCGTGCGCCTCGGGCTTATCGACGCGCCGCTCTGGGGCGATGCCTGCGACGCCCGACGCTAGCTGCGCCGCTGCGGCTGGCGCCCGGTCAGCTGCCGGTTATGCGCACTCCCGACGGTTATGCGCACTCCCGACGGTTATGCGCACTCCCGACGGTTATGCGCACAGTATCATTTTCTATAACCGCAGCTAGACCGCGTGGCGAGAAGAACCTCGGCTCGCGGCAGTGTACATAACCGCAGCAGTTGTACATAACCGACAACAGATGCGGGGGAAAGCGCCGTCGTTCTTCTCGGCACCTAGCAGAGCTCGGTCACGGAGTCGAAGGCCACCTCGCTTGCCTCTATTGCCGCGCGCCCGCCAAAGACGCAGATGCCCCGGGCCGCCCCGGTGTCCGCGAGGGCCGCGGCAAGCTCGCGCGTGCCCTCAGCCGTGGCGGAGAGCTCCTGCTTCCGCACCTCGTCGCGCCAGGTTGCCGGGCGGGCGTTGAAGCGGGAGACGTCCTGGCGCCGCGCGAGCTGGCGGGGCTTGACCGGCGCGTCGTGCGCGGCGACGGTGGCCACGATGTAGCCCTCCAGGTCCTCGCGCGTGCCGTCCCATGCGGAGAGCCAGGCGGCAGCGGCGTCATAGCGCGCGAGCGTGGCGTCAACGGACGGGTCGCGGTACGACCAGAACTGTCGCAGGCCCTCGGTGCTGCGCTTGAAGCCCACGCCGTAGGCACCGCCCTTCACGCGAACCTCGTTCCAGAGGTAGTCGTAGGAGAGCACGCGCGTGGCAACCTGCCAGGCGCCCATGCTGCCGGCGTCCGCCGGCGAGGGCGCCGCCGCGGAGCAGACGTAGGCCACGTCGGAGGGGATGACAAAGGCCTCGCGGCGCGGCGTGCGCGCGGGGAGCTCCAGGTGGTGGCCCTGCTCCTCCGCCGGCTCGAGCCCGAGGCTGCCGCCCTCGGCCCAGAAGCGCTCGCGATCAGCGGCGGGGCCGGTAAAGCTCACCGTGACGTTGCCCGCCGTGTAGACGCGCCGCGCGAGGTCGGCGAGAAGCGCGGGCAGCTCGGGCGCGCGCTCGTCCCAGTGCTCGAGGAGGTCGCGCAGGAAGAGGTAGTAGTCCAGCCCGCCCATCGCGCCGGACGCAAGGGCCGCGGCCGAGAAGTACGTGCTCGTGCGGCCGAGCGCTGCGGCGTGGCCCGAGCTCACGTAGTACTGCTCGAGCGCGACGCGGCGCTGGGTGAGGATGTCGCGGATGCGGGCCAGGTCGGAGAAGTCCGTCTCTCCCCAGACCTCGCGCGGGAGCTCGTGGAGCGCGGCGGCCTTCTCGCTGAGCGCCGAGGCACCCACCACGAGCGTGGGGGCGGCGAAGGAGAGGTCGCTATTGCGCGTGTAGGTCTCCACGAAGAAGTCCAGCCCGCCGAGGTTGGTCTCTACGAGCGTGTCCAGGTCTGAGGCGCTGTGGCGCGCCGTGGCGAGCCTGCCGAGAAGATCGGTGAGCATGCCGGCGTACGCGAGCTCCCCAAACTCGAGATGGCGCAGGTCGAAGTAGTGATAGACGTAGTCGATGCCGTGGGTGTCCAGCTCGTGGGCGAGGCAGGGGAGCGGCGCCGGCACCTCGAGCGCGGCGGGCTCCTCCGGCGCGGGGCCGATGTCCGCCACCCCGAGCGTGGGCAGCGTGGCGAGCGCCTCCGGGGAGTCGGGTGCCTCCTGCTCCGTGCGCAGGGCCTCCACCTCGGTGCGCACGGCGTCCAGGTCCTTCTCGCTCATGTTTGCGCGCAGGCGGGCGAGCTCCTCCGCCTCTTCGTTCGCGCTGCCCTCGGCTGTCGGGATGAGCTCCACCTCGGCGCAGTGGGCGCTCGCGCAGATGACCTCGCGCAGCAGCCGCTCGAAGTAGCCCTCGGAAAGGCCACGCTTGAGCTCGGCGAGCGCGTCCTCGTAGCGCAGGTAGTCCACCGGGCGCTCGTCGTCGTAGAGCCAGCTCGACATCGCCTGAATGGCAAGGGCGATGCCGTCGGGGTAGCCGCCCCAGTCGCCCTCGCGCAGGTTGAACTCCGCCTGGGCGAGCGACGCCTCGAGCTTGTCGCGCGGGATGCCGCTCTCGGCGAGCTCGGCGCAGGTGGACTCCACGAGCGCGCGGAACTTCTCGCCAGCGCCCGGCTTGAGGCCGCGGAGCGTGAACATGACCTGCGGCTGGAGGACGCCGTCCACGAGCATGGCGGAGAAGTCGTCCGCCAGGCCGGCGTCCAGCACGCGGCGCTTGAGGGGCGCCTCGTTGGAGCCGCAGAGAGCGTCGAGAAGCACGTCCGCGGCCAGCACGCGGGTGCGGTCCTCCGCGGTGCCAATGACGTAGGAGAGGCCCGCCTCGGCGTTGCTCGGCGCCGTTGCCATGCGCACCTCGGTGCGGGGCGCGTGCACGGGCGCCTGAAGCTCGAGCGGGTTGGGGGCGCCCGCCCCGCGCTCCGCCGCGCCGCTCAGGTGCTCGTCCACGAGGGCGAGCTCGCGGTCCACGTTCAGGTCTCCATAGAGGATGACGTAGGCGTTGGAGGGGGCGTAGTGGCGCGCGTGCGTGTTGAGGAAGCCCTTGTAGGTGAGCTCGGGGATGGCGCGCGGGTTGCCGCCGGACTCAAAGCCGTAGCAGGTGTTTGGGAAGAGCTGGTGCGTGAGCGCCTGGTAGAGCACGTCGTCGGGGTCAGAGAGGGCGCCCTTCATCTCGTTCAGCACCACGCCGTTGTACACGAGCGAGCCGTCCTCGGCCACCTCCAGGTGCCAGCCCTCCTGCTCAAAGATCCGGCGGCGGTGCCAGATCGCCGGGTGCAGCACGGCGTCCAGGTAGACGTTCATCAGGTTCTCAAGGTCTGCCGTGTTGGTGGAGGCCACCGGATACATGGTCTTGTCGGGGAAGGTCATGGCGTTCAGGAACGTCTGCATGCTCGTCTTGAGCAGGTTTACGAAGGGCTCCTTCACCGGGTAGCGGTCGGACCCGCAGAGCACCGAGTGCTCCAGGATGTGGAAGACGCCCGTGTTGTCTGCCGGGGGAGTCTTGAAGCTGATGGCAAAGGCCTTGTTGGTGTCTGCGCAGGCCAGCCACAGGGCGCGGGCGCCGGTGGCGTCGTGGCGCATGACGTAGGCGCAGCCAGAGATCTCCGGGATCTGCTCGACGGACGTGACGGTGAAGCCCGCGTGCGCGGAGCCCACGGAAAGGCTGGCGAACGGCTCTGCGAAGTTCTTCTCGGACATGCTCTCCCCCTTGGGTGCGATTCTCATAACGACGAGCATAGCGCAGAGGCGGCGTGGTAGGCTATCGACCGTTGTGCGAGCAAGGAGGGCTTGTGGCCGAGAAGAGCGTAGCTGCCGAGAAAAACGATGCTGCTGTGGGGGACGTTGCGGACGTGCCGGTGCGCCGAGACGCCGACCGGCGCCGCATCGTGCGCCGCGGCATCATCGCGACGCTCGTGGGCGGCACGTTCTGGGGTCTCAACGGCACCGTCTCAAAGTGGCTGATGGACGCCTATGCGATAGACCCGCTCTGGCTCGTCTGCCTGCGCGAGCTCACGGCCTGCTGGCTCTTCCTCGGCGCCGCGGCGCTCACCGCGCGCGGCCGCGAGCAGCTGACGGGAGTGTGGAGAAGCCCGCGCGACCTTCTTGCCATCCTGGGCGTGAGCTTTGCGGCAATCCTCTTCTCACAGGTCTCCTACCTCGAGGCCATCGACTGGACCAACTCGGCTACGGCCACGATCATGCAGAGCCTGGGTATGGTGCTCGTGCTTGTATACGTGTGCATCAAGATGCGCCGGAGCCCGCGCAGGCGCGAGCTTTTGGGCGTGGGTCTTGCCCTCGTGGGCACCTACCTCGTTGCCACCGGCGGCAACCCCGGCCAGCTCAACCTGCCGCTCGAGGGTCTGGTGTGGGGTCTGGGGTGCGCCCTTGCCTCGGCGTGCCTCTCCATCCTGCCCGCGAGACCGATGGCGCGTTGGGGAAACTTCACGGTCAACGGCCTGGCGTTTCTCTTCTCGGGTATCGCGCTCGCGCTGTGGTATCGGCCCTGGGAGCACATGCCCGTGCTGGACGGCGTGGCCATCGTCGTCCTTGCGCTGTGCGTGGTGGTGGGGACGTTTGGCGCGTACGCGCTCTACCTGCAGGGCGTGAAGGATGCCGGCTCCATGAGGGCGAGCCTGCTCGGCACGATCGAGCCCGTCACGGCAACGATCGCCTCCATCGTGTGGCTCGCCACGCCTTTCTCATTCGCGGAGATCGTGGGCTTTGTCCTCATCATCGTGATGGTCTACCTCACGGCGTGACGCCGAAAAGCCCCGGGCAACTGTAAACGGGCCGTCACAACAAAACATTATGGAGAATCTGTAGTGCTCTTTTCTGTATGATTAGACAGCACCGATTTGGATAATCACGAATCCCGCTGGAGACGTGACCGAGCAGAAAGAGAGTGATCCATGGTTTGTCCCCAGTGTGGCGCTCAGATTCCTGATGGCAGTGTCTTTTGCCCGAGCTGTGGCGCCTCGGTTTCGGCGGGGCAGCAGCAGTCTTATCCGTTTGCCGATAACAAGCAGCCCGGCTTCAACTCGCAGCCCAACTACGGCCAGCAGCCCAACTACGGCCAGCCTCCCGCCCCGTACGGAGCTGCTCCGCAGACCCCGGTTACGGCGGACCGCAGCCTAGCCGCCTACATTCTCCTTTCGATTGTCACCTGCGGCATCTATGGTCTCTGGTTCTTCTATCGTCTTGTCAAGGACGTCAACACCATGTGCACCGGAGACGGGGAGAGCACGCCCGGTCTGGCTGCGTTCATCCTGCTCTCGATTCTGACCTGTGGGTTCTACGCCTTCTACTGGTATTACAAGGTCGGCAACCGTCTGGCCGCAAACGCCCCGCGCTATGGCCTCTCGTTCCAGGAGAACGGCACGTCGGTCCTCCTGTGGTGCATCGTGGGCTACATCACGTGCGGAATCGGCAACTACGTTGCCATGTACTTCATCATCAAGAACACCAACGCTCTGGCCACGGCCTACAACGCGCGCCTCTACGCTCGCTAGGGATTGGTGTGAGCTCGTCCAAAAACGGCTCTTTTCTGGAGGGCGTCCCGGGCTTTGTCCGTGACGCCCTCTCGCTGTGCCTCTTTATCGCGGGCACGGCAATCGCCCTGTACCTTGTAGACCTGGGGTGCATCTTCAAGACGGTGACGGGCCTCTCGTGCCCGGGCTGCGGCATGACGCGCGCGTGGCTCTCTGCGTTGCGGCTCGACTTCTCCTCCGCCCTGGCGTATCACCCGCTCTTCTGGGCGGTCCCCATCGCGATTGCGCTCGTCTATGTCCAGGCACCCTGTGCCGAGCTCGTTCACAGGGCCGAGCAGGGGCCCGGGTCCGTGGGGAGGGCCCTCCTCGGGGCCTGTTCGTTTGTCGTCAAGCACGGCACGATGCTGCTCTCCGCGCTTATCGCCGCGTTTCTCGCTCTGTGGGTGATTCGGATGATCGAGCCCTGCGACGCCGGGCTGCTCTTTGGCGGCGCGCCGCCCGATGGAGTTATTCCAGACGTCGTGGGATGGACAAGGCCCGTCTGGATGGACTGGTTTGGCATGTGAGAAGGGCGCCCCTCACGACGAGGGGCGCCCTTTTGGTTCTGGTTCTAGGGTCGAACAAGACGTGCTCCCGGATGAGCAAGGTCACACGCTTCTGGCTTACATGCTCTCCATGTTGGCGAGGACCGAGGCGTACCAGAGGTCGGCGTTGGGAGGGCAGTACTTTTGGGCGCCGGCATAGGTGAGCTGGCCGCCGTAGCCAATCGCGAGACCCTCGACGTGGTCCCAGATGGCCTCCTCCCAGCTGTTCCAGCTCGAGGCGCCCCAGCCCCAGGCGTTATGGGGGAGGAAGCAGACGCGACCCGTGGAGCTCTCCACCGTGGAGATGGCGGGTGAGAGGCGAGGGTCAACTCCGTACTCCCAGGCGGCCTCGGCAAAGGTCTTGCCCTGGCCGGCAAGCGGGGAGCCGGCGAGATAGGCGTCCAGGCGCTGCGTCCACTCGCTCACAAACTTCTGCTTGTCGCTGCCCATGTCCACGGCGCCGGGGTCTCCGGTGACGGGGACCTGGACCTGTGACTGGTTGCCGGACTCCGTGGCAAACGAGCCACCCTGGCTCCCCTGCTGATCTTGCTGCTCCTTCTGCTCCTCCTGCTTGCGCTTTGCGGCCTCGATCGCGGCACGGCGCTGGGCGGCCTCCGCCTCCTCCTGCGCGCGGATCTCCGCATAGAGCTCCTCGCGCGCGGCGTTGGCGGCGTCGAGGGCGTCCTGCACCTCTGCCTGGGCCTCCTCTGCCTCCTGCATCTGGGTGTTGAGGCTGACGCGCGTGGCCTCAAGATCGTCTGCCATGGCGAGGAGCTCGTCCACCGCCTCGTTGTTGTGCTCCTGGATCACGTCAAGATACTGGATTGTGGTGAGCAGGTCGTAGAAGTCCTCGGAGGACAGGAGCAGGCTCAGGATGCCGCCGGTGGACTGCTGAAGCTTGTAGTTGGTGCGCATGGAGAGCGCTGCCTGCTCGCGAGCGCCTGGAAGCTCCGCCTCCAGCTCCGCGATGTGCTTCTCGTTGGCGTCGATGTCCTTCTGGATGTCTTCGACCCGGGCGGTAGCCTCCTCGTAGTCCTTGTTGCCCTGGCTGATCTTCTCCTGGATGGCCTGGAGCTCCTCCACGGGTCCTGCCTTGGCTACGGTGGGCTGAGCGGCAATCTGCAGAAGAACGCAGAAGAGCGACCCCGCAACGAGCAGGGCGCCGCAGGCCTTGGCTCCGGTACGTACGCCGACGGTCACGAAAAAACCTCCATGTCAGTGCGCGTTGAGCGCAGATGAACATGCAAACAATCTTTCTTATTTTAACGTTGTTATAAGGCGCTCACCGTTCCTTCACGATTTGCGCCGCTGGCAGACGCATGCAACAGAACCCCATGGACCCTCTCGTCACAGGGCACGGCCCCGCCTTATGGAGACGGGGCCGCGCGGGATGGGTCTGGGAGGACGTGACTACTTGATGATCAGGGTGTCGCAGTCTGTGTTGCGCGTGAGGAACGTGGAGATGGAGCCGAGGATGGCGTACTTGATCGAGGAGAGGCCACGGGCGCCGCAGATCACGAGGTCAGGCTGGATGACGTCGAGCATCTCGTCCTTCAGGGTCTCGCGGATGCGCCCGGAGCGAACGATGACCTCGACCTTCTTGATGCCGGGCATGGACTCCGCCGCGGCGACCTTCTCGGCGATGGACTCCCGGAAGGTCTTCTCGAGCGAGGGCACGATGTCCACGGGGAAGGTCCCCGCGGCCTCGAGCGCCGTCGAGTCGATCACATGCCCGATGTAGAGCTCGGCGTTGTCGTTCGCCGCCATGACGATGGCGCGGTCGAGCACCTTGTACTGCTCGTCCGAACCGTCCAGGGAGACGAAGATCTTGTCGTAGCCGAGGTCTTGGTAGGAGGTGGTGGTTTCGGCCATGATTACTCCCTTCAGATGCCGCGAGCCAATTCTGCGGACTTGGCTCACTTATGCCCCAAGTTTGACTTTCTTGCGGATTAACTCGCCCAACGGCATAGTTTTTCGGTGGCGGGGGAACGGAGCTCTCCCTCTTGAGCGATTATGAGAGAGCTGTCTGCTGAAAGAGAGAGAAATGAATCCCATAGAGCTCGTAAAGGCGGCGGTGTTTGGCGTCGTGGAGGGCGTGACCGAGTGGCTGCCCATCTCCTCGACGGGGCACATGCTGCTCCTTGAACAGTTTATGAGTCTGGACGTGTCCGAGGATTTCTGGAACATGTTCCTCGTTGTCATCCAGCTCGGCGCCATCCTGGCCGTGTGCGTCATCTTCTTCCACCAGCTCAATCCCTTCTCGCCCAAGAAGGACGCGGAAGAGAAGCACAACACCTGGTCGCTCTGGGGCAAGACGATCGTGGCCTGCATACCGGCTGCCGTCATCGGCATCCCCATCGACGACTGGATGGAGGAGAACCTCGGGAGCCCCTTCGTGATTGCCGCGGCGCTCATCGTCTACGGCATCGCGTTCATCGTGATCGAGACCGTGCGTGGCCGTCGCGCCCAAGGCCTGGCGGAGAGCGCCCCGCGCCATCTCGCGGCAGCCCAGACGGCATCGACCTCCGAGCTCGCGGATTTCGAGGCGCGCGTGAAGACGCTCGAGAACCTCGACTGGAAGACGGCCATGGGAATCGGCCTGTTCCAGGTTCTCTCGATCGTCCCCGGCACGTCGCGCTCCGGCTCCACGATCATCGGCGGCCTGCTTCTTGGCTGCTCCCGCACCGTGGCCGCGGAGTTCACGTTCTTCCTTGCCATCCCGGTGATGGTGGGCGCGAGCGGCCTGCGCCTTGCCAAGTACTTCCTTGCCGGCAACATGTTCAGCGGGACCGAGGCCGCCATCCTCGTCACGGGGTGCGCGGTTGCGTTTGTCGTCTCGCTGTTGGCCATCCGCTTCCTGATGGCCTTTGTGCGCCGTCACGACTTCAAGCCGTTTGGCTGGTACCGCATCGTTCTCGGCGTTGCCGTCATCGCCTGGTTTGCCCTGA
This sequence comes from uncultured Atopobiaceae bacterium, assembly GCA_944321385.1. Lineage (GTDB taxonomy): Bacteria > Actinomycetota > Coriobacteriia > Coriobacteriales > Atopobiaceae > Thermophilibacter. The sequence goes on from CALULC010000024.1 coordinate 11,258, forward strand.
TGGGTTAGGAGGCCTTCGTGAACACTTCCTCATCTCGCTTCCGCCTGCGCTTCCTGCCCGCCCTGCTCGTGGCCTTCTCGCTGTTGGCCGGCGGCGCGTTCCTGCTCCCCCAGATGGCGCTCGCCGAGAGCTCGTCCGATGAGGCCAAGACCTACTCCGCCGAGGAGCCCCCCGACCTTGCCTCGACGCACGCCCTGCTCGTTGACGAGGAGACCGACACGGTCCTCTACGACAAGGGGTCGACCGAGCGCTGCTACCCCGCGTCGCTCACGAAGATCATGACCGCGATCGTGGTGCTCGACAACACCGATCTGGACGAGGAGGTGACCGTTGAGGAGGGGGACTTCGACGAGGTCACGCCGGAGAGCTCCGTTGCCGGCCTCAAGGCGGGGGAGACCCTCACGGTGCGCGACCTTCTCGCCGGCCTGCTGCTGCCCTCGGGAAACGATGCCTCCTACGTGCTCGCCCGCTATGTGGGTGGGGGAGACTGGCACGCCTTTGTGGACATGATGAACGAGCGTGCCACCGAGCTCGGCTGCACAGACACCCACTTCGTGAACCCCTGCGGCCTGCACGATGACGACCACTACACCACGGCGCGCGACCTTGTGACCATGTTCGAGGCGGCGCTCGAGTACCCCGACTTCAAGGAGATTGCGAGCTGCGCGACGTGGGACCTTCCCGCCACGAGCGAGAACCCGGCGCGAACGCTCGAGAACACCAACCTCCTCCTCGACCCCGAGAGCCCCGTCTACATGGACGGCATCATCGGGGCGAGCAAGACGGGCTCGACCATCGAGGGCGGAAAGTGCCTGATCGTTGAGGCAAACCAGGGCGAGAGGAGCCTGGTGTGCGTGGTTCTTGGGGCGCCCATGGCGGGCAACTCCAAGGGCATCACCTCAAACTTCTACGACGTGAAGGCGCTCGTGGAGTGGGGCTTTGGCGCCTGGAAGACCGGCGAGGTGGTTAAGCAGGGAGACAGGCTTGCCACCGTTGACGTTGAGTTCTCCAGCGAAGGCGACGAGGTTGGCATCGAGGCGACGTCTGCCCTTGTGGGCACGGTTCCGGTTGACCTCACGCTCGACGACCTGACGATCACCCCCCTGTGGACCGAGACCCTCCGCGCCCCGCTCACCGAGGGCTCGACCGTCGGAGAGGTCACGGTTGCCCTGGGCGACCAGCAGCTGGGAACCGTGAGCGTGGCGCCCGCCCGCTCCGTGGGGCTTTCCATCCCCGACTTTGTGGTCTGGTGGGTCACCTCGGACATCTCCCACGCCCTGATCGTTGCCGTGGTCGCCGTGGCCCTGTTCGTGCTGATAGGGGTCATCTGCAGCCTCCGCGCAAAGAAGCGCCGCCTTCGCGAGAAGTGCCTGAAGGTGAGCGCCAACAGCGTGAGCGGCATCACGACCGGTGCTGTTGGCGCCGTAAAGGCGAGCCACGGCAATCACGGCTCCTCTCACGGCAAGAAGGACGCTGCGCCCAAGTCCAAGCCCAAGCCCAAGTCCAAGGGCGGCGGACGCCACATGCGCCAGTAGGGGCTGCGAGGGAAGAGATGGCCCGCATCCTGTTTGTGTGTCACGGCAACATCTGCCGCTCCACGATGGCGCAGTTTGTGATGGAGGATCTGGTGCGGCGCGCGGGCCGCGAGGACGAGTTCCTTGTTGACTCCGCGGCGACGAGCTCCGAGGAGCTGGGCAACCCGCCTCACCGCGGCACCATTGCCAAGCTGCGGGCGGAGGGCGTTCCGGTGGGCAGCCACCGTGCCCGTCGCGTGAGGCGAGACGAGTACGGGAGCTGGGACCACATCGTCTACATGGACGCGGAGAACGCGTGGGGGCTGGGCCGGATCTTTGGGGCGGATCCGGAGGGCAAGGTGAGCCGCCTGCTCGACTGGACCTCCCGCCCCGGCGACGTGGCCGACCCCTGGTACACCGGCGACTTTGACGCAACGTATCGCGACGTCCTGGAGGGCTGCGAGGCACTGCTGGCGGCGCTGTAGATTGGGCGACGGTGCGCGGCCGCGCAGTCGGTGTGCTTTGCACTGTGAAGCGCTTGAAATGACGGCAGTGTACCGTCAAGCAATCTAGGCCAGGCAAAGGAGGGGCAATAATGGGCAAGAGCGGCATCTCCCGGCTGCGCGGTCTGGCCGCCACGGCCCTTGTGCCCAAGGTGCTGCCGGCGGTCCTGGGTCACCAGCCCGACGCGGGTCACGAGGAGCTGGGTCCGTACCTGGGCGGCGGGGGAGACGTGCGTGTGCGCGAGATGTCCCCCGGCGTGAGCGCCCACGAGGGCGAGGTCCTGGAGTGGGACCGCGCCGAGGAGGCGGGGCGCACCTGGCGCTGGCTGCAGGGCCAGCCGCAGGGCTTCGAGCGCGTGGAGGTTGCCTCGGACGACGGCGTGCGCCTCGTGGGGCACGTCCTCGCGTGCCGTCCGGACTCGCCGCGCTGGCTCGTCTTTGTCCACGGCTACCACGACAACTGGCGCACCGGCCTCACCTACGCGCGCCGCTATGCGGAGGCGGGGTTCAACCTGCTCTTTGTGGATCTGCGCGCGCACGGAGAGAGCGGGGGAGACTGGGTGGGCGCCGGCTGGTTCGACCGTCGCGACCTCGTGGTGTGGTGCCGCTGGGTGGTTTCCCGGGTGGGGGAGGGCGTGCGCATCGCACTCGCCGGCATCTCGATGGGAGCTGCGTCCTGCCTCATGGCCTGTGGCGAGAAGGACCTGCCGCAGCAGGTGGTTGCCTGCGTGGCGGACTCGGGCTACACGGACTTCTGGCGCACGGCGGAAAACGTCGTGGAGACGGGCTCGCTCGGCACGCCGCCGGCCTCGGCGCACCCGCTTCTGGACGTGGCGCGGCGCCGGCTCATGAGGGAGCGCGACGGATATGACATCAAGCTCGCGCGGCCGGTGGACGCTCTGGCACGCACGAGGGTGCCGGTCCTGCTCGTCCACGGCGAGGCGGACCGCGTGGTGCCCGTGGGCATGGCGCATGAGCTTGCGGCGGCGGGTGGCGGACACCAGCTTGAGGTCTTCCCCGGGGCCGGCCACTGCTGCGCCGTCTTTGCCGACCCGGAGCGCTATTGGGGCTGTGTGCTCGGCTTCCTCGGGAGATGGATGTAGGGGGTCGGTTTTCCGCTAGCCGAGCCGTGCGCGGGCTCCGCGGAATGGTCCCCGGGTCTGGGCCGTTTCGTCCTCGTTTGGGGTTCATACTGCTCTCAGTTAATTTAGGTTGAGTGGGGGCAGACATGTGTGCCGTGACCATCGAGCAGCTGCGCGGAGAGACGTACACGGGAGGCGATTCCGTCGTCGAGGCGATGTACGAGGACAACCGCGCCTTTTTGGATGAGGTCCTCGAGCTCGCGCGGCGACAGCGGCTCGTCCCCTTCGTCGGCGCGGGGTTCTCCCAGTTCCACTACAGGGGCTGGGGCTCGCTGCTCAGGGGGATTGCTGCCCGCTGCCCTGACTGCCAGGAGGAGCTCGAGGGGCTCCTCGGGAAGGGCGAGTACGAGGACGCGGCGTCGCTCCTGCAGAAGGAAATGGGCGCGAGGGGCCGCGGCAGGCGCGACGTCTTCCTCAGGGCCATCGACGGGGAGTTCGGCGAAGGGACAGTCGAGGGCGCCTTCGCGAAGATGTCGAGGGAGCGCCGCGGCATCCCCAGGGTCTTCCGCGGGCCCATCCTCACGACAAACTACGACCTGCTCATCGAGCGCGCCTACCGCGAGGCGGGCGAGGACATCGAGGTCGCCTATCCGCACGCCGACTACCACCGCTCTCTCGTGGAGCGGCTCCTCCGCTCGACGAAGCCCTCGCTCTTCAAGCTCCACGGGGACGTGAAGGACCCCGACAAGATCGTCATCACGCGCGAGGACTACGACGAGGCCTACGGGGCCGATGACGGGGGGAGCGAGCTCACGAGGTTCATGGGGAGCGTCTTCGAAGGGCGAGGCGCCGTGCTCTTCCTGGGCTGCTCCCTCGGGAGCGACCGCACGATGGACGTGCTCGACCGGAGCGCGCCAGACCACGTCTACTACGCCCTCGTCGGGCTGCCGGAGGGCACCGAGAACGCGGGCGACCCCTTCTCGCCCAACCTCGTCGTGGGCGGCAAGCTCGAGCCGGGGTACCGCGAGATGAGCCGGCGCCTCGCGGGCATGAACGTCCGTCCGATCTGGTACCCCCACGGGCAGCACGAGGCACTCGACGCGCTACTGGGCTGGCTCGAGGGGGAGATGGGGCCGCTGCCGGGTTCGGTCGCGGCGCACCTCGCGCCGATTCCAGAGTCTACGTACGGGATTGTGGGCCGGAAGGACAAGGTCGAGGAGGTCGTCGCGTCGCTCTCCGGAGAGCCCTCGATTAACCTGGTCACCGGCCCCGGCGGCATCGGCAAGACCGAGGTCTGCCGCGAAGCCCTGAGGAGGCTTCGCGGCTCGGGTCGTACTGTTGTCTACGCCGAGGCCGCGGGCAGGGAGTCCGCCTGGGCGCAGTGCGACGCCGTCGCCGAGGCGCTCGGAGTTCCGGGGATGAAGCAGCACGAGGGGGTCGGGGTCAAGGACTACGCCCGCTACCTCACGGAGAAGCTTGGTGACCTGAGGGGCCCCGTCGTTTACCTCGACAACTGGGAGGACGCCTGGGTCGCCTCCGACGAGGAGAGTAGGAGAGAGCTCGTCGGCCTGCTCCAAGCATTCCGCAAAGGGGGCGCATCCGTTCTTGCCTCGAGCAGGGAGACAGTGTCGGACTACGAGACGGGTGCCAAGACCATCAGGGTCCACGAGCTCAGGAGGGGGCCGTCTGTCGACCTCTTCTGCCAGGTTCTCAAGGCGAAAGGGGGTGGGCCCGACCCATCGGGCCCCGAGTTCGAGAAGCTAATGGACAGGCTTGAAGGCCATCCCCTCGCGATTGTGCTCACTGCGACTCTTGCGACAAGATCTCTATCTTGGAGCGACGTCCTGAGCTGCTGGCCCGAGGCGCCTCAGCACGCAAAGAATCCCCGGCATAACAGCCTCGAGACCGCGCTCCGCCTGTCCTGGGATGCGGTCGCCGATACCCCTCTTGCCCATGAGCTGTGGGGCATCATGGGGCTCACGCCCGGTGACTTGCCGCGCGCGGAGCTCGACGAGCTCGCCGCCCTCTCGGGGACCGACCCTCTCGACTGGGTGGACGCCTACGCCCGCCTGAGGGACGCGAGCCTCATGTCCGCCTCAGGAGACGGTTTCCTATCAATGCTGCGCCCCGTGCGCGAGGCGTTCTTCAGTCTCGCGGGTGACGATCTCGTCGACCTCTGCCTCGTTTTGCTGACGCTGAGATTCTTCAGGATTATCATTGCCGACGATAACGGCTCCGGCGTCCTCGGTACCGGTGCCGGTGATGCCCATGCCCGCGCCCTCGCCTCCCTTTCCCGCGTCCTTTACCTTCTCGATCGCTCGCTCGACCTCCGCGGCCTGGGGGCGGGCGCGCCCGTGCTCGCTCGGGTGCTGGGCAACCATTACCAGTTCGACTGGGGGGCTTCCAGGCCCGTGCTCGACGCACTGCTCCGCGCCGCTCGGGATGCAGGGGACGATGACCTTGACGCCTTCGCTGCGCAGACGTCAGCGGAATGCGCGATGTACCAGGGTATGCTCGACGACGCCGGGCCCCTGCTCGAGGAGGCCGAGCGCCTCCACCGCGAGGCCGGGAGCACTCTCGGGGCGGCCAACGACCTCTTGCTCCGCGCCCGGCTCGCCATGCGCCAGGACAGGCTCGACGACGCCGGGCCCCTGCTCGAGGAGGCAGAGAGGCTCCACCGCGAGGCCGGGGACGGCCTCGGGGCGGCCAACGACCTGCAGGACCGCGCCGAGCTCGCCATGCGCCAGGACAGGCTCGACGACGCCGGGTACCTGATCGAGGAGGCAGAGAGGCTCCACCGCGAGGCCGGGGACGGCCTTGGGGCGGCCAACGACCTCAGGGCCCGCGCCGAGCTCGCCATGCGCCAGGGCAGGCTCGACGACGCCGGCCCCCTGCTCGAGGGGGCCGAGCGCCTCCACCGCGAGGCCGGGGACGGCCTCGGGACGGCCAATGACCTCAGGGCCCGCGCCCGGCTCTTGGCTCTCCAAGAAGAATACGGTAGCGCCCTGTCGGAGCTCGACAAGGCCGAGGAGCTTTACGAGGGCATGGGTGACGGATACAGCCTCGAACTTGCCCATGAGCTCCGCGAGTGGATTGAACAGATGGCCACCTCGGAGTAACGTCATCCCCCCGCGTCCCGCTACCCCAGCGCCACCGCCAGTCCCACGAGCGCAGCGAGAAACGCCACGTTCACGACCGTGAACCGCAGCAGGTACGCGCCCGCGGTGCCCGCTCCCTCGGAGACGACCTGCTTGTAGGAGATGAGGCTCGCCATCGAGGCGATGAGCGTGCCTAGGCCTCCGATGTTGGTGCCCACGATGAGGGCAGGCCAGGCTGAGCTGAAGCCGGAGAGCAGCAGCGCCGCGGGCACGTTGGAGACCACCTGGCTCGCGGCCACGGAGGCGATCAGCTCGTTCCCAGAGACCACCGACGAGAGCAGGCCATCCACGGCCCCCACGCGTCCGACGTTGCCCACAAAGACAAAGAACGCCACAAAGGTGAGCAGCAGGCCGTAGTCCACCTCGCGCAGGACCCTCCGGTCCGCGGCCAGCGCCACCACAACCACCACGGCAAGAAGCGTCGGCACGCTCAGCACCCGTGCGACGGCGAGCAGGCTCAGCGCAAAGAGCGCCGCCCACGGCGTCACGGAGCGCTTGAGCACGCGCTCGGACTCGAGCTCGCCCGCGGCGGACAGCGCCCGCTCGTCCTCAGCCTTCACGGGTAGGCCATGTCGGCGCGCCCCGTAGGCAAGGACGCACGCCACTAGCAGCACGGCCGAGACCAGCGCGTAGGGCAGCATGAGCCCCACGAACTCCAGGACGCCCATCCCGGAGGCGGAGTAGAGGTAGAGGTTCTGCGGGTTGCCGATGGGCGTGAGCATGCTGCCCAGGTTGGCCGCCACCGTCATCATGACCACGGTGAAGACCGAGGCGTCTGCGATCCCCAGCATGCGCAGGACGAGAAGGGCAAACGGCACGAAGGCGATGAGCGAGACGTCGTTGGTGACGAGCATGCTCGCCACGAAGGGGAGCAGCACGAGTCCCATCACCACGCCCGTCCCCGAGTGCAGGCGCGCCACGAGCGCCCGGCCCGCCGCGCGGAAGACGCCGGCGCGCGAGAGCCCCGCCATCGTGGCCATGAGGCAGAAGAGCAGCCCGAGCGTGCGGAAGTCCACGTACTCGAGGTAGCCGGCGTCGGGCGGCACGAGCGCGCACGACGCCACGGCAAGCACGGTGGCGACGGCGAGGACGGGGTCCCTCCGGACGAGGTTCAGGGCCTGTGACATGGGGTTGCGCTCCTTCTCTGAAATTGCCCGGGATAGTGTAGCCAACTTCGCGGCAACGGGCGCTGTGTTCTTCTCGTCATCTTGTCTTGGCGCAAAAATGACAGCTGCTCATGCGATACGCCGCCGCGCCTTGCGCCGGAATCCTGCCGACTGCGTCGTCCGGTGCCAAAATAGCCTCTACTGCGTGCCTCGTGCGCCGGATTTGCCTCTACTGAGTGCGTGATTGCGCCGGATATGCCCCGACTGCGTACTTCCGCCACGCAGTCGGGGCAAATCCGGCGCACGCCGTCGCGAGAGCACTCCGCGCACGCCCTGTGGGTTTCTCGGGGCTTGGGCATTTTGTCCGGTCTTCCGGCTACACTCATAGGGCGAAAAACTCAGCGAGAGGAACCCGTTCAAGATGACCCAAGACCAGCCGTCGCTCTTTGCCCCGATGTCCCCGACCATGGCGGCCCCGGCACCGGCTCCCGCCACTGCTCCGACCATGGCAGCCCCGGCCCCGGCTTTTACCTCCGCCCCGGCGCCTGCCATCGACCTCTCCGGTCTCAACCCGGCGCAGCGCGAGGCCGCGGAGTGCACGCGCGGGCCGCTGCTCGTGCTCGCGGGCGCGGGCTCGGGCAAGACGCGCGTGCTCACGTATCGCATCGCGCACATGATCGCGGACGAGGGCGTGAAGCCCTGGCAGGTCCTGGCCATCACGTTCACCAACAAGGCCGCCGCGGAGATGCGCGAGCGCCTGGAGGCCCTGCTCCCGTACGGCACGCGCGGCATGTGGGTCTGCACCTTCCACGCCATGTGCGTGCGCATGCTGCGCGAGGACCCGGAGCTCATCGGGTACCGTCCCAACTTCACCATCTACGATGACGACGACTCCCGCCGCCTGGTCAAGACCATCATGGCGGACCTGGACATAGACCAGAAGCAGTTCCCGATGAACTCGATCCGCGCCAAGATCTCCTCCGCCAAGAACGCGATGGTGGGGCCGGACGAGATGGCAAGCTCCTCCAACCCGGCGGACCGTGCCGCCGCGCGCGTCTACCGCGAGCTGGACCGCCGCCTCGCCAAGGCAAACGCCATGGACTTTGACGACCTTCTCGTCAAGACCTTCGAGCTGCTCTCCAAGCGCCCGGAGGTCCTGGAGCGCTACCAGGACCGCTTCCGCCAGATCAGCGTGGACGAGTACCAGGACACCAACCACGTCCAGTACGCGATCACCAACCTCCTGGCCGCGCGCCACCGCAACCTCATGGTCGTGGGCGACGACGACCAGTCCATCTACAGCTGGCGCGGCGCGGACATCCAGAACATCCTGGACTTTGAGAAGGACTACCCGGACGCCCACGTGGTGCGCCTGGAGCAGAACTACCGCTCCACGGGCCACATCCTCGCCGCGGCCAACGCGGTGGTGGCCAACAACGCCCGCCGCAAGCCCAAGCGCCTGTTCACCGACGCCGGGGACGGCGAGAAGATCCACGTGTTCCAGGCCTCCGACGAGCGCGACGAGGGCCGCTGGATCGGCTCGGAGATCGAGAAGCTCCACGACGGCGGCACGAGCTACGACGACATGGCCGTCTTCTACCGCACCAACGCGCAGTCGCGCATCCTCGAGGACATGTTCCTGCGCGCGGGCGTGCCGTACAAGATCGTGGGCGGCACGCGCTTCTTCGACCGCGCCGAGGTCCGCGACGTCATGGCCTACCTCAAGCTCGTCGTGAACCCGGACGACGACGTGGCCGCCCTGCGCGTGGTCAACACGCCGAGGCGCGGCGTGGGAACCACCTCCATCAACAAGATTCGCGAGCTGGCGGCGGACGAGGGCATCTCGTTCTTCTCGGCCTGCCAGATGGCGATCGCCGAGACGGGCCTCCTGGGCGCGAAGGTGCGCTCGGCGCTGGCGGAGTTTACGGGCGTGATCGAGGCGAGCCGCCACTTCACCGGAGAGCTCGCGGACGTGGTGGAGGCCATCGTGGACCGCGCCGGCCTCATCCGCGCTCTCGAGGCCGAGCACAGCGTGGAGGCGGACGGCCGCATCGAGAACATCAAGGAGTTCATGGGCGTCGCCGCCGAGTTCGACGAGACCCACGACACGGTGGAGACGCTCGAGAGCCTGGCCCAGCTTCGTGCAGCGGGTGCGCTTGAGCCGTCCGGCGCCGATCCGGCGTCCCCGACGGGCTCCGCGCTCGCTCCGCTCGCTCGCCAAGGCGAGTCGCCCTCTGGGGACGCCGCCTCGGCGCCTGCTCCTCTCAGACCGCCCGTCGCGTCTGAGAAGCTGCCGGCGCTTATCGAGTGGCTGGCGTTGAGGTCGGACCTGGATTCGCTAGCCGGACAGACGCACGCCGTCACCATGATGACCATCCACTCTGCTAAGGGTCTCGAGTTTCCGGTCGTGTTTGTCGCCGGCATGGAGGAGGGCATCTTCCCGCATGCCTCCTACGACGGAGACGAGGCGAGCGTGGAGGAGGAGCGTCGCCTGGCCTACGTTGCCATCACGCGCGCCCGCAAGCGGCTCTACCTCACGCATGCCACCACGCGCCGCACCTATGGCTCCGTGCAGGCCAACGCCCCGAGCCGCTTCCTGCGCGAGATTCCGGAGACGGACGTGGAGCGCGTGGGCGTGGGCTCCTCGGGCTTTGCCGGCGTGGGCTGGGAGAAGCGCGGGGACCGTCACGGCACCTTCGGCAGCGGTCGCGGCTCGTCGGTCTATGGCGGCAACGTCTTTGGCTCGCGCACGCGCTCGACGGGAGGCTCTTCTCGCCCTGCTGCGGCGCCTGCCCCCGTGGGCCCCAAGCCGGACGCCGCCCGCGCCGCCGCGAGCTTTGCCGCCGGCGACCACGTCTCGCACAAGACCTTTGGCCCGGGCGTGGTCCTCGCCGCCTCCGGTGACACGATCGAGGTCAAGTTCACGCGCACCGGCAAGACGAAGAAGCTCCTCAAGGGCTTTGCCCCCATCGTCAAGATCGAGGGATGATACGAAGGGACAGTCCCTTCGTATCATTTTTGCGTACGCATAAGTTGGGGCCAGCCAGCCGTTGATTTATGCGAACGCATAAATCAAGCTTGTGACGGACGAGAGGAACGTGATGGAGCACTTCTTTGGCATAGACGCGGGCGGGTGGCTCGACAAGGTCATCGCGCTCGTCGTGGCGGTGGCCATAGCCCTCGTGATCCAGCGCGTGGTGGTGCGCCTCATGCACAAGGTGCTGGACGCCTCCAACCTGCCGAGCGCCTCACTCTTCATCAACATCGTGCGCGCCGTCATCTGGGCGCTCGCCCTGCTCAGCGTGATGCGGCCGGTCTTTGGCGTTGACCCCGCGGGCTTTGTGGCAGCCCTCGGCGTGGTGTCCATCGCGGTCTCGCTGGGCATGCAGGACACGATCTCCAACATCATCGGCGGCATCAGCCT
>CALULC010000025.1 GCA_944321385.1 uncultured Atopobiaceae bacterium
CTGGCGCGCATGGGAAAGCCCGTGCTCGGCAGGTTGGTCGTCTTCTTGTACTCGTTCTTCGCCACGCTTCCTCCTTCCGTGCAAAGGGGACAGCCCCTCTTGCACGCTCACCGTGGAAAAGGGACAGTCCCTTTTCCACATCGCCCTCGGGCACAAAAAACGCGCCCGCCCCTCCTGCTGGGACGAAGCGCGCCTGCGACTTCGCTTGTGAACCACCCAGCGAGCGGATATCCGCCGTACTCGGCTGGCCTGTGTCGGCGGCCACTCCGGCGACGCCTACTCGCTCGCGCTTTCGGGCCGCGGCTCAGGGGTGATCTTCGCCGGGACGCGACCGCGGGCTCCCACCGTCCCCGCTCTCTCTTGGTCGCGCGCCCCCGGGTACTCTCCCCGTCAACGCCTCGGTTATGCATGGTAGCACGTTTGGAAGAACGCACAGTATGTAGAACTCCTGACTTTTGCACGAGCAAACAGGACTTCTCGCCTAGCGAGAAGAACGATGCGCTGCGTCTACCTGCGCACATGTATTGTTGTACTGACTGACAAGCTCGGGCGCTCGTGCAAAAGTCAGGGGCAGCCGCGGATCAATGAATGAGTCCGAACAAGGTCGCCACAGAGTCGGAGTCGCCAAAGGAAATAACCAGGAGAATATAGCTCTTCGCCCAAAAGAGCATGCCTTCGCCGCCGCTCATGAGGTCACCCTCCTTGGGTAGCGACGAGAAAAAGTCAAGGCAGGTCATGTAGGAGTGGCCGCCGAACAGGTTGATGTTCTCCCCTCCGTCCTCGTTCTCAAACCAATAACTCTGCCCAAACTTCCCCCAGGAAGCAAAGGCCTCTCCCCCGTTGAAACTCGTGACGAGACCAGTCCCAAAACCAATAAGATCGCCAAGGATGCCAGGCATCCAGCTAATGAAATCCCACACGTCACTGAGGTTACAGATGCCGTTGTAGTGTCCGTCGCGGGTCCAGTCGACGTCCTCGTATCGTGCCGTGTCGGGGCCTGAGAAGTTGTAGCAGAAGAGCCTCTCGGCATTGGCCCAGCCATCAAGCAGGCGCTTGGCGAGCAGGTTTCCCACGGCGCCACCGCGACTGTACCCGCAGATAACAAGGGTTGCGTTGTCGCCCGTAAGTTCGTGCATGTCACGAAAATCCCGGTTAAGACAATTCAAAACCTCGTCCGCAGCCTTTGAGAACCCGGTGTGCTCGCCCTCGCGATTCAGCGCAGCGCCAAGGTTGAAGTTGCTCTTCCAATCAGCCGGGGCAGGCTGATCTAATATCTCAAAGTCCGGATACGACCCCCGCAGAGCCACGATGACAAGCGAGCTTCCGTCATCCATCTGACCCAGGCCAATGGCAAAGCCAACCTGATCCGGCCCATAAGCGGGGTCGTATGGGTCCTCATAATAGTTGTACGTTCGCAGGTCCCTCGTACAGCCCAGCCCCACGAGCGAGTCAATGACGCCTTCTTCGTCATATGCCGCACACGAAAGGGCCATCAAAACGTGTGCGAGCTTTGGCTGATAGTCAAGGGGCGAGCGATTCTGGACAAGATCATTCATGTCATAGCGAAGAATCTCAGCGTCTCCGCCCTCAACAAACGCCGCTCGCTTTCCGATCTCGTCCCCAAGGAGCGCGAGGGCGACCCCAAAGGAAACCGCCTGTCTGCCACGGGCGGCGCTCGACTCCGTCAGCTGCCCCTTGCCCTTCAGCTTTGGCTCGAGAATTGCCGAGAAGCCATTGCCCGAGCCGTTGAACGTGATGATGGCCTCCATGCCCTGGAGCGCCAAGTCCTCGGCCTGCTGGTACTCATCCTCGTCAACAGAATTGGCGCCGCGCCAGCACAAGACGCCATCATCCCTGACGCTTCGCCTCACCCATGGGTCCTCCACGGTCACAAGCGTATCCACGTCAGCGTCATAGGCCATATGCACGAGATAGCGCTCGATCGCATCTTGGGAAACAGAGGATATCAGCGCATAGAGGCCCTCCTGCTCCGCCACGGTAAACAGGATGAAGTCGGTGGTCTCTATGTCGGTGTCAGGGTCCAGGCGATCCCAACAAACCTCGGGCCTCTCCCAGAGAGAGCCCCCAGAGTCATCTTTGGGTTGCCAAGAGCAGGAGGGCGGCGGGTCGGGAAACGTGGGTGACGAGAAGACCATGCGGCAATCCCGGGCACCCTCGTCGTATTTGAAGAGCTTGAGGCGACATCCGAGCATGACGCCGCGATCTTGATGGGCGCAGAGATACAGCAGCTCGGGCATTCCGCCCCCATCAAGATCCTCGATGTAGATGCTGTGCGGGTAGAACGAGCCCCTCGGAAACTCGGCTCCCCCATAGCCGTATGAGCCAGACCTGGCATCCTGCCAAGAATAGAGCTTGATGTCATTTCTGTCCGCCACGATCTCCCGACTTTTGCACGAGCGAATCGGGTTTCTCGCCAGACGAGAAGAACGTGATAACGCATCTACCTGCTAATATGTAAAGTCTTATCAAGCATTGCCGTCGAGCGCTCATGCAAAAGTCAGGTCTTCGACAATCGGTAGAAAAAAGAGCCCCTCGCGGCACGGCGGGCACCGCGAGGGGCAAAGGGCTCGTGAGGCTGGCACGCTAGACGGCAGGTGCCGGCATCTTGGGTGCAAAGCCGTCATCTCGGGTGAGGATGTTCATGAACTCCTCGCCGGTGATGGTCTCCTTCTTCTGCAGGTAATGGGCAATCTCGTGCAGCTTGAAGCGGTTCTCGCGCAGAGTGCGCAGTGCCGTCTGGTGGCCCTCCTCCACGAGGGCGCGAACTTCGGCGTCGATCTCTTGGGCCGTGCCCTCGGAGCAGGTGAGCTGCTCGCCGCCACCCAGGTAGCGGCTCGCGGGCTGGCCGAGCTGGACCATGCCAAACTTGTCCGACATGCCGTACTGCGTGACCATGGCGCGCGCGAGCTGCGTGGCCTTCTCGATGTCGTTGGAGGCGCCGGTGGTCATCTCGTTGAAGATGAGCTCCTCCGCCGCACGGCCGCCGCACAGCACCGCGATCTTGTCCTTGGCCTCCTGGCGCGTGGTGAGAAAGTGCTCGTCCTCCTCCACCTGCATCGTGAAGCCGAGCGCACCGGAGGTGCGCGGAACGATCGTGATCTTAGAGACGGGTGCGGAGCCCTTCTGCATGGCCGCAACGATGGCGTGTCCCGTCTCGTGGTACGAGACGACCTCCTTCTCGTGCGGGGAGAGCACCGTGGACTTCTTCTTCTCGCCGGCGATGACCACGTCAACGGACTCAAGCAGGTCCTCCTGGGTCACGCGCTTGCGGCCAAAGCGCACGGCGCGCAGCGCGGCCTCGTTGATGATGTTGGCGAGGTCGGCACCGGACGCACCCGGCGTGGAGCGAGCGATGATGCCGAGGTCGATGCCGCGCTCCATCTTCACGTCATTGGCGTGGATCTGCAGGATCGCCTCGCGGCCGGCGAGGTCGGGAAGCTCCACCGGGATGCGGCGGTCAAAGCGGCCGGGACGCAGCAGCGCCTGGTCGAGGGTCTCCGGGCGGTTGGTGGCGGCAAGGACCACGATGCCCTTGTGGTTGTCGAAGCCGTCCATCTCCGAGAGGAGCTGGTTCAGCGTCTGCTCGCGCTCGTCGTTGGAGGAGAGCGAGGAGTCGCGACGCTTGCCTACGGCGTCGATCTCGTCGATGAAGATGATGCAGGGAGCCTTCTCGTTGGCCTGCTTGAAGAGGTCGCGCACCTTTGCGGCGCCGCGGCCGACGAACATCTCAACAAAGGCCGAGCCCGCGATCTGGAAGAACGTGACGCCCGCCTCGCCGGCCACGGCCTTGGCGAGCAGCGTCTTGCCCGTGCCCGGAGGGCCCACGAGCAGCGCGCCGCGCGGGCAGCGCGCACCGATCTCGTTGTACTTCTCGGGGTTCTTGAGGAAGCTCACGATCTCCTGGAGCGACTCCTTGGCCTCGTCCTGGCCGGCCACGTCCTTGAACGTGACGCCGGTGTCCTCGCCCTTGATCTCCTTGGCGTTGGACTTGCCGAGGCCGCCCCCGCCAAAGCCCCCGCCAAAGTTCATCGACGGGCCGTCGTCTCCCATGGCCTTCTTCATGCGGCGGTTGAGCCACCAGCCTATGCCGAGGAAGAAGAGGATGGGCAGTCCATAGGAGACGAGCAGCATGAGCCAGATGTCACCGGAGGTGTCGGGGATGGTGGCGTTGGCGTCCACGCCGTGCTCGTCCAGGCGCTGGATGAGCGTGTCGTCGTAGGGCCACATGGTGGTCTCGTAGTGCTTCTCGCTCTCGCCCTCGCCGGTGGTGAACTGCAGTGTGTTGTCACCGGTGTTGAGGTCGACCTTCTCGACCTCGTTGTTGTCCACCATGTTGAGGAACTCGGAGTATGTGACGCTCGTGATCTGAGTGGCGCGCAGATTGGGGTAGATCGCCTGGCTGATCGCGAGATAGGCGACAATCGCAATCAGGATGTAGAGCAGCATCGAGCGGCGCCGCTTGTTCTCGTTCATGTTCATCGTTGGGGCTAATCCTTTGCTTCGGGTGGTCCTTGGGTCTAGAGATACCCAGATGACCCATTTTAATCACCCGCAGCTCGCATCTTCCCCCACGTTCTCCACACCTCGCCAAAAGGCCACTCGGGCGGAGACGCTCAGAGCCCGTCCGCTCAGAGCCCGTCCCGGGAGAAGAGCTGCCAGAAGGCAACGGCGGAGCTGGCGGCGACGTTCAGGGAGTCAACGCCGCGCGCCATCGGGATGATGGCCGTGTGGTCGCAGGCATCGAGCGCGGCGCGGGAGAGGCCGTAACCCTCGCTGCCAAAGAGCAGCGCGCGGCGGTCGCTTGCGAGAAGGGCGGGGTCGTCGAGCGTGACGGCGCCAGGCTCCAGCGCGAGCGCAATCGTCGAGAAGCCCCGCTCGCGCAGGGCGGAAAGCGTTGCCCCGGGCCAGTCCCCCCTCTCGGCGCGGGCCCAGGGCAGTTTGAACACGCAGCCCATGGAGACGCGCACGGAGCGCCTCGAGAGCGGGTCGGCACAGCGCGACGAGAGTATGACGGCATCCGCCCCGAGCGCCGCGGCGTTTCTGAAGAGCGCACCCACGTTGCTCACGTCAACCAGGTCCTCCACGACCACGACGCGGCGAGCGCCCTCGAGGGCCTCCCCCACCGTGAGCGACCGGGGGCGGCGCATCGCGCACAGCAGCCCGCGCGTCAGCCTGAAGCCCGTGAGCAGCTCGATCTGCTCGTGAGGAAGGACGTAGGCCTCCACGTCGTCACTCACGCGAGACAGCAGGTCAAGACTTGAGTCGAGGTCTCGCTCGTCAACGAGAAAGGCGAGCGGCTCGACCCCCTCCTCCAACGCGACCTCGACCACCATGCGAGACTCTGCCACGAGCACGCCGCCCTCCGATACGAGGTCCCCTCTCATCTGGTTGTTCGTGAGTCTTGCAAAGACGTCAAGGCGGCCGTCGGACAGATCGGACAGCCTCACTACGCGAACCATGTGCACACCCCCTAAACTTTTGAGTAATCGGCCTCATTTGCCTTCTACTACGCTACGATATCAGGGTTGAAGCAAGGCTCGAGAAAAACGTCAAGGTGTAATATGGCAACTCACTTCAGTTCCTCAGATTCAGCCTCGTCCGGACACAACAAGCTCCTTATCATCATTCCCTGCGCCATCCTCGGCACGCTCCTCGCGGTGTATCTCGGTGGAGTCGTTTTCTTCTACAACGTCTTCATGCCGGGAACCACGCTCGACGGCATGGACGTCTCCCTCAAGAGCGCAGCGGACGTTGCCTCCGAGAAGACCGACGCGCTCGCGGGCTACCAGACGCACGTTACCGGCGACGGCGTGGACCTCACGATTACCGCCGACCAGATCGGCCTCGCCTACGACGGCCAGAGCTATGCAAGCGGCGGCATCGCAGCCACGAATCCCTGGACATGGCCCGCGGCCATCGCGAGCAACCGCACGATCACGGCCGAGAGCAAGGTCGTCTTTGACCGCGAGGCCCTGCTCGCCCTGTTTGAGCCCTTCAAGCAGGAATCCACCGAGAGCGTTGCCTCCCTTGGCGGGAAGGTCGTCTCCTTTGACTCCGAGCGCGGGGTCTTTGGGCTCAACCCCAGCATCACCGCACAGTACATCGATGACGACAAGCTCGTCGACGCCCTTGCCGCGGGCTTTGAGGCGCAGCAGCCCGCGATCGAGATCGGCGTGGACCAGCTCGGAGACACCGACGACGATCTGCATGCGGCCGCAGACGCCGCCAACGCCCTTCTCGGCGCCGCCGGAAGCACCCTCACGCTCGACGGGGAGACGGCGGGCGAGCTCACGGCAGAAGACATCGCCGGATGGGTCGTGGTCTCCGACGACCTCTCGGTCTCCCTGGACAGCGACGCGGCAGCCGCGTGGATCAACGAGGCCGTCGGCAGTCTCAACACCATCGGGGCAGAGCGCACCTTCAAGCGCGCCGACGGCAAGCAGGTCACCGTCTCCGGCGGATCCTACGGCTGGAAGGTTGACGAGGCCAGCGCTGCCGAGGACCTTCTCGCCGCCGTCAACAGCGGCACCCCTCAGGTCGTGGAGGTCGCGTTTGAGTCTCGCGGCGAGGTGGTGCCCGACGCCGGAGGCCGCGACTGGGGCAACCGCTACATCGACATCGACCTCTCCGAGCAGCACGTTCGTCTCTACGATGACAACGGCTCCGTCATCTGGGAGTCCGACTGCGTCTCCGGCGACACCTCCCAGGGCTACGACACTCCCACGGGCGTCAACGCCATCAATGGCAACATGCAGCGTGACGCCACGCTCCGCGGCCTGGACTACAACGGGGACGGCGAGCCGGACTACATCAGCTACGTGAGCTACTGGATGCCGTTCGTGGACAACCTCGTTGCCCTTCACGACGCTGACTGGCGCGGGAGCTTTGGCGGCACTATCTACCAGTGGAACGGCAGCCACGGCTGCGTGAACCTCCCCGTGGACAAGGCGGCCGAGCTCTACGGGATGATTGAGGTCGGCGACGTTGTGGTGACTCACTACTAAGCCGCCTCAAATCCAAGCAAGCAACCGGGCCCGGGTCTGTCTTCGAGACTCCGGGCCTTTTTTTCTTTTCCGGGATCTCGCTTGCTCCCGAAATGAGACTCTCGGTTTAGACCAAATCGTGCCCGGCTGGACCGCGTTTTGGGCACACCAGAGCCAAGCGGTCGCATTCTGACCGCAAACGATGGCACTCGGTTTCTCTAGTTATATGTATTCTCTACTTACGCGCCCTCGTTCATCTCGAACGAGGGCGCTCCGGTTTGTCACGTGACAGCTTGATGCAGACTCGCGGTCGAGATTCTGCGACCGCCACCTCAGGGGGCCCGCCCCTCATCTACGCTTTTCACATGGACATTTTGCTGACACACACCTCCGCCCTTGAGGCGATGCGCTTGCCCGAGTTCCCCCTGCTCGCAAGGCGGTGGAACGACGATGCCGTTGAACTGCCCGACCGCATACCAAAAGTCTCCGAGTTGCGGGAGCTCCTGGAGAGCGACCCCCTCCTCCAGCGCCTCTCCCGGCCGGTTGAACTACTGGTTTCAAGCGACGCGACGGCGCACTCCTGCTCACTCTTCACACGGCACGTAACGCGCCTCACCCACCCGGGCAACCCCTATCTGCGCATTGGCGAGAAGGTGCTTGTCGTATGCCCGGAGCTCGTTGCCCTTCAGGGGTGTCTAAAGGCAAGCAGGGCAGAGGGCGCCCTGCTCATGAGCGAACTCTGCGGAACCTATGCGATGCGGGCTCCCGGGGTCGCGGAGCCGCGGCAGGAGCCGCTGGTCGCAAAGAGAGATATCGTTCGGATGGTGAACCTCATGAGCGGCTCGCACGGGACCAGGAGAGCCCGCGAGGCGATACCCCTTGCCTGTGAGCTTATGGCGTCTCCCGCCGAGAGCAAGCTCGCCGCCATAATTCAGGCACCGCCCTCCCTGGGCGGATATGGGCTCAGGGCGACCCCGCCGAGCGACGTTGGCCTTGAACCCCTTTGGGGCGAGCGGGCGAGAAGCGGCTGCGGGGGCGGGATTCTCCTGCTGAGGCCCTATCCCTTGTTCGAGAGCCACGGAAGCCCCGTAAGAGGGGTCGTCATACGCATCAAGACAGAGGCGTCACCAACGCCGGGTGAGCTTGAGGAACAAGATGAGGGTCTTCAGGGACTCGGCCTAGAGACGGTCGTGATCACCGAGCATGATGCCTCGGACCCTTCGAGGCTTGACGATCTTGTTGGGGACGTGAGGGACAGGCTCGACATGGTAGGCGTTCCGAGCGCAGGACAGCGAGAAAAACGGCTCGAGCTCCTCTCGGAGCTCGAGCGCGTCACCAGTGCATGAGTATGCGGAGCGCCGTGATGCCTAGAACGGGAAGTTGCCGCCTCCCATGTTGCGCATCATCTGCTGCATGGCGCGACGCCCCTTCTTGCCGCCGCCTGGCTGCATCATGCCCTTCATCCTGCTCATCATCTTGTTCATCTCGTCCCACTGCTTGATGAGCTGGTTGACCTCCTGCACCGTACGGCCGGAGCCTTGGGCGATGCGACGACGGCGCTGTCCGTTGATGACCTTGGGACGCATGCGCTCCTCGCGCGTCATCGAGTGGATCATGGCCTCGATGCGCACGAGCTGGGAGTCGTCCGCGGCGTCGGGCATCTGGGCCATGGCGCGCTCCATGCCGGGAATCATGCCCATGATCTTGCGCAGGCCGCCCATCTTGCGAATCTGCTGCATCTGAGCGAGAAGGTCGTCCATCGTGAAGCCCTCTCGCAGCATGCGCTCGGCATCGGCCACCTGCTGCTCGTCGGCGACCTTCTGGGCCTGCTCGATGATGCCCACGACGTCGCCCATGCCAAGGATACGCTTGGCCATGCGATCGGGGTGGAAGACCTCGAGGGAGTCGGGTTTCTCGCCCATGGAGACGAACTTGATCGGCTTGCCGGTCACCTCGCGCACGGAGAGGGCCCCACCGCCACGGGCGTCGCCGTCGAGCTTGGACATGATGACGCCGTCAAAGTCAACACGGTTGGCAAACTCCGTGACCACGTTGACGATGTCCTGGCCCGTCATGGCATCCACGACCATGAGGATCTGGTCGGGACGGACGGCCTGCTTGATGGCCACGGCCTCCTGCATCATCTCCTCGTCGATCTGCAGGCGGCCAGCGGTGTCCACGATCACGACGTCGCAAAGGCGATCGACGGCCTCGCGGATGGAGCCAGACGCCACGTCCACGGCGTCCTTGCCGTCGCCACGAAAGACCGGAACGCCGATCTCCCCTCCGAGGGTGGCGAGCTGGTCTGCAGCGGCGGGTCGGTGCGTGTCGCAGGCGGCCAGCAGCGGGTTTCTCCCCTGCTTCTTGAGAAGGTACGCGAGCTTTGCGGCGGCCGTCGTCTTACCGGAGCCCTGCAGGCCCACGAGCATGATCACGTTGGGCGTGCGGTTCTGCGCAAGGGTGAGCTTGGAGTCCGTGGAGCCCAGCAGCGTGGTGAGCTCGTCGAGAACGACCTTGACGACGTTCTGGGCGGGGCTCAGCGACGAGAGGACGTCGGCGGTGAGGCACTTCTCCTTGCACCGGGCGACGAACTCCTTGACCACGCGATAGTTGACGTCCGCCTCGAGCAGGGCCATGCGGATCTCGCGCATCGCGAGGTTGATGTCGTCCTCGGTGAGGCGACCCTTGCCGCGGAGCTTCTCGAAGGTGTCCTGGAGACGATCGGAGAGAGAGTTGAACATGGCTACATCCCTTCACCCACGAGCGCGCGGCAGAACTCGCGCGCGTCGAAGGTCTGGAGGTCATCGATGGTCTCGCCCACGCCGATGCGATAGATGGGAAGACCAAGTTGGCTGGAGATGGCAAGGGCTATGCCGCCCTTGGCCGTGCCGTCGAGCTTGGTGACGATAAGACCGTCAAGATCGAGGGCGTCATTGAACTCATGGGCCTGGTTGAGGCCGTTCTGACCGGTGGTGGCGTCGATCACGAGCACGACGGAGACGGGCATCTTGGAGCGCTTGCGGGTGACGTTTACCACCTTCGCGAGCTCGCGCATGAGGTCGGAGGAGGTGTGGAGACGACCAGCGGTGTCTATGAGGACGAGCTGGCTCCCACGGCGCTCGGCCTCCTCGAGCACCTCGTAGCACACGCTCGCGGGATCGGCACCGCGCTCGCGCGTGACCACGTCGACGCCGGCGCGCTGCCCCCAGACCTCGAGCTGCTCGATGGCCGCCGCACGGAAGGTGTCGGCGCCGCCGATGACGCAGCTCACGCCCGTCTCGCGGGCGCGGCCGGCGAGCTTGCCGACCGTGGTCGTCTTGCCGGCGCCGTTGATGCCCACAAAGAGCACGCAGCTCGGAACGTCGGTGAACGGGTCGCGCTCTGCCACGGGAAACTCCGCGGCGAGGCGTTCGGCGAGCGCGGAGCGAATCTGGGGGGCGCGCGTGAGGTTCTCGCGCGCCGCCTGGTCGCGAAGGTCGTCGGAAACGCGAAGCGCGACCTCGGCGCCCATGTCCCCCATCACGAGCGTGTCCTCAAGCTCCTCCCAGAAGCTCTCGTCAACCTCGCCGCCCATGTAGAAGATCTCGTTGATAGCCTCGCGCGAGCGCCTGAGGCCCGCCTTGAGATTGTCGAGGAAGCCCATCTTATGCATCAACCACCTTTCCGGTAGTGCGATCGAGTCTTTGCGAGACAACGTGGCTCACGCCGTCAGCCTGCATCGAGACGCCGTAGAGGACGTCTGCCTGCTCCATGGTACGACGCTGGTGAGAAATGACAATGAGCTGCGTAGAATCCTTGAGCTGCTCGATGGCGTCGAGCAGCTTGGAGAGGTTGGAGTCGTCAAGGGCGGCCTCAACCTCGTCAAAGACGTAGAACGGAACGGTGCGCACCTTGTAGACGGCAAAGAGCAGCGCGAGCGCCGTGAGGGACTTCTCGCCACCGCTCATGAGCATCATCTTGGAGAGCTTCTTGCCTCGCGGCTGTGCCACGATCTCTATGCCCGTCTCGGAGGGGTTCTCGGGGTCGGTCATCTCTATGTGCGCCTGGCCGCCCGGGAAGAGCAGCGAGAAGATCTCCGAGAAGTTCGCGTTCACGCGCTCGAAGACCGTGAGGAAGCGATTGCGCATCTTGCGGTCGATGGCAGCCGTGATCTTGCGCAGCGAGGCACGTGCCTCCTCGAGGTCGCGCACCTGCTCGTCGATGTAGTCGTAGCGCTCCTTGAGGTGAAGGTACTCGTCCATGGCAACGGCGTTCACCGGACCGATGGACTCGATCTGCGAGCGGAGCGTCGCCGCGCGCCGCTCGGCCTCGTCGCGGTTCTCGGGGGCAGGGGTCTCGAGCGCCTCCTCGAGGATCGCCCCCGTGGCAACGATGGCGTTCACGGCACCCTGGACCTGGACCTCGAGTCGTCCGAGGTCGACCTTCACCTCGGTCGCGACCTCGCGGGCGGAGTCGAGCTCCTTTGTTGCGGCGCTCACCGCCTCGCGGGCGTCACCGATGGTGCGCTTGAGAGAGTCCGAGTCCGCCTCGGCGAGGGAGGCGCGGTCGCTCAGGCGCTTGGCCCACTCGAGCGCGCGCTCGCGTATCGCCTCGTAGATGTCATAGAGGGGGTCCACGCGCAGGCGGACCACCTCGAGGGCGCGCGACGAGCTCCTCGTTGCCTCAACGCGCGCGTCGAGGTCCCTCACGCGCTTCTCGAGGTCGCGCTCGCGGCGCTCGAGGTTGGCTCTGCGCTCGCTCGTCATGGCAAGCTCGAGGCGCCCGTCGGAGAGCTCCTTCGAGGCCTTGCCCTGGGCGCGGATGGCCTCCTCGTGCTCGGCCGTGCGCTCGGAGAGGCTCTGGGAGAGCTCGTCGGCGCGCTCGCGCGCGGCACGTGCGGCGGCGCGGTGCTCCTCGATCCTGCCGCGGGCGTCTGCGGCACGCTCGGCGGAAGCGGCGCGCCTCTTGGTGACCTGCGACCTCTCGGACACGGCGTTGGCGAGCTGGGACTCAAGACGGCCGCGCTCGGCCGTCACGGACGAGAGCTCGGCTGAGAGTCGCGCGATCTCGCCCTTTGCGGAGGTCGCCTCCTCGCGTGCCCCCGCAAGGGCGTCCTCTGCCTCGGCAAGGGCCTCCCCCGCCTCGGCAAGGCCCTCCTCGAGCCCGGCCATCCCAGACTCGAGGGCGCGGATGCGGCGCTTGCGCTCGAGCGCACCCGTCTCGCTCGTGGCGACGGAGCCAACGTGCACGCGACCGTCCGGCAGGACCGCGACACCGTCCTCGGTGACGTAGGTCATGGCCGGGGCCTTCATGTGGGCGCTCACCGCCTCCTCCGCGGAGGAGACGAGCATCACGTCACCGAGAAGGGCCTCCACCAGCGGACGGGCCTCGTCGGAGACGCGCAGGCGCGAGACGAGCGGCGTTCCCGGAGCCCCGGAGGAGGACGCGGGGGTCACGGCCAGCTCGCCGGAGACGATGACGGCACGCCCGTCCTTCTCGGCAGCAAGCCCCTGGGCGCGCTTGGCGAGCTCGACGACATCGCTCTCCGCGCGTACGACGAGGGCGGCGAGGTCGTCTCCGAGCAGCTGCTCCACCAGGGACTCGACCTCGGGGTCAGCGTCGACGAGGTCCGCGAGACGGCAGGTCACGCGCTCCTCGTCGGTGGCGAGCTCGGCCACGAGCGGGCTCGAGGACTCGACGTCGGAGTCTACGGCGAGAAGTGCCTCAAGGGTCGCGCGCGCCGAAGAGAGCCTGCCCTGGGCGTCGGTCTGCGCGGCGCGGGCCTGCTCGAGCGAGGACATGTGGGTGGCAATGGACGAGGAGAGGGCGTGCTCGCGCCTGCGGGCATCGAGGAGCTGCCCCTCTATGCGCTCGATGCGGTCGGTTCGCTCCGAGACGGCCTCCTCGGTGGTGCGGACGACCTCCTCGAGCTGGTCGAGGCGCGAGGCAAACATCTGGTCCTCGACCTCGGCGTTGGAGATCTGGTCCTCGAGCTTGGCATAGGCGAGCGTCTCGCGGTCCGCCTCGGCGCGGGCGGCGCGCTCGGCGGAGCTAATGCCCGAGAGCTCTTCGTCAAGGGCGCGACGGCGGGCAACGGCCTCGTGCGAGGCGCGGGAGAGCGCGTCTATGGACTCGCGCAGGCTCGCCTCGCGCACCCTCAGGTCCGAGAGCTCGCCTGCGACCTCCCCGTGCTCAGACGAGGCGTCGGAGCGCTGCTTCTCCATGGAGGAGAGCTGCATGCGCATGTCGGAGAGGCGCGAGACCATGTTCTTGCCCTTCTCCTCCAGAAGGCGCATGTCCGCGTCCATCCTCCCGAGAAGGTCCTGCATGCGCCTGCGCTGCTCGCCGAGGTCACCCACGAAGAGGCCCTTCTGCTCGAGCAGCGACTGGAGCTTCTCGAGCTCGGCGCTCTTCTCGTCAAGGCGGTACTGGGCAAGCTCGCAGGCGGCGTCGGCCTCCTTGCCGCGCGTCTGGAGCCGGGCGTAGCCCTCCTGCAGGCGGCGCAGGTCGTCGACGGCGAGCTGGACCTCGAGGCCCTTGAGCTCCTCGCCGAGCGTTCGCGCACGCTGGGCCTTGTCCACCTGGCGCTCGAGCGGCTTGAGCTGGCGGGCGATCTCTCGGGAGACGACCTTCGCCCGTGCGAGGTTCTCGTCCATGGAGTTGAGCTTGCGCTGACTGCGCTCCTTGCGGCGGCGGTGCTTGGAGATGTCCGCCGCCTCCTCGATGAGGGCACGACGTTCCTCGGGGCGGCTCGAGAGGATGGAGTCGAGCTTGCCCTGGGAGATAATCGAGTGGGTGTCCTTGCCGAGGCCCGAGTCGTGCAGGATGTCCTGAACGTCCATGAGGCGGCTCGGAGAGCCGTTGATGAGGTACTCGGACTCTCCGGAGCGATACATCCGGCGGGTGATGCCCACCTCGTTGAAGTCGATGGGCAGGGTGTGGTCGGAGTTGTCGAGCACGAGCGTGACCTCGGCCACGCCCACGGCGGAGCGGGCCGATGAGCCGGAGAAGATCACGTCCTCCATCGCCTGACCGCGCAGCTGCTTGGCACTCTGCTCGCCCAGTACCCAGAGGATGGAGTCGGATACGTTGGACTTGCCGGAGCCGTTTGGTCCAACGACCACGGTGAGACCGGGGTCAAAGACCATCTGGGTCTTGTCGGCAAAGGACTTGAAGCCCTTGAGTGTCAGCGACTTCAGATACAACTTACGCGTCCTCCATAGGCTAGTTGGTAGTCCCGGCGCCCTCGAAGTCGCCCTCCTCGGCATAGCCGAGGCGGACGAGCGCATCTATCGCAGCGGCGCTCTCCGAAGACTTCTTGGACGACCCAGAGCCGCGGCCCACCCTTCTGCCCCCAACGAGGACGACCGACGTGAAGGTGGGATCATGTGCGGGCCCCTCCTCCGAGACGAGCTTGTACTCGGGACCGCAGTGCATGTCGCGCTGGGTGACCTCCTGGAGGCGAGACTTGGGGCTGATGGGCTTCTCGGCAAGCGCCGGCGAGACCTCAGGGCCAAGGGTGGAGACCACGAACGCATGGGTCGCATCGTAACCCGCGTCCAGGTAGAGGGCGCCAACCAACGCCTCGTAGACGTTCTCGAGCGCGGAGTGCATGCCGCGCTCGCCGGTGCCCTTCTCGGACTCCCCCATCACGATGAGCGGCGCAAGGCCGATGCGCTCCGCCACGCTCGAGAGCATCTTGCCCGAGACGAGGCTGATCTTGGCCTGCGTGAGGGCGCCCTCGTCCATGTCCGGGAAGCGCTCAAAGAGGTCCGTGGCCACGATCGCGCCAAGGACGGAGTCTCCCAGGAACTCGAGGCGCTCGTAGGACGCAGAAACCGGGCGCCCCTCGACGGCCGAGGGGTGCGTCAACGCGGAGACGATGAGGTCCTGGTTCTCAAAGTGGTGGCCGCAGACCTGCTCGGCCTCGGCCACCCGCTGGTGCATCTTCAACGATCAGACCCCCGCTACTGGGCAGCCGCGATGGCGTCCACGACCTGGCCCACGGTGGAGATGGTTCCCACGGCCTCGTCGGGGAAGGTCATCGAGAACTCGTCCTCGAGGGAGGTCACGAGCTCGAGCAGGTCAAAGGAGTCGGCACCGATCTCCTTGAGGTTGGTGTCCTCGTTCAGCGTCACGTCGTCACCGAGCGAGAGCGTATCATCGACGACCTCGATGACCTTGGCGAGAATGGCGTCGCGATCCATTGTTCCTCCTAACATAGGCATCCGTACAATTCTACCCGAATGTGACAGAGGGGTCAGACCCCTTTGTCACATTACGCAGGCCTCGGCGATCTTCTCGCAGAGGCCGGAGCGGGCCGCGCGGGCGGCGGCGAGCGTTCCCATGCGCACGGCCTGGGCACTCGTGGCGCCGTGGCCCTTCACCACGGGGGCGCGCAGCCCCAGTAGGATGGCGCCACCGTACTCGTCTCCAGACATCTCGGCGGCGAGGGACTTGAGCGACTTGGCGAGAAGCGCCATGCCGATCTTGTTGGTAAGCGACGCCTCCATCGCGGCCTTGAGCCGCTTGATGACAAACTTGCCCGTGCCCTCGATGGACTTGAGCGCCACGTTGCCGGTGAAGCCATCGGCGACGATGACGTCAAAGGTTCCGGCAAGAAGGTCGGTGCCCTCGGCGTTGCCGGCAAAACCGCAGTTGCCAGCCTCGAGCGCGGCATGATACGCGAGTGCCATCTCGGAGCCCTTGGTGTCCTCGGAGCCGTTGCAGAGAAGACCCACACGCGGGTCCTTCACACCGAGGACGGCACTCGAGTAAGCGCGGCCCATGTGGGCAAACTGCACCAGCACGTCAGGCTTGACATCGGCGTTGGCGCCCATGTCGAGAAAGACCGTGGGTTTGCCGGAGATTCCGGGGAACGGAAGCGAGAGCGCGGGCCGCTTGATGCCCTTGAGGCGACCGACGCCAAAGGTTGCCGCAGTGAGCACGGCACCGGTGGACCCGGCGGAGAAGAGGCCGTCTGCCTCGCCAGCGTGAACCGCGGCGGCGGCGCGCACGATGCTCGCGTCCTTCTTCTGGCGCACGGCGTTGGCCGGGTGCTCGGACATCGAGATGACCTGCGTGGTGACGAGCGCACGGGCTCGGCTGTGAGCCGAGGCAAAGGGCTCCACGACGCTGGCGTCACCGGCAACCAGGACCTCGAGATCGGAATCGTCCTCCAGCGCCTGGGCAACGCCCTCCAGGAGCACCGCGGGCTCCTTGTCGGCTCCCATGACATCAACGCAGATGGTGGTCATATGCCCTCCTTCGCACGGGTTTCTCGATGACCATTATGCCACGTCGCGCCTGACACCCGGGCTTCTCGCCAGCCCTTCTCGCCAGCTCTGCTCGCAAGCTCGTGCCCGGAAACTAACACGCAGAATCGACTTTTTTCCAAAACGGCTGCAGGCATTATATGAAGTGAAAGGTAATTCTGCGTGTTATTTGACCCGCGAGTAAAAGCCCTAGCGAGAAGCACGTGTCACGCGAGGGGCACACGCCACAGCCCCATGACGTCCGAAAATCGCCGCATGCCGGAAAATCCCGAAAATCGTGTCCGAGAATCAGCGCATTTCGACGCATCAACAGCCCCGCAGAGCGCTCGGGGTCAAGTCGCGGGGACATCTGCCCAGTTGGCGAGCTCACCCGCACCGTTCTTCTCGCTAAAGAGCACGCGAATTGACGTTTCAGCTCGGCTTGCCCGCCGACAAGCGACGATTCTAAGACACGTTATTCCAAAAATACCGAGAAGTGCGCATTCGCGGACATCCCCGCCCGCCCACGCGAGAAGAGCGAGCGACAAAAAAGGCCGGCTCCCACAGGGGAGGCCGGCCAGACTCGTCAAACCTTGCCGAGAAGCTACTCGGTGACGATGACCTCGCGGTCCTTGTAGTGACCGCAGTTGGGGCACACGTGGTGCGGGAGCTTGGGGGCGCCGCACTGCGGGCACACGGAACGAGCCGGAGCCGCGAGCTTGCTGTTGGCCGAACGACGGGTGTGGGTGGCGCCGCGGCCCTTCTTTTGCTTGGGTACTGCCATGTCTCAAACCTCTCTTGTCACGTAAGCGCCAACCGCTCGCCCACGGAGACGCTCATTACCAATTCACGCAAGGAGACACTATAGCACGAGTCCATCAAAAGGACACGTGCTCAGCAATTCTTCACTCCTTGGGACCCCCATCGCCCTCCGAGGAGCCGTCTTGGCCAAAGTCGAGCCCCGCAAGCGCCGAGAAAGGCGACGACTCCAGCCTCTCACGCTCACGCTCGCGCTCGAGCTGCTCAACGTGCCCGCAGTCCTCCTCGTTGAGGTTGGCGCCGCAAACCGGGCAGAGACCCAGGCAGTCCTCGCGACACAGCACCACGAACGGCGTCTCCATCACAAGCGCGGACTCGAGCGCCGCGGAGAGGTCGATCGTGTTGTCGGGCGCCACGAGCTCGAAATCGGCCTCGTCCTCGTCCTCTCCGAGCGCCTCGGGCTCCTCGAAGAGGTAGTAGCCGTCAACCTCGCCCGCAACGTCAAACTCGGCGCGCTCGAGGCAGCGGTCGCAGGTGCCCACCACGTGGGCGCGAACAAGACCGGTGGCGAGAATGCCCTCGCCGGTGTTGGTGAGCACGAGGTCGTAATCGAGGCCGGCGGGCAGCTCGAAGGAGTGGTCCCCGAGGGAATACCCGTCGACATCGAGATGACCGACGAAGGGCAGGGTCTCCCCCGCCTCGTCGATCCGCTCGTCAATTGCAAAGGGCAACGGCTCGATAGCCATGTCTACCAAGGCACGTTGTTGGTGGTGTTGCGCGGGCCGGAGTTCTCGTCCAGCGTCTGGCGCACGCGGGAGACGGAGCCCGTGAGGGACTTGAGGTTCTCCTCGAGGTGCGCGAGAACGGTGTCGGCGTACTCCTCGGCGTTGTAGCGCGTGTCACGCTCGTACTGGGCAGCCTGGTCGCGGATGGCGTCCGCCTGCTGCTGCGCGAGACGCACGATCTCCTGGTCGCCGGCAAGAATCATCGCCTGCTGCTGGGCGTCGGCGATGATGGAGTTAGCCTGCTGCTGGGCACGGTCGAGCGTCTCCTGCTCCTCCTTGAGGATGCGACGCGCGTCTGCGAACTCCTGCGGGAAGACGCGACGAATCTCGTCGAGAATCTCGTAGACGTCCTGGGCGTCGACGATCTTCTTCTGACCGTTGTCCATGAACGGGGACTTTGCCTCGTTCACGATCTGCTCGAGCTCGTCTACCAAGCTCTCGATTTCCTCACCTGGCTGCATCTATGGTTCCTTTCACGTACCACATCGGACGCCTGCATTGAGGCTCCATCAAACGCCATAGTAGCAGATTACGCCACATGCGAAAAAGTCTGCCCTGTTGTCTCACCGTAGGTTGTGGCGTTTTCGCGTCGAAACGCCGCAAAATCCCGTTTGGGCGCGGGGCGAGGGCGCGCGTTCATGCCTCGAATCAACGCGGGTAGCGCTCGAGCAGACGACGCTCCACGTTGGCCGGGACGAGCGTACTCACATCCGAGCCCATCGACGCGATCTCGCGCACAATCGACGACGAGACATAGCCGTACTGCGGGTTGGACATGACGAACACGCTCTCCAGGTCGGGCGAGAGATGGCTGTTGAGGTCCGCCTGCTGGAGCTCGTACTCAAAGTCGGTCATGGCGCGCAGGCCCTTGACCACGCCGCCCGCGCCAAGCTCCTTGGCAAAGTTGACGAGAAGCCCCGTGAAGGGCGCCACCTCGATATCCTGCGGCAATCCCTCGCAGACGATGGCCTCGCG
Organism: uncultured Atopobiaceae bacterium; assembly: GCA_944321385.1. GTDB lineage: Bacteria > Actinomycetota > Coriobacteriia > Coriobacteriales > Atopobiaceae > Thermophilibacter. The sequence continues at coordinate 18,757 of CALULC010000025.1, forward strand.
GATCATCTCCACGCGCTCCTCGAGCGAGAAGGTCGTGCCCCGCCCATGCTTGTTCACGGAAGCCGCAACGGCAACCGTGACGCGCGGGAAGAGGCGCCTCGTGCGTCGGATGACGTCCATGTGACCGAGCGTGACCGGATCGAAGGTGCCGGGGACCACAACGTGGGTGATTATGTTCTCGCTCATTGCTCGTCCCTCTCCCCGCCACGCAGAACCAGAAGGTCCACGGCGGTGGCTCCATGCGACTTTGTCCTCACGGGCTCGAGGCACCCGGCACAAAGCCCCGGTGCGTCTGAGGCGTGCTCGTAGACTACCACGGCTTCAACCGCAAGCTGACCGGAATTCGCAAGGTCCTCCACGAGCCCCGAGACCCGCTCGGCGTCAAAGGCGTACGGCGGGTCGAGAAACACTACGTGGAAGGGAGCTCCCGGCAGACCGCGCGAGACGAGCGAGAAGACGTCACCGGCAAGGGCGTGGAGCTCGGAGGGCCGCGCGCCAAGTGCCTGGGCGCTTCGCCTGAGACGAGCGACGGCGCCGCGGTCGCGATCGACGAAGGTCGCGTGCGCCGCCCCGCGCGAGAGCAGCTCCAGGCCCATGGCACCGGATCCGGCAAAGGCGTCGAGCACCGACTCTCCCGAAAGGTCGAGCCCGCGGGCCGAGAGAATCATCGACGCTATGCTCTCGCGCATGCGGTCGGTCGTGGGCCGCGTGACCCCGCGTCCCTCCGGCGCCTCTATCCGACGCCCCCGCCACTTTCCCCCAACGATCCTCATGATGACCTCTCAAGTTCCTCGAAGTAGGCGCCAAACCTGTCGCGCACCTCAAGCGCGAGCGCCCGGTACAGGGGCGAGACGAGCCTCGGGTCCGCATCCGCTATCTCACGGGCGTCCTCGTGCGCCCACTCCACGAGGTCGCGGTCCCCCTCGAGGTCAGAGATCTCGAGCGAGACCCCACCGCTCTGACGATACCCCAGAACCTCCCCCTCATGACGCAGGCGCAGGTCGAGCTCGGCAAGCTCGAAGCCATCCGAGGTGGCCTCGAGGGCGTCGAGGCGCTCGCGGGCCGTCGTGCCACGCTTGGCGGCGCAACAGAGGAACACCGTGCCGGGCACGTCCCCGCGCCCCACGCGGCCGCGAAGCTGGTGCAGGGTCGCAAGGCCAAAGCGGTCGGCGTCAAGGACGACCATGACGGTGGCGTTGGGGACGTCCACGCCGACCTCGACGACCGTCGTGGCAACGAGGACCTGCGTCTTACCGGAGCGGAAGCGCTCCATGGCGAGGTCCTTCTCGGCAGCGGACATCCTGCCGTGCACAAGGTCGCAGGCAAGCTCCGGAACGATCTGCGAGCGAAGCTGCTCGAGGGTGGCGACCGCCGAGCGCGGGCGCCCCTGCGTGGCGCGCAGCTGCTCGGGAACGTCGTCGAGCGCAGATCCGTCATCGGAGTCGTCCACGAGTGGGCAGACCACGTAGGCCTGCCTGCCCGCCGCTGCGGCATCGCGTATGGCGCCCCAAGCAAGGTCGAGGCTGTCGGGCGGTATGACGCGTGTGGTCATGCCCGCGCCGGCGCGCGGGCGACGGCGGATGCGCGAGAGGTCAACGTCTCCGTAGAGCGAGAGGGCGAGCGTGCGCGGGATGGGCGTGGCCGTCATGGCCAGAAGGTCCGCCCCGGCGCCCTTGCGGCGAAGCGCGGCGCGCTGGTCTACGCCAAATCGGTGCTGCTCGTCTATGACCACGAGCGAGAGCGCGGAGAACTCGAGCGCCTCGGAGAGCAGCGCCGTCGTGCCAAAGACGACGGTGAGCCTGCCGTCGCGCGCGGCCGTCTCGGTCTTTGAGCGCTCGTCGGAGGGCGTGGAGCCGGTGACGAGCGCCCAGCTCACGTGCGCGGCGTCCAGCACGGGACCGAGCTTGTCGGCATACTGTCGCGCCAGGACGGACGTGGGCGCCATGACGGCTGCCTGCGTCCCGGTGTCTGCGCAGGCGGCGAGCGCCACGGCCGCCACGGCGGTCTTGCCGGTGCCCACGTCGCCCAGCAGCAGCCGGTTCATCACGCGCGGGGCGGCCATGTCTGCAAGGATGTCGTCCACGGCGGCGCGCTGCTCGTCCGTGAGGGTAAAGGGCAGCGCGGCGAGAAGTGCGTCCACGTGCGGGCCGTCGGTCACGTGGCACGTGGGGCTCACGCCCGAGAGCTCGATCTGGCGGCGCGTGAGCAGCGCGAGCTGCAGGCAGAGGAGCTCGTCGTAGGCAAGGCGGCGGCGCGCCACCCCGGCCGAGGCAACGGTCTTGGGAAAGTGGACCTCGCGCAGGGCGCGACCCAGGGACATGAGGCGCCGTCGCGCCGCGAGCGAGGCGGGGAGCCAGTCGCAGACGTCGCCCACATCGGCGAGCGCGGACGAGACGATGCGGCGCATCCAGCTTGCGGAGAGACCCTCCGTCACGGGGTGCACCGGCAGCACGCGCGCAAAGTCGGCGGCCTGGTCGGCCGTTGCCACAACCTCGAAGAACGGCGAGCGCATCTGCTTGAAGCCGTACCCAAAGGTGACCTTGCCGGAGAGCGCCACGATGTCGCCCTTGTGAACCTGCTCCGCCACCCACGGCTGCCTGAAGAAGCTGGCGATGAGCACGCCCGTCTCGTCCATCACGGAGAGCTCAACTATCTGCAGGCGCGGACGCGGGCGCTTGACCTGCACGCGGTCGACCGTGACCACGATGGTGGCGTCCGTGCCCACGTCTGCCCGGGCGATCTTCTCCATGCGCGAGAAGTCGAGGTAACGGTTGGGAACGTGGAGCAGGAGATCCCGCACGCGGCGGATGCCAAGACGGGCCAGGGCCTCCTCGCGCGCGCCCTTCACGTAGCGCAGCCTCGACACAGAGTCAGAGAGGGCGCAGGTTCGCTGCACCCTCTCTGCTGCTAACGGTATGGCGGGGCGCTCCCCCACTGCCTACTCTATCGAGAAGATCACGGGGTAGAGGGGCTGCTCGCCGCGGTGCGGGTCCACCTCGAGGTCGGGCTGGGCCTCCTCGAT
>CALULC010000026.1 GCA_944321385.1 uncultured Atopobiaceae bacterium
CTGACGGAAAGCCAGACGGCCGATGCGACCAAAGCCGTTGATAGCAACCTTTACTGCCATGCTTTCTCCTTTCACGGTGCCGCCGGGGACCTCCCCCAGCGAACCAAAGCAGACGGGCACGATGCCCTAACCACACGATAGTGTACCCCACGAGCGGGCAACGAAACCCCGCAATCTGAACGACGGTTGGATTTAAGCCGTGGGCGCTCAGATTTCACCGGTCGACGTGAGATTGTTCCCGGGAACCGACTGACTCTCGGATTGGGAGACGAGCTCCTGGAGCCTAAGCACGCGATGGTACATCGCGGACTTCGACGCCGGCGGGTCGAGCAGCTCGCCCAGGGCGGCAAGAGAGAGCTCGGGGTTCTCGCGTCGCAGACGGCAGAACTCGCGCAGGGCGGGAGGGAGCGCCGCCAAGCCCACGGACTTCTCGGCACGCTCGATGAGCTCGAGCTGCTCCGCGGCGGCGCCCGTCGAGCGGGCTTGGTTGGCCATCTCGGCGTTTACCCTGCGGTTGACGTCATTCTTCACGGACTTCTTTGCGCGAGCCACCTCCACGAAGCGCGCCATCCTGCGCGCGCCCATGGCTCTTAGTAGGGCGCTCACGTCCTCGTAGCTCTTGAGGTAGACGGCAAAGGCGCCGCGGCGCCGGTTGAGGCGGGCCTGAGCGCCGAGAAGCGCCACGAGCCTAACGAGGTCGTTCGCGTACTCCTCCCCCGTCACCGCTATCTCGAGGTGGAAGTCACCGCGCGGGTCCGCGATGAAGCCGCCCGCCATGAACGCGCCTCGTACGTACGCCTCTGCCGCGGGGCGCGAGGAGACGAGGCCCATCGGCACGCCCGAGGCAAGCCCGCGCCCGGGCACCAGGATTCCAAGACGCACGAGGTTCTCGTCGAGACCCTCCTGCTCTGGGATCTCGATGAGGTAGTTGCGCGTCTTGTGCAGCACCGAGCGGCGCACGGTGAGCGAGGTCTCAAGGTCGAAGAGCTTGTGGGTGAGCTTGATCACGGTGCGGGCCACAGCGCCCGTCTCGGTTGCCACCCGGATGGAGTAGCGTCCCGACCCGCGAAAGGACAGTGTGCCGCAGATGCGCACGAGCGCGGAGAGCTGCGCCAGCTCGGCAGCGCGCGTTGGCGCGTCCACGCGGGAGAGCTCGTCTTTCACCTCGGCGGTAAACGACATGCTAGCTCGTCCTCACGTTGGCGAGGGCAAGGTCGCGGTGGGAGACGCTCACGTGATAGCCGCTCTTCTCGAGGTAGGTCGCCGTTGCCTCGGCGATGGCAACGCTTCTGTGCTGGCCTCCCGTGCAGCCCACGGCAATGGAGAGGTGGCTCTTGCCCTCGGCAACGTAGCCCGGCATCGCAACGTCGAGCAGGCGCTGCCAGGCATCCATGAACTTCTCGGTAGTGGGATTGTTGAGCACGAAGTCGGACACGAGCTGGTCCTTGCCCGTGAGCGTGCGCATGACGGGGTCGTAGAAGGGATTGGGCAGAAAGCGCACGTCTATCATCAGGTCCGCCTCCACGGGCATGCCGTGCTTGAAGCCAAAGGAGAAGACCGAGACCTCCATGAGCTGCTGGTCCGTGAGCTCTGAGAAGACGCGGCGCAGGCGGGCGCGGAGGTCGCGTGTGCGCAGGCGGCTCGTGTCTATGACGAGGTCGGACGCCTCGCGAATGGCCCTGAGCTGGGTGCGCTCACGGGAGATGGTCCTGTCCAGGGGCTCGCCGGGCACGGCGAGAGGGTGACGGCGGCGGTTTTCGTCGTAGCGGCGCATGAGAACCTCGTCGGAGGTGTCGAGAAACACCACGCGGCAGGTGATCTCGTGATCGCGGAGCTGGGTGACGGAGTCCGCGAACTCGTCGAAGAGGCCCTGGCTGCGCAGGTCGCAGGTGACGGCCAGATGACGGCCCACGCCGGTGTTGATGCCCACGAGCTCGGCGAGCTGCAGCAGCAGGCGCGGCGGGAGGTTGTCGATGCAGTAGTAGCCCATGTCCTCAAAGACGTGAAGCGCCTGGGTGCGACCCGAGCCGCTCATGCCCGTGATCACCACGACGTCGGGCACGCGCTCGGCGGCCTCCGCCAAGCGCATCTTCTGGCCGCTCTCCTCGCTCATGGGCTCTCCCTTCTCGCCTCTCCCCCAGTATACGGGAGCGCGGGCGAAGGCGGAGTGGTGGAGTGGCGGTACGGAGGCAACGAGAAGCGCGACGGAGCCGCGGGCGCTTAAGGTTTGCCGCTGTTGGAGGGTCGCGGGCCGAAGGCGCTTAAGGTTTGCCGCTGTTGGAGGGCCGCGGGCCGAAGGCGCTTAAGGTTTGCCGCTGTTGGAGGGTACTTCTCGATCCTTACAATTGCCGGGCCTCCAATGGTGCGGATCTCTAAGCAATTCCGGAGCGTACCCTTCCGATCGAGGCGATCTTTAAGCGCTCGATGCGCCCGGCCCTCCAATGGCGAGAATCGCTAAGCGCCTGTCGCGCCCTGCCCTCCGATGGCGAGAATCGCTAAGCGCCTGTCGCGCACAGCCCTCCAATTGTGACAATCCTTAAGCTCCTGGCGAGCCAGAATCTCCAATGGCATGACTCTCTAAGGATATGCAGGCGCCCGGCCCCAGTGGGGCAACCTTGATCGCTTAGGTTATGTCGACATTGGAGCGCTGATGAATGTGGGCGCTTAGGGAATGCCGCCGTTGGAGGGCCGCGGGCCGCGGGCGCTTGGGGAATGCCGCCGTTTGAGGGCCGCGGGCCGTGGGCGCTTAGGGAATACCGCCGTTGGAGGGTACTTCTCGATTCTTACGACCGCCAGGTCTCCAATGGAGCAAATCGTTAAGCGACAAAGGCGAGAAACCCTCCGATCGCGGCACTTTCTAAGCGCCACCAGCACGCAAACACAAAAGGGCGCCGAGCCCCGGAGGATAGGGCTCGGCGCCGCTGCAGAGCTCGGGGAGACGAGCTACTTGCTGAGACCGGACTCCTCGGGAGGAAGGGGCTTCTTCCAGAGTGAGAGGATCAGGCAGGCCACCACGGCGCCGACCAGCGCGGCGAGCAGCCACATGAGGCCGTTGCCGATGACCGGGGTCACCCAGGCGCCACCGTGGGGCGCGGGGCTGGCGCAGCCGAAGAAGGCCGAGAGGCCGCCGGCGATCGCGGCACCGACGATGCAGGAGGGCAGGACGTGACCGGGGTCGGCAGCGGCGAAGGGGATGGCGCCCTCGGTGATGAAGGAGAGGCCCATGATGTAGTTCACGACGCCGGCGCTGCGGTCGGTCTTGGTCCAGCGGTTCTTGAAGAACGTGGTGGAGAGGGCGATGGCCAGGGGCGGGACCATGCCGCCGACCATGACGGAGGCCATCATGATCTGGCCGGTGGTGCCGAGACCGCTCGCGGGGTCAAGGGCGGCGGTGCCAAAGACGTAGGCCGCCTTGTTGAAGGGGCCGCCCATGTCAACGGACATCATGCCGCCGAGGACCAGGCCGAGAAGGACGATGTTGCTCGTACCGAGGCCGCGCAGGAAGTTGTTGAGGCCGGTGTTGATGAGCGCGAAGAGCGGGTTCAGGGCGAGCATGACCACGCCGATGGCAAGCACGCCGAGGATCGGGTAGATGAGCATCGGCTTGATGCCCTCGAGGGAGGCCGGGAGCCTGTCGCAGAGGCGCTCGATGCCAAGCGTCATGTAGCCTGCCGCGAAGCCCGCGAAGAGCGCCGCGATGAAACCGCCGGAGACGAGGCCAGAGGTGTCGAGCGTCCCGAGGTAGGCAAAGTCGTAGCCCACCTTGGCAAAGATGCCGCCCACAAAGCCGGGAGCAAGGCCGGGCCTGTCCGCGATGGACATGGCGATGTAGCCGGAGAGAATCGGCAGCATGAAGCCAAAGGCCTCGTTGCCGATGGTCTTGAAGAGCGCTGCCGCCGGGATCGAGGAGCCGTAGGCGGCGGTTCCGAGGCCGGGCTGATCGATGAGGAACGCGATGGCGGTGAGGATGCCGCCGCCGATGACGAACGGCAGCATGTGCGAGACGCCGTTCATGAGGTCCTTGTAGACCTTGTGGCCGATGCCCTCCTTCTCGGCGCCCGCGGAGGCGGGCTCGGACGATCCGCCCGCATGGTGGTACACGCCGGCCTTGCCGTCCATGATGACGTCGAGAAGCGCGTCGGGCTCGTTGATGCCGCGCGTGACGGAGCAGCTGTAGACCGGCATGCCGTCGAAGCGGGCGAGGTCGATGTTCTTGTCGGCCGCGATGATCACGCCCTTGGCGCCGGCAACGTCGTGAGCGGTGATGACGTTCTTGGCACCGCCGGAGCCCTGGGTCTCCACCTTGATCTTGATCCCGCGCTCCGCCGCGCGCTTCTCGAGCGCCTCGGCTGCCATGTAGGTGTGGGCGATGCCCGTGGGGCAGGCCGTGATGGCAAGCACGTCGTAGCCGGCGGCGTCACGCGCGGCGGCTCCGGCGGCCTTGGCCTCCTCCTCGGCGAGGTGGACGTCCTCCTCGGCGTCCACGAGCGCACGGAACTCCTCGGGCGTCTTGGCCGCACGCAGCGCCGCGCAGAAGTCGGCGTCCAGGAGCAGCGTGGAGAGGCGGCTCAGCACCTCGAGGTGGGTGTTGGCCTCACCGTCCGGCGCCGCGATCAGGAAGAGCAGCGTGGCCGGCTCTCCGTCGAGCGACTGGTAGTCCACGCCCGCGGGCACCGTCATGGCCGCGAGGCCGGGCGCGGAGACGGCGGCCGTCTTGGCGTGCGGGATGGCGATGCCGTCGCCGAGGCCCGTGGAGAACTGCGCCTCGCGCTCGCGAACGGCCGCGGCATAGCCCGCCTTGTCGCGCACATTTCCGCCCTTCGCCATGAGGTCGACGAGCTCGTCGATGGCTTCGTCCTTGCTCTTGGGCGCACCCCCTATCCCGATTGACTCAGGCTTGAGCAGATCCGTGATTCTCATGTCTATCCCCTTTCCCAAAGGCGGCCACAGCCGCCCACTACTGACGATTTGCTAACGCCTACCCGATCCCAGGCCCCGAGGCCTTAGAGTTGCGAGAAGAACGCTGTACGTGGTTGGTAGCCCCGGCGCCCGGCCGTCAAGGTCCGCCGCGAGTTCTTGCCGAGCGCCCTTCTCGGCAAGCTGTCCGAGCGCCGGATCTTGACGGCCGGGCGCCGGGGCGGACACCTACGACCTAGCGAGAAGCGCCTCCACCTCAGGCCTCGTGGCCAGGTGATCCGAGAACGCGCTGGCAGACCCCGTGGCGAGCGCCATCTTGAAGGCGGCCTCGTAGCTGCCGGTCTCCATGAGGCCCGCGAGGAAGCCGGCCACGGAGGAGTCGCCCGCGCCCACGGAGTTGACCACGGTGCCCTTGGCGGCCGGGCTCTGGAAGACCTCGCCCGTCTCGGCCACGAGCACGCCGCCCTCCCCCGCCATCGAGACGAGCACGTTGGCGGCGCCCATCTCCTGGAGCCTCTTGGCGTACGGCACGACCTCGTCACGCGTGCGCAGGGTCACGCCAAAGATGTCCCCGAGCTCGTGGTTGTTGGGCTTCACGAGGAAGGGGTGGTACGGCAGCACGCGCGTGAGCAGGTCGCGCTCGGCGTCCACGACGATGCGGACGCCGCGGCCCTGGAGACGTTCCATGATGCGCTCGTACATGTCGTGCGGCAGCGCGGCGGGCACGGAGCCCGAAATGACGAGCGTGTCGCCCTCGCCGAGGGCGTCGATCTTGGAGAAGAGCGCCTCGACGTCCTGGGCGGTGATGACGGGCCCCTGGCCGTTGAGCTCGGTCTCCTCGTTGCTCTTGACCTTGGCGTTGATGCGCGTCATGCCCTCCTGCACGCGAATGAAATCGCAGTCCACGCCGGCCTCGGCACACAGGCGGCAGAGCTCGTCGCCCGTGAAGCCCGCCACAAAGCCGAGCGCGCGGCTTGCGTGCCCGAGGTTGCCGAGCACGATGGAGACGTTCACGCCCTTGCCTCCGGGCAGGATCTTCTCGTAGGTGGTGCGGTTTATGACGCCCAGACGCATGTCGTCCACGCGGACGATGTAGTCGAGCGACGGGTTGAACGTGACGGTACAGATCATCGGGCTACCTCCACAACGTTTTCGAAGCTCTTGTACTTCTCGGGGACATCCCCGCAGGTGACGATCGTGGCGGAGTCGAAGGCGTCAAACCTCACGAGGCTCGTGTTGTCGAACTTCGTGGCGTCCGCGAGCACGTAGCGGCGCGCCGTGTGCTCCATCGTGAGCTGCTTGATCAGAGCCTCGTTGCTCTCCGGCGAGGTAAGGCCGTTCTCGGGGGTGATGCCGTTCACGCCCCAGAAGCCGATCGTGAAGTGGTAGCGCGAGATCGCGGCGATGGTGTCCGGCCCCACGAGCGACTCCGTGGCGCTCTTGAGCTCGCCGCCGAGCACCGTGACGTGAAAGCCGCGCGCGGCGAGCTTCATGGCATGGGAGACCGAGTCCGTGACGTAGCGCGCGGCGCGCTCCGTGAGGTGGTTGAGGAGCTCCTCCACGGTGGAGCCGGCATCGAGGTAGACAAGGTCGTCCGGGCCCACGAGCGTGGCCGCGTAGGCGCAGATGGCGCGCTTCTCCTCGGCGTGCAGGCCGTGCCGCTCCTCGAGCGTGAGGTCGCGCGTGAGGTGGGCGGACTCGAGCGTGGTGGCGCCGCCGTGGACCTTGAGCAGGCGATGGGCCTGGTCGAGCTTGTCCAGGTCGCGACGGATGGTGGACTCGGAGATGTCCAGGGCCGTGGCAAGCTCCGTCACCGTGACGGTGCCCTGCCTGCGGACCATCTCCACGATGCGCGCGTGACGCTCCTCGGCGAGCATGGCGGCCTCCTTCGTTCTGCTCGAGGTGTTTCTCTGATTCTCATTTTTGCGCAAATTCTTTCAATTTTGCGCAACTTTGCTCACAGTTCCGGTAAGTGGTAGCAATTCTTTGCTAAATGGTCATTTCTGCGCAATTTTACGCAATTTTGCGCACACTGTTGCACCCAACAACAGGGTTCTCGTTGAATCGAGGCTCGTCTCAGCCTCGCGCGGCAAAAGCTTGACGAAACGGGGCTCGTCTCAGCCCAAAGTGCGGCAAATGCTGAGACGAGCCGCGTTTCATCAAGCGAGAAGGACCACGGGCTGAGACGAGCCCGCTTTCGTCAAGCGAGAAGAGCGTCTGCCCGCTATTCCCCCGCCAGCTCCTCGGCGGCACGAAGCGCCTGCCACACGGCATGTGCCACCTCGGCGGGCACGCCCGGAGTGGCGGCGATCTCCTCCTCGCTTGAGGCGCGCAGTCGCTTCATCGAGCCAAAGCGCTTCATGAGGGCCCTGCGACGCTTGGGGCCAACGCCAGGCACGTCGTCAATGGCCGACTTGGTCATCGCCTTGTCGCGCAGCTCGCGGTGGAAGGTGATCGCAAAGCGGTGCGACTCGTCACGCACCTGCTTGATCAGGTAGAGCGAGGGCGAGCCGCTCGGCAGCACGACCGGCGTCTCGTCCCACGGCACAAAGATCTCCTCGTCGGACTTGGCAAGGCCGCAGACCGGAATGTCCAGCCCCAGCTCCTCGAGCTGCGCCATGGCGGCCGTGAGCTGCGGCTTTCCGCCATCGACCACAAGAAGGTCCGGCTTGCTGCCAAAGCGCTCGTCGGCCATGCGCTCAGGTGCGTAGCGCCTTCCCAGCACCTCGAACATGGACACGAAGTCGTTTGCCTCGGTGAGCGGCGTCTGGATCTTGAAGCGCCGGTACTGGGACTTGTCCGGCCGCCCGTTGGTGAAGACCACCATCGACGCCACGGTGAAGTGGCCGTGCAGCGTGGAGATGTCAAAGCACTCGATGCGCATCGGCGGAGCGTCCAGGGCGAGCGCGCTCTCCAGCTGCAGCAGCGCCTGGTTGGTGCGCTCGTCCGCATAACCCGTCTTCACCATGTAGCGCATGAGGGCGTGGCGCGCGTTCGCCGTCGCCATGTCGAGCAGGCGGCGCTTCTCGCCCCTCTGCGGGCGCCTCAGGCGGACGGCATGCCCGCGCTTCTCGGCGAGCCAGCTCTCGAGCACGCCCGCGTCCGAGAGGTCAACGCTCAGGTCGACCTCGGCGGGAACGTCCGCCGTCTCGTCGTAGTAGCGCTTGAGAAAGCCCTCCGCCAGCTCCTCCGCGCCCACGTCGAGGCCCTTGTCCAGGATGAACTCCACCGAGCGCACCGTACGGCCCTCGCGCACCACGAAGACGCAGGCGCAGCTGATCGTCTCCTCGCGATAGACGCCGATCAGGTCCGCGCTCACGTTGGACGAGAAGACCACCTGCTGGCGGTCGTCGAGCGCGTCCAGGCCGTCGAGGCGCGCCTTGAGGCGCCCCGCCCGCTCGAAGTCCAGGTTGGCGGCAGCCTCTCGCATCTGGTCGGTGAGCTCCCCCACCACGGCGGAGCGCTTGCCCCTGAGGAAGTCCTCCACCTGACGCACGTGGCGCGCGTACTCCACGGTGTCGATCATGCCCGCGCACACGCCCGGCCCGCGCCCCACGTGGTAGTCAAAGCACGGCCGACAGCGCTCGGCGAGCATCATGTTGGCAACGGACGCCTGGGAGGGATCGCGCTCGAGCAGGCGCTTGGCGCGCTTCCACTCCGCGCAGGTCGCCATGCAGATCGGGATCACCTTGCGGAGGGTGTCGATGGTCTCGCGCGCGGCGCGGGCGTCGGTGTAGGGGCCAAAGTAGCGGGTTCCCTTTCGGTGCTTCTCGCGCGTGTACTTGATGGCGGGAAAGACGTCGGACTCCGTGATGGCTATGAAGGGGTAGCTCTTGTCGTCCTTGTAGTCCACGTTGAAGTACGGGTGGTACTGCGCGATGAGGTTTCTCTCCAGCACGAGGGCCTCGTGCTCGGAGCCCACGACCACGTAGTCAAAGTCGCGCACCACCTGCATCATGAGCGGGATCTTCTCGCGCTCGTCCGAGAGCGTCACGTACTGGCGCATGCGGGCGCGCAGGTTCTTGGCCTTGCCTACGTAGATCACCTCGCCCTTGGCGTCCTTCCAGAGGTAGCAGCCGGGCTCGGTGGGGACCTGTGCGACGCGCTCCGCGATCGTGGGCAGATGGTCGCTGGTCCCGAGACAGGGAGCTCCCTGCGCCCGGGACGTGCGGGGCCCGTCTGTCTCGGGGGGCGTCACTGCGGCCCCTAGCGCCCGGCCGCCCGGATGACGATCTCGGCGATGCGGGCGGCGTCCTCGGCGCTGACGTCGGTGGGAAGCGTCACGGCACCGGCGGAGCAGCGCTCCGTGACGGGCAGCGCACCCCTCTTAGGAAGACGGTAGGCGGCGGCGTCAGCTGCCCCGGGATAGAGCAGCGGCCGATACCAGGGGCGCGCGTAGAAGCCCGCCGCGCACACGTCGCGGACGGCCCGATCGGCGCGCTCGGAGGTGGAGAGAAACACGGGGAAGACGAGGAGCGGCTGGTCAAAGCTCGCGGCGATGACGTGGGGCACCTCAACGGAAGCCTCGGCGGCGGCGCTGAGCGGAGCGGCCGCGAAGGCCGAGGAGTAGGCCCTGACGGCGGCAGATCTCTGGGACAGCTGGGCGTCCGCCGAGGAGAGCGCATCGAGCGCGTGGGCGCACACCCACTCGTCCGGTGCGGCGGGAGTGCCCGAGACGCCCCCGGCGCGCTCCGCATCGGAGACGGCCGGCTCGAACAGGCCAAGCCGCTCGAGCACGCCGCGCAGACCGCGGGCCGCACCGCGAGGGAGCCGGTTCAGGACGCGAATCTCGTTGCGATAGAGCCTCATGGCCCGGCGCCGGGCCGCAGTGGGGGCAGGGAGAGCGTCGAGCGCAGAAGAGATTGCGGCGCGAAGGCTCTCCTCCATGCGCGGGCTCACCCAGATGGCGCCGCCAAAGCTCGTGCGGAGCATCTTCTCAACGCCGAAGGAGTGGACGGACACGTCCGCGAGCGGGATGTCGGAGGAGTCCGTGGCCATGCGCCCAACGCAGTGAGCGCAGTCCTCGATGAGAAGGGCGCCGGCACCGTGGGCGGCACGGGCGAGCGCCGCGGCGTCCGGGGCGTCGACGATGCCGTAGGTGTTCTGCAGAACCACCGCCCGGACGTCCGCGGGCAGCGAGAGCCGCGCGGCATCGAGCGCGAGCGAGCGCAGGGAGAGGTCGGCGTAGACGGGGGTGAGCCCGGAGGAGACGATCGGGTCGACGGCGGTGCAGCAAGTGTAGGGCTGCGTGACCACGGAGCCGTCCCCGCGGGTGCGGCGAATCGCCTCGAAGGCCGCGAGCATGCCGTAGCGCGCCTTGAGAACGAGGTGCCACTCCCCCGCCCTTGTGCCCGTGCGGCGGGCAAGATCCTCCCTCAGGGCTGCAACGCTCTTCTCGTCACTCATGGCACTCCCCCCCTCGGCGCCCTCAGGCGTCCAGCTCGCGGTTGCCGAAGTAGCGGCGGTAGTCGTCGACGTAGCGCAGCCACAGCTTGCCCATGGCGATGAGGCGCCTCGGGTCGCGGTCCCCCGCGCCGAAGAGCGTGGTCCCCACCTTGCCCTCGCGCATGAGCTCGAGGGCCCGGCGCTTGTCGGGCGAGTCGGGGGTGTAGCGCCTGAAGACGCTGCGGGGGATGCCGAGCCACAGCACCTCGTCGAAGGCACGGACGGGCTCGAGCACGCCACCGTCGATGAAGTCGTCCACGGCGTACTGGGCGAGGTTGTTCCCGGAGAGCGTGGCAAAGAAGCTGCTGCGGCCGGCACGCGGGTTGACCTCAAAGAGGCGATACGAGCCGTCGCGCTCGTCGTACTTCATGTCGATGTTGAAGAAGCCGCGGTACGGCACGCCGCGCATGAACTTCTCGACCATGTCGTAGATGTCGTTGTCACCGTAGGAGAGGATGGCGGCGTAGTTGCCGATCGCCATCGGCGAGTAGTCCTCGAGCAGCGGATGGCCGAGCGCCACGAGCGAAACCGTCCCGTCCTCGCGCACGTAGCCGTTGACCACGCGCATGCGATCGTCGTCGCCGGGGATGAAGTCCTGGACGATCATCTTGCCGGGGTAGCCGGCCTCGTAGACGAGTGCCGCGGTCCTCTCGAGCTGGGCTCGGTCGGAGAGCACGTAGGCCTTCTTCTGGCCCTCGAAGGGATGGGCCCGATATGCCGCGGGATCGGAGGGCTTGAGCACGTACGGGGCGCCAAAGGGCAGCTCGGGGACCTCGGGGCCCGAGATGGCCACGGTACGGGGATGGGCGACGCCGGTCTTCTCGCACTGCTCGTAGAAGGTCGCTTTGTCGAGGAGCCCCTCGATCACCTCGGGCTCGGGACAGACACAGGCGTACACCGGGTCGAGTCGGTGCTTCACGCGGGCGAGGAGGAGCGCGTAGTCGTCTCCACAGGGAACGATGAGCGCGACCTTGCCGGCATAGCGCCCGGCGTCGGCGTTGAGGACCTCGACAAAGCGATCCGGGTCGGAGAAGTCAGGGTCAATGCGCACCTTGATGAACTTGGAGTGGGAGGTGGGCGTGAGCGGGAACGTGCCGTACACCACGCTCGTCACCCCGTAGCGCTCGTAGAAGGCGCGGGCCATTCCGTAGCCCGCGATCTCCGTTCCCAGGAGGATGGGGACAAAGGGGCGGCTCGCGGGCGATTTCGAGAGGTTAGCGGACATGCGTGACCTTCCTATTATGAGAAGCGGCGGGTGATCGACGAGATCATCGAGGCCTCGGGCAGGCGCATCACGACGGCGGGGACGAAGGTGACGACAAGCGCCACGACCCCGGCGACGACAACGTACGCGAGGGACTGGGCGAGAGAGCCCGTTGCCGGGCCGAGGACCGTCTCCAGAAGAGCATAGACGCCACCGCCGGCGAGCGCGCCGAGGCCACCGAGGACGAGGCCGAAGAATGCCCCGTGGAGGATGGTGGAGAGCTGGATGCCCTGGAGACGGCGGCGCATCCAGACGAGTGCGCCCACATCGGAGCAGATGTAGGAGACCGCCGTGGAGGCCGCGATGGCGGGCATGCCCACCCCGAGCCCAACGCCCACGCCAAAGACGACGGCAATCTGGCCGATGGCCCCGAGGATGCAGGCAAAGGCGTACGGCTTCATGTTCATGAGGGCCGAGCAGCTCTTCTGCATGAGGGCAAAGACGCCGTAGAACGGCAGTGCCACGGCGAGGAAGCGTAGGTACTCGCTCACGAGCTCCACGCCCTCGAGCGAGAACTTGCCGGCGCAGTAGATCATGTTGAGCGGCGTGCTGAAGACCATGAGGTAGAGGGCAAAGGGGATGAGGTAGAAGAGCATCTGGCCAATGCCCGTAGAGACGCCCCGCCGCACGGAGGCCGTGTCGTCGCGGGCGGCGTCTCGAGCGAGCTCGGTATAGAGCGCCGTGGTGAGGGAGACGGCGAGAAGCGCGTAGGGCAGCGTGTACCACAGGCGGGCGTAGGAGATGACCGAGGCGCCCGTCTCCGGCTGGACCACCAGCGCCGCCGCGTTCTGGACCGAGGTGGTGAGGAAGGTGCAGACCGTCGCCACGAGCGTGGGGATGCCGAGCGCGAGCGTCTGACGCAGGGCCGGGTCGTGGAAGTCAACGTGAATCCGCGGGCGGATGCCGCGCCGGTGAAGGGCGGGGATCTGACATGCCATCTGCACGAACACGCCAAGCGTCGCCGAGACGGCGAGCACGATGATGGCAAGCAGCTCGCTCACACCCTCGAGCACCGGGAAGAGCGCAAAGCCCGCGATGACGACCACGTTGTTGAGGATCGGGCCGAGGTTGCTCCAGAAGTAGTCTCGGTGGGCGTTGAGCACGCCCGAGAACACCGAGGAGAGCCCGTAGAAGAGGATCTGGAAGGCGAAGAAGCGGAAGAAGAGCACCGCCGTGTCCATGCCGTCGGCGTCCCCGCTCATGAACGACTGCGTCCAGATGAACGCCGGGGCGAAGACGGAGGCCGCAAGGGAGAGGATGCCGAGGAAGAGCAGGAGGATCCCGAGGAGGTTGCCAACGTACTCCTCCGAGCTGCGCTTGCCGCGCTTCCTGCGTACGTCCATGTAGACCGGGAGAAACGCCGTGACGAGCATTCCGCCCATCACGAGGTCGTAGAGCATGGCGGGCAGGTTCTGGGCAACCTGGTAGGAGGTGGAGAGGAGCGAGACGCCGAGCGCGACGCCCATAACCCAGGTGCGGATGAACCCGGTGACGCGGCTCACGATGATGAGTCCCGTCATCAGACGGGCGGAACGGCCAACGCTCTCGTAGTCCCCGGAGGAGGTGAAGTCATCGTCGTCCTCGGAGGGAGACGCGCCCTTCGACGAGCGCCCCTTGGAATCGGACGCGAGCTCGCCGTCATCGGCGATGGCTCGCTCGACCGCCCCGTCTTTAGGGAGAGACGTGCGCCCCTCGCCCTTCTCGAGATGCATCGGCCTCTTGCTCACTCGCTCTTCTCCTCGTCAGAACTCGAGGACTTCCTGTCCCTCAGGCGCTTCACCGTCACGAGCGCGCCATAGAGACGCGGTCTGAGCGGCAGGTCCCTGTCGGGGGCCACCGGGACGGTCTCCTTGGAGAACTTGGTCTTGAACTTGTTGAGCGTGAGCATGTCAGGATAGCGCTCGGAGCCGATGCCCATGAGGTCAAACGCGGTCACGCCAAGCTCCGCAAGCCTCTGGCACTCGAAGAACACGAGCTTGTCGGTGGCGTAGGCACGCACGGAGCCGCTCTTCGAGGCGGCATAGTAGTGGACCGAGAGCCCCTCGTAGAGAGTGTCGATGGCCCAGGTCACCAGCTCCCCGTCGATGCGACCCGCGAACACGCGGCAGTGCTCGGCGCCAAGGGTCCTGATGAGGTTCTGGAAGTACTCGAGCGGCGCGCAGGAGAAGCCGTCACGCTCCGCGGTCTCCCGCATGAGGGCGTGATACTCCTCGAAGGACTCGATGGCGCGCTCAGTCTCGTCGGCGCACTCGACGGGGCTCTCACGAAGGGCCTTGCGGACGTCGCGGCGGCCGCGGGGCTTCATGCGGCCGAGAATCTCCTCGTCACCACCCGTGAGGTCCACGACGACGGTGGTGTCGTACGGGAGCGTCGAGAGTGTGTCGCAGCAGCGCTCGAGTTCGGGCCCCACCGCGAGGCGCACAAAGACCTGCTTCCTGTCGCGCTTGTGGAGATGCGCGGCAAGCGCGGCGAGCGCCTCGTCGACCTCGGCGTCGGTGGGATCTCCCACCCAGACCGGGGCATGGTGCGCGCGGAGATAGCGATAGCCGTGGGTCTCGTACTGGATGAAGGAGACAAAGCCCATGGGGGCGCCGTCGCGCACGATGCCGCACGCCCCCCACGGGGAGCGTCCGGGAATGGTTGCCTCAAACCGTGACCAGAGCTCGGTCTGCTCGATGGGGAGCGTCAGGCCCGCCGCGCGGGCACCCTGCTCCATCTGCTCAAACGTAAGGTCTGTGACCTCGATCATCTGACGCACGCTCCGTTTCCGCTCGTACCATAGAGGACATGCGTATCCCCAGCCAAAGGCCAGGGATACGCATGCTGTTCACGCCGACGAACAATCGGCGATGGCTGCGCTAGAGAATCGACCCGCCACCGATGAAGCCGGTGTCGTAGTAGATGCCCGAGATGCAGACGTCATAGCCGTTGGCGTGAATGACGTTGCCGCCGCCGATGTACATGGCAACGTGATAGGTGGTAAGGCCACCGTTATAGGAGTAGAAGACGAGGTCGCCGACGCTCAGGTTGGCGGGGTTGGTGGTCCAGGTACCGCTGTTGCGCACCATCGGGTACATGGCGCTGCCCTGGGAGCGCGGAATCGTCACGCCAGCCTGGCCATATGCCCACCAGACAAGGCCGGAGCAGTCAAAGCCCTCGCTCGGGCTGTCACCGTTGGTGACGTACGGGTAGCCGAGCACCGTCATCGCGGCGTTGACGGCAGCCTGCTTGATGCTGCTCGGGCGAGAGCCGCCACCGCTGCTGCTGGAACCGCCGCCGCTGGAGCTGCCGCCGCCACTGCTGGAACCACCACTGGTCGAGCCGCCGCCGCTGCTGGAGCCGCCGCTGCTGGAGCCGCCGCCGTTGCTGCTGGAGCCGCCGCCGGTGCTGCTGGAGCCGCCGCCGTTGCTGGAGGAGCCACCGTTGCTGGAGGAGCCGCCGTTGCTGCTGGAACCACCGTTGCTGCTGGAGCCGCCGGAGTTTCCGTTCTGCTCCGCCTGGTTCTGCTGAGCCTCCTGCTCGCGCTGCATCGCGGCGAGCGCCTCCTGGCGCTGGCGCTCGAGCTCCGCCTGACGCTCCGCCTCAAGAGCCTCCTGAACGTCCTGGGAGAGGCTCTCGACGTAGCTGGCCTGCTCGGAGCGAGCCGTCTGGTAGGACTGGGTGGTCTGCTCGAGGGCCTTGGTCTGCTCCTCCTGCTGGGCGCGCCTCTCCTCGAGCTGGGTCATCTGATTCTCGAGCTCGTCCTGGAGGGACACGACCTCGCCGACCAGCGTGCTCAGCGAGACGGAGACCTTGTTCGCATAGAAGACCCTCGACGTCAGCTCGTCAAAGGAGCTGGCGCCAAGAACGAAGGAGAGCATGTTGCCGTCATACTTGTAGTTCTCGGCCATCATGTCGCTCAGGGAGCTGCGGGACTCGGCGAGCTCGGCCTCGTTCTTCTCGATTTCCTTGGAGAGCGTCTCGATCTCGACCTCGGTCTGCTCGAGATCGGACTGCGCGATCTCGAGGTCGCGCGTGGCAGACTGAATCTTGCCGTCGAGGGTCTCGAGCTCGGCGCGGGCGGCGTCAAGCTGAGACTGAAGCTCGGCGGACGTCGCGGCCTGAGCGGACTCAGAGGGAAGGGCGAGCGCCCCAGCGGAGAAGAGCGTGGCGGCAACCGCCACGCCGAGAAGGCCACCAAGGCGCCTAGCAGTGAGTTTCTTCGAAAGATGGGTCACGATTCATCCTCTCGGAACGCGTAGGTATCCCGGTGATTTTATTTTACTCGGCTTGGGCATGCAAACCGGTCACCTTAGGCCCACATTGCGCACACGGCTCATTCACACTCGAGCATATCCGCAGGTAATCGATGTGATGACACCCCATCTACCGGCGTCTCGCATCGAGCTCGCCAGCAAGCTCCTCCACGCTCACACCATAGCGCTCAAGGGTGACGAGCAGGTGATACACAAGGTCTCCCGCCTCGTAGCGAATGTGGTCGTGATCGTTGTCCTTGCACGCCATGACGACCTCCGTAGCCTCCTCGGTGATCTTCTTCAGGAGGCGGTCCTCGGGGCCGTGCAGAAGCTTCGCGGTGTACGACGTCTCCGACGACGCTTGGCGACGATCGGCAATGACGCGGGCGAGTCCCTCGATCGTGTTGCCGATGTTGCCGTTCTCAACGTTGGCGGTACGCTCCCCCATCGTTCCTCCGTTCCCGGCGGCCAGGCCCAAATGGAGGCCCGGCACCCTTCGTTCACATCGTCGCTACACCCAATCGGTATAGTATCAGGCCAATCGATGGGAGGACACATGGGAAAGCTCGGCGTAATAGGGGGCATGGGACCCGAGGCCACGGCCTTCTTCTACGAGGAGGTCATCAAGCACACCGAGGCCAGCCGTGACCAGGAGCACCTCGACGTGGTCATCATCAGCCAGGCGTCAATGCCCGACCGCACCCATGCGATCCTCACGGGAAAGAGCGAGCGCCTCCTCCAGGTGATGCGCGATGACGCCCAGGCGCTCGAGACCCTTGGGTGCACCTGCATCGCCATCCCCTGCAACACCTCCCACTACTTCTACGACACCATCCAGGGCTTCACCAGCGTGCCCATCGTCCACATGCCCCGCGAGGCCGTTCTCGAGGCCGTCAGGGCTCGTGGGGCGCGCCGCGTGGGCATCATGGGCACGGACGGCACGGTTCAGTCAGGTGTGTACGCGCGCGAGTGCGAGGCCCTTGACGTCGAGTGCGTTGTCCCCTCGCCCGAGCGCCAGAAGGACGTCATGTCGATCATCTACGACGACGTCAAGGCGGGCCACCCGGCTGACATGGCAAAGTTTGGCCTCGTCGTGGACGAGCTCGTGCGGCGCGGCTGCGACGCGGTCATTCTCGCCTGCACCGAGCTCTCCGTCGCGCGGCGCCGTCAGGGCGCGCCCGACGTCTGCCTCGACGCGATGGACGTCCTCGTACGCGAGTCGATCGTCCGCTCGGGAAAGCTGTACCGACCCTAGAGCGCAGCGCCCCCATCTGGCGCCGAGGCGCCGATTTCCCTAAAGAAGCAGCTCCGGTGCCCCGTGTGGCACGCCGGTCCGGGCGAGTCGACCTCAACGAGCAGCGTGTCCGCGTCGCAGTCTACCAGCACGCGCCGCACCTGCTGCATGTTTCCGCTGGTGGCTCCCTTGTTCCAGAGCTCTTGTCTGCTGCGGCTCCAAAACCACGTGGTCCCCGTCTCGAGCGTGAGGGCGAGCGACTCCGCGCTCATCCACGCGACCATGAGAACCTCGCCCGATCCAGCCTGCTGCACCACGGCGGGCACGAGCCCGCGCTCGTCAAAGCGCACGCTTATCGCGTCCGCCGCCAGCTGCTCGAGCTTCTCGCCAGCGTACTCCATGGCCATCACCCCTTTTGACTCAGAAGACTTTTGCGGCCGCAAAAGTCGGGCCACCTTTTGCGTTTGCCCAGTTGGGCGGAAAACTCGCGTGACTTTTGCGGCCGCAAAAGTCCGCCGGGCGAGAAGGACCTCAGAAGTCCAGGCGCACCGGGATCCCCTGGCTCGCCATGTACTCCTTGACCTGCCTGATCGTGAAGGTGCCAAAGTGGAAGACGCTCGCGGCGAGCACGGCGTCCGCCTCGCCCTCGAGGATGCCCTCGGCGAAGTGCTCGAGCGTGCCCACGCCACCCGAGGCGATCACGGGAATCGGAACGGCGCGCGCCACGGCACGGGTGAGCGCGAGGTCAAAGCCGTCCTTGGTTCCGTCTCGGTCCATGCTCGTGAGCAGGATCTCCCCAGCCCCGCGGCGTGCCGCCTCCTCTGCCCAGGCAACCGCGTCGATGCCGGTGGCCTGGCGGCCTCCAGCGAGGTAGACCTCCCAGCGATCCTCGCGGCCAACGCGCTTGGCGTCGATCGCGCAGATGACGGCCTGCGATCCAAAGGCCGTGGCAGCGGCGGTGATGAGGCTCGGGTCTCGTACGGCCGCCGAGTTGATCGAGACCTTGTCGGCGCCGGCCGCGATCATCGTGCGACATCCGGCCACGTCTCGGAAGCCGCCGCCTACCGTGTAGGGAATGCGTAGCTCTGCCGCGGCTCGGGAGGCCAGGTCAATCGTGGTGGCACGGTCGTCGGAGGTGGCGGTGATGTCCAGGAACACAACCTCGTCGGCACCCTCGTGATCGTACTTGCGCGCCAGCTCCACGGGATCGCCCGCGTCGCGCAGGTCCACAAAGTTGACGCCCTTCACCACGCGGCCGTCGTGTACGTCCAGACACGGGATGACGCGCTTGGTCAGCATGGGTGTGGTCCTTTCATTGCCGGGGCCCGGGCTCGCCGCCCGCGCGAGGGACAATTCAATCACAGTGCCACTGTAGGGGAACCTCAGGTCGCAAGCTCTTCTCGTCCCCGGGTCGTAACATGTGACAAAGGGGTCTGACCCCTTTGTCACATTACGCCTGGCGGCGCGACCACGCCTTGAGCGCCCAGCCCACCGGTCCGGGGTGGAACCGGCGGCCCACGTCCTCCAGGCGCGCGGGGATGTCGATGTGCTGGGGACACTTGCGCACGCAGGCCCCGCAGCGCACGCAGTTGCTCACGAGCTTGGGCGAGCTCGTGCGAATCGCGCTCGCGGTGAAGTACTGAGAGAGCCCGGTGAACCAGCCATGCGCGTAGCTCGCGTTGTAGGCCGAGAAGCACCCGGGGATGTTGATCCCCCGCGGACACGGCATGCAGTAGTTACAGCCGGTGCACCCCACGCGGTTTGCACGGTTGAACTCGGCAATCACGCGCGCGATGACCTCATGCTGGGCGGGCGTGAGCGAGCCGGGCAGCGCGCGCTCGGCAACGGCCGCGTTCTCGTCAACCTGCTCGGGGGAGGCCATGCCGGAGAGCAGCATCGTGACCTCGGGATGGTCCCAGACCCAGGAGAGGCCCCAGGCGGCGGGCGTCTGAAGGCCAGGCTCGGCAGCGGCGTCGAGGATCCTGCGTGCCCGGTCGGGCAGCCGCGCCGCAAGACGCCCGCCCAGGAGCGGCTCCATCACAAAGACAGCAAGGCCGCGCTCGGCCGCGGCGCAAAGGCCCGCGGTGCCCGCTTGGTACTTCTCGCCAACGTAGTTGTACTGAATCTGACAGAAGTCCCAGTCATACGCATCGAGAAGCACGGGAAAGTCGCCCTCGCTGCCATGGTAGGAGAAGCCCGCCTGCCGGATGCGACCCGCCTCGCGCTGACGTGCGAGCCAGCCCTCGATTCCCAGCCCGCGCAGGCGCTCCCACTGGGCGGGACTCGTGACGTTGTGGACGAGGTAGTAGTCGATGTGGTCCGTGCGCAGGCGGCGCAGCTGCTCGTCGAAGATACTGTCGAGGTCGACGGCACCGTCAACGGAGCCGTGCGGGAGCTTGGTGGCTATGAAGACCCGATCCCGCAGCCCCAGCTCCTCGAGCACCATGCCCACGCAGGCCTCGTTGCCCGGGTAGAGGTAGGCGGTGTCAAGGTAGTTGATGCCCCGCTCGACGGCCCGCGCGACGATCTGGCTCGCCCTGTGCGGGTCAGGGTGCCCAAGCGCACCGGGAAAGCGCATGCAGCCAAGACCGAGCGCAGAGATGCAATCCCCGTTTCTGGGGTTCACGCGGTATTGCACGGCTACCCCGCGCAAGCGACAAGAGCGTCCTCGAGCGAGAAGGACCCCTCGTAGAGGGCGCGTCCGGTGATGGCGCCCTCGATGACGTCCGGGCCGAGCGCCGCAAGCGCCCGCAGGTCGTCCAGGCTCGCGATGCCGCCCGAGGCCACCACGGGAAAGCCCGCCACCTCCGCCACGTGGCGGTAGGCCTCGGCGTCGATGCCGCAGCGCATGCCGTCGCGGGCCACGTCGGTGAAGACCAGGTGGCGATAGCCCAGCTCGGCGAGACGGGCGACGAGCTCGTCGGCGGAGAGCGACGCGCCCTCGCGCCAGCCGTTCACGCGCACCTCCCCGCTGCGCGCGGCCACGTCTGCGACGACGAGCTCGCCGAACTCGCGCGCCGCCGCCTCCGCGAAGGCGGGGTCGCGCACGAGCGCCGTGCCAATCGCAATGCGCCGCACGCCAAGGCCCGCCAGGCGCTCCACCGCCGCCATCGAGCGCACGCCGCCGCCGGCGTCGACCGAGATGCCGTCCACGGCGCAGATCGCGCGGATCGCGGCGTCGTTGGCCGCGCGGGCGGCCTCGTCCTCCTCGAGCGTGGCGGAGAGGTCCACCACGTGAACCCAGCTCGCACCGGCATCACGGAACTTCTCGGCCACCGCCGCCGGATCGTCCGAGTAGACGTCCATGCGGGAGCGCTCACCGTTGGCGAGCCGCACCACGCGGCCGCCAACCAGGTCGATTGCCGGGAATAGGATCATGTTGCACCCCTCCTTGCCGCGCCGCCGGGCGGTCCCAGCGAGATTAACACGCACGGTTTGTTTCAATTTCACATAACCGCAGGAATAATTAACACGCATAGCAAACCGTGCGTGTTAATTTGCGCAACCGGCCCCCGCAGAGCCCGCCAGGCGCACGAAGTTGCGCAGGATCTGAAGGCCCACCGCCGAGCTCTTCTCGGGGTGGAACTGGACGCCGAAGGTGTTGGCGCCGTCCCATGCCGCGGAGGCAAAGCTGCGCGCGTAGTGCGTCCGCGCGGTCACGAGCTCGGCCGGCACGTCGTCCGCGAGCGCGTACGAGTGCGTGAAGTAGACGTGCGCCCCCTCGGCGACGCCCTCGAAGAGCGGACACGCCCGGCCGAGCGGCGTGAGGTCGAGCTGGTCCCAGCCCACGTGCGGCACCTTGAGCCGCGAGGACTCCAGGCGCGTGGCGGACCCCGCCATCACGCCCAGACCCGGGGCCCACGAGCCGTCGTCCGTCTCGCTCCCGCGTTCAAAGAGGAGCTGGAGGCCCAGGCAGATGCCCAGGAACGGCACTCCCCTGCCGAGCGCGGCGAGAATCGCCTCGCGCTGGCCGCTCTCGCACAGGTAGGCCATCGCGTCGCCAAAGCTGCCCACGCCCGGCAGCACGAGGGCGGAGGACTCGGCGATGATGGCCGGGTCGTCCGTGACGAACGCCGAGCCGCCCGCCTCGGCAAGGCCGCGCTCCACGGAGCGCAGGTTGCCCTTGTGGTAGTCCACGACGACGATGGGGCGCGCCATCAGAGGGACCCCTTGGTGGAGGGCACGCCGTCGACGCGCGGGTCGCTCTCGACTGCCTCGCGCAGGGCGCGCGCAGCCGCCTTGAACGTGGCCTCGATGATGTGGTGGGCGTTCTCGCCGGCGACGAGGCGCAGGTGCAGCGTGATGCCCGCGTCACGGGCAAGGCCCGCAAAGAACTCCTTCGCGAGCTCGGTGTCGAAGGTCCCCACCTTGGAGGGGCCGATCGGAACGTCCCAGTAGAGCTCGCCGCGGCCGGAAACGTCCACGGCGGCCATGACGAGCGCCTCGTCGAGCGGCACCATCACGGAGCCAAAGCGGCGGATGCCGCGCTTGTCCCCAAGGGCCTCGCGTAGCGCCTGGCCGAGCACGATGCCCGTGTCCTCGACGGTGTGGTGGTCGTCCACCTCGGTGTCGCCCTTGACGCGCAC
>CALULC010000027.1 GCA_944321385.1 uncultured Atopobiaceae bacterium
GCTCCTGGCAACACCGTGAACGGTGTCAAGAACCCCTACCTTCCCTCCAGTGAGTGGGGCTGGCAGACGGACGCCTCCGGCCTGCGCTTCTCGCTCGTGGAGCTCTACGACCGCTTCCGCAAGCCGCTGTTCATCGTGGAGAACGGTCTTGGCGCGCGCGACACCCTCACCGAGGACGGCCACGTGCACGACCCGTATCGCGAGGAGTACCTTGCCGAGCACGTCAAGGCGATGAGCGACGCCATCAACCTCGACGGCGTCGACCTGATGGGCTACACCTGGTGGGGCTGCATCGACCTCGTCTCCGAGAGCACGCGCCAGATGTCCAAGCGCTACGGCTTCATCTACGTTGACATGGACGACCACGGCAACGGTACCCAGAAGCGCTACAAGAAGGACAGCTTCGACTACTACAAGAAGGTCATCGCCAGCAACGGCACCGATCTCTAAGGTTTTGCCTGCGACCTGCACGCGCTTCTCGGGTTTTATGGTCGCATAAGACGAGCCCCCTACCTGCTGTGACGAGAAAATCAGCAGGTAGGGGGCTTACCATAAATCGGGAATAACGCGCGTTCGTCCTTCTCGGCTACTTGACGCCGTACTGCTCGTAGTAGGCGTCGATCGCGGCGCGCAGCTCCGGCGTGATCACGGTGCCGTCGAGCGCCTCGACGACCTCGGCCATGCTCACGATGCTCGCCACGGGGAAGCCGTAGCGCTCCTGGATCTCCTGCTGGGCGGTCACGACGCCGCCCTTGCCGACCTCCATGCGGTTGAGGGAGACGATGAGGCCCTTGATTTCCACGTCAGCGGCACCCGTGACCTTGGGATAGGTCTCGTCGATGGACTTGCCGGAGGTGGTGACGTCCTCGATCATGACCACGCGGTCGCCGTCGGCGAGCTTGGTGCCGAGCAGGCCGCCCTTGTCGGCGCCGTGGTCCTTCTCCTCCTTGCGGTCGGAGCAGTAGCGGACCTCCTTGCCAAAGAGCTCGTGGAGGGCGATGGCGGTGGTCACGGCCAGCGGGATGCCCTTGTACGCCGGCCCAAAGAGCACATCAAAGTCCAGACCAAAGTTGTCGTTGATCGCGTGGGCGTAATACTCGCCCAGGCGCTTGAGCTGGGAGCCGGTCACGTAGGCGCCGGCGTTCATGAAGAACGGGGACTTGCGGCCGCTCTTGAGGGTGAAGTCGCCAAACTTCAGGACCTGGGACTCCACCATGAAGTCGATGAACTCGCGCTTGTAGGCTTCCATGCGTGCTCCTTCCGGGGGCGGGCGTTTTTGTGGCTGCCTTGATTCTAGCCGACCGCCCTTCTCGCCCGCGCGTCTTTTGCGGCCGCAAAAGTAGTGCGAGTTTTTCGGTCATCTGGGAAAACCCAAAATCTCGCATGAGATTTGCGGCCGCAAAAGTCACGTGAAGAATTGCGGCCCCTTATGCGCTAGAGTTAGACCGCTTAACGAGAAGAGCCACCCCTCGCAACACAAAGGAGTTACCCGTGGAACGCACGCACATCTCGCAGCTCTTTGCCGACATGGAGGCCTTGGGCGGGACCACCGTCACCGTTGCCGGCTGGGTTCGCTCGGTCCGTGACATGAAGAACTTTGGCTTTGTCATGCTGAACGACGGCTCCTGCTTCAAGGACCTGCAGGTTGTCATGAACCGCGAGAAGCTCGCCAACTACGACGAGATCGCCGCCACGGGCGTGGGCTCTGCCCTTGTGGTCACGGGCGTGCTCGCGCTCACGCCGGACCGCCCGCAGCCCTTTGAGCTCCAGGCGGCCGAGATCCGCGTGGAGGGCGCCTCCGCGCCGGACTACCCCATGCAGAAGAAGCGCCAGACCCGCGAGTTCCTGCGCACCCAGCAGCACCTCCGCAGCCGCACCAACCTCTTCCGCGCGGTCTTCCGCGTGCGCTCCGTGGCGGCCTATGCCATTCACCGCTTCTTCCAGGAGCGCGGCTTTGTCTACGTGAACACGCCGATCATCACCACCTCTGACGCCGAGGGCGCGGGCGAGATGTTCCGCGTGACCACGCTCGACGTGGAGAACCCGCCCCGCACCGAGTCCGGCGCCATCGACTGGTCCCAGGACTTCTTCGGGCACGCCGCCAACCTCACGGTCTCCGGCCAGCTCCAGGCGGAGAACTTCGCGCTGGCCTTTGGCGACGTCTACACCTTTGGCCCCACGTTCCGCGCCGAGAACTCCAACACGCGCCGTCACGCCGCCGAGTTCTGGATGGTGGAGCCCGAGATGGCCTTCTGCGACCTCGCCGGTGACATGGCGTGCGTGGAGGACATGCTCAAGTACGTGATCAACTACGTGATGGACGCCTGCCCGGACGAGATGGAGTTCTTCAACAAGTTTGTGGACAAGGGCCTGATCGAGCGCCTCACCCACGTGGCCACCTCGGACTTTGCGCACGTCACCTACACCGAGGCCATCGAGATCCTGCGGCAGGCGGCCGCCTCCGGCCACGTCTTTGAGTACCCCGTGGAGTGGGGCTGCGACCTTCAGACCGAGCACGAGCGCTACCTCACCGAGGAGCACTTCAAGCGCCCGACCTTCGTGACCGACTACCCGGCCGCGATCAAGGCGTTCTACATGCGCCTGAACGACGACGGCAAGACCGTCGCCGCCGTGGACTGCCTCGTGCCCGGAATCGGCGAGATCGTGGGCGGCTCGCAGCGCGAGGAGCGCCTGGACGTGCTGGAGCGCCGCATCGCAGAGCTGGGCATGGAGCCCGAGCAGTACAAGTACTACCTTGACCTGCGCCGCTACGGTGGCTGCGAGCACGCGGGCTTTGGCCTGGGCTTTGAGCGCATGGTGATGTACCTCACCGGCGTGGACAACATCCGCGACGTCATCCCGCACCCGCGCACCGTGGGCAACGCGGACTTCTAGTCACCGTATCCCGGCAGGCGCACTGACGCAGGCGCTCCGTGGCGCCTCCCCTTATGCGACCTGCCGGGTGCCGTCGCCGCCTGGGCGTCAGTCCACTCACGGTTCAGTTGGGCTTGGAAGGGTCGTAAGTCGCCTATACTCAAGGCCATCCGACCTCCAAGGAGCAGAGATGACCAAAGACCAGCAGAGTCCCAACGCTCGCCCGCGCGCACTTACTCGTCGATCGTTCCTGTCTGCGGTGCTCTCGGGCGCCACGCTCTTTGCGGCCGGGTGCTCGCAGCCCGCCCCCGAGCCCGCTCCCGAGCAGAGCGACGAGCGCGAGGTTGTCTACGACGAGGTTGCGCCACAGGAGGTCTCTCTCGTCATGATCGGCGACGTTCTCGTGCACACCGGCGTGTGGGAGAGCGGGGTCCGGGAGGATGGCACGCGCAACTACGACCATCTCTTCGCGCAGATATCCGACGAGGTGTCTGCCGCCGACCTCGCCATCGTGGGCCAGGAGACCGTTTTGGGCGGGGAGGAGCTGGGCTTCTCGGGATATCCCGCGTTCAACAGCCCGCAGGAGATCGGTGACGCCGAGGTCGCCGCTGGCTTTGACGTCTCGCTCAGCGCGAGCAACCACGCGCTCGACCGCGGCATGGACGGCATCGAGTCCGCGCTCGGGTACTGGCGCTCCAACCATCCCGAGATTCTGGTCACGGGCATGTACGACAGCCAGGAGGCCTTTGACGAGCTGCCCATCGTTGAGTGCGAGGGCCATCGCATCGCCATCCTCAACTACACCTACGGCACCAACGGGATCCCCCTGCCGCAGCCCTGGGCCGTGCGCCTGCTCGACGAGGACCAGATCGCGGCGGATGCCGAGGCGGTCCGTGCGGCGGGCGCGGAGGCGATCATCGCCTGCCCGCACTGGGGCACCGAGTACACCGAGGGCCCAACGGACGAACAGCGCCACTGGGCGCAGGTCCTGGCAGACGCCGGGGCAGACGTCATCATTGGCGGGCACCCCCATGTCATGCAGCCCTTCGAGACGATTCAGGACGCCGAGGGTCGCACGGTGCCGGTCTTCTGGTCCGTGGGGAACTTCGTCTCCACCCAGAACCGCAAGGACACGATGGTGGGCGCCCTTGCCCGGGTCACGCTCGTCTTTGACGGGGAGGAGGGCCACGCGGGCTCGTGCACCGTGGTTCCCGTGATCACGCATCGCGCGTCGGGCACGGCGTTCACCACGTATAGGCTCTCCGACTACACCGAGGAACTTGCGGCGGCAAACCTCATCCGCGGCTACTCCGGGTGCGGCGACTTCTCCCATCAGTGGTGCGTGGACTTCTGCGCGCAGCGTCTGGGCGAGGGCTTTGACGCGTCTGCGGGCGAGCTCGTCTGGGAGGCCTAGGCAGCGCTACAGCACGCGCCTCACCGCGTCGTGCCAGCCGGCGAGAAGGGCCTCGGCGCGTGACGGGTCCATCTGCCTGCGGAACACGTCGTCCGTCTCACGCAGGGCACGGAGCTCGTTGGTGTCGTTCCAGAAGCCCGCGGTGAGACCGGCGAGAAACGCGGCGCCGAGTGAGGTGGTCTCGGTGTTGGCGGGTCGGCGCAGCTCGCACCCCAGCAGGTCGGCCTGGAACTGCATGAGGAAGTCGTTCGCCGAGGCGCCGCCGTCCACGTTGAGCACGTCGATCGGGGCGCCCGCGTCCGCCTCCATGGCATCCGTCAGGTCGCGAATCTGGTAGGCAAGGGCTTCGAGCGCCGCTCGCGCAAGGTGGGCGCGCCCCGTCCCGCGCGTGAGGCCAAAAATCGCCCCGCGTGCGTCGGAGCGCCACCAGGGCGCGCCGAGTCCCGTGAACGCAGGCACCACGTAGACACCGCCCGTGTCCGGCACGCTGCGCGCCAGGAGCTCGGTTTCCGCGGCGTCTCGAATGATACCCAGCTCGTCGCGCAGCCACTGCACGAGTGCGCCGGCAACGAAGACCGACCCCTCGAGTGCGTAGTGCGTCTCGGTTACGTTTGGGGGTGTGGCCACGATGGTGGTCACGAGGCCGTGCTCGCTCGCTCGGGCCTCAGCTCCGGTGTGGAGCAGCATGAAGCAGCCGGTGCCGTAGGTGTTCTTGGCCTGACCCGGCGCGAAGCAGCACTGCCCGAAGAGGGCGGCCTGCTGATCCCCTGCGACGCCGCAGATGGGGATGCCCGCCGGCAGACCCGGATAGCTCGTCTCCCCAAAGGAGCCGGAGCTCGGGCGTACCTCGGGCAGCATCGATGCCGGGATGCCAAAGAGGTCGAGAAGGTCCTGGTCCCAGTGGCCCTCATGGATGTTGTAGAGCATGGTGCGGCAGGCATTGGTGGGATCGGTGGCGTGCACGAGCCCTCCGGCGAGCGTCCAGATGAGCCACGTGTCTACGGTGCCAAAGAGCAGCTCGCCGGCCTCTGCCCGCTCGCGCGCACCCGGGACGTTTTCCAGGATCCACGCGATCTTGCTGGCCGAGAAGTACGCGTCGGGCAGAAGGCCCGTCTTGGCGCGCACCATCTCGCGCACCTCGGGCGAGCCACAGATCCGCTCGACCATGTCTGCCGTGCGACGGCACTGCCAGACGATGGCGTTGGTGACCGGGGCGCCTGTGGTCGGGTCCCAGACGATCGTGGTCTCGCGTTGGTTGTCAATGCCAATGGCGACGATGTCCCGCTCTGTGAGCCCGTGTCGCGTTATGAGCTCCGTGAGCGTTCCCAGCTGCGAGAAGAGGATGTCCTGCGGGTTGTGCTCCACCCAGCCCGGTTTGGGGAAGATCTGCTGGAAGGGGCGCTGCGTCACGTCGACCATGTGTCCCCGTTGGTCCACAAGCACGGAACGCGAGCTCGTGGTCCCCTGATCGAGCGCTATGACGTACTTCTCGCCCATATGTGTCCTCCCGCGGTCGTCGGACAGACGTGCTCGGTAGGGAGAGTATCCTCCTCCCGCCACCCGTTCGTCGGCGCGTGCCGCCCACCGACGAGAACGAGCCGTCCGTGACGAAGGGGTACCATCAAAGGTAACGCCGCGAGGGGAGAAACCCATGGGACTTCACTGCTCTGACTGCGCATACGCCACGTTTACGCTTCACGAGGACTCTGGACTGTACCAGGGTGCGTGCAGCCGCGGCTACACGCTTACCAACCCGCACGTCCACACCAGCCCCGAGGACCACTTCGCCGAGAGCCCGGACGGGCTCGTGCCTACCGTTGATCCGTTCGGCGAAGAGTATCTGCGCACCTCCAACGTCTGCGAGCGCTTCCTGCTGCCGCGCAACGCGCACGGAGCCCCGCATCGTCACGAGGGGCTGTTCCACAGGCACGGCGAGAAGAGCTCCTAGTTCTGCGCTGGCGGCTCGTTTTAAGAGTGGTTTCTTTACACAGAGTGTGACGCGGCGCTCCCTGTGCGCCGCTTACGGAGCCAATCTCACGCTCACCGATAATAGAACCGGTTCCGTAAGACAATGAATAGATACGTATATACTCGACGTCGATAGATTGGAACCGGTATTGTAACTATTATGTTGGGAGATGTTGAGAATGGGCCTGTTCGACAAGTTCAAGAAAGCCGCTCACGGGACGACGCCCGCAAAGCCGGAGTCCGTGGAGACCGAGGAAGCGCATGACGTGTTGTGCGCACCCTG
Source organism: uncultured Atopobiaceae bacterium (assembly GCA_944321385.1). Taxonomy (GTDB): domain Bacteria; phylum Actinomycetota; class Coriobacteriia; order Coriobacteriales; family Atopobiaceae; genus Thermophilibacter. Next base: position 6,540 of record CALULC010000027.1, read on the forward strand.
CTCGGGCAAGATCGTAGCCATGACCGAGGTTCCCGACCCGGTGTTCAGCAACGAGGTGCTCGGCAAGGGCTGCGCTGTCTGGCCCGACGAGGGCATTGTCTACGCGCCGGTTACGGGCAGGATTACGGTCACGATGGGTCACGCCATCGGTGTTGCCGCGCCGGAGGACCCCGCTGTGGGCGTCAAATCCGAGAGCGGCATCGAAGTCCTCATCCACGTGGGCATTGATACCGTTGAGATGAACGGTGCGGGCTTTACCACGCTCGTCTCTGCCGAGGCGGACGTCAAGGCGGGCGAGCCGATTCTCCGCTTTGACCGAAAGGCCATTTCGGATGCCGGCCACCCCGACGTGGTGGTCATGGCCGTTTCAAACACCGACGACTTCGCGGGCGTCGAGATGACCGTCCCGTCGCAGGCCACGGTGCGTGCCGGTCAGGTCGTCGTGAGGGTTCAGCACCGCTAGCGCGTCACGTCCGCCGGGCGTCCGCGCCGCGCTCGTTCTTCTCGCCGGGAACTAGCACTCGCCGGCCACGCGCGCCACGTGCATGGCCAGGTAGCCCACCTCAAGTGCGCTCACATCCTTGCCGAGAAGAACCTCGACCTCGGCACAGACCGCCTGGGCGGTGCGGTAGCTCTGGGGCGCCTCGCTGCGGATCATCTCGTTGACGTCGATGGAGAGCCGCTCGTCGCGCATGATGCGCGTCACCATGTACTTCACGTGGGTCATGAGGCGGTTGTAGTCCATCGAGGAGACGTCGATCGGGGCCCCGGTGAGGCGCTCGACCGCGTCGATGCACGCGCGCGTGAGCTGCGCCACCTGCATGGCCTGCTCGACGTGGCCGGAGTCGAGGGCGGAGTGGACGTGCAGGGCCACGAGCCCGGTCTCGTCGTCGCCGAGGGTGACGCCAAGCTCTCGCTCAAGCTCCGCGACGCCGCGGCGCGCGACCTCGAACTCGCGGGGGAAGAGCGCGCGGATGTCCTCGGTGAGCGGGTTGGAGAGGGCCCCGCCGCCGCGCACGCGCGTGACGGAAAAGGCGAGGTGATCGGCCAGGGGGAGCAGCATGTTGGGGTCGACGGCCCCAAAGGTCGCCCGCGCGTCCTCAAGGATGCCCTCGGCCACGTCGAGCACGGCCGGGTCGATGCGCTCGATGAGCTCGCGCGGGGTGCCGCGCCCGCCGACCTGCTGCGTGAGGAGGTAGAGCTGGAGGTCGCCCGCGCCGGTGAGGCTCTCGCGCCCCACGCGCTCGCCCGGCTTGCGCCCAAAGCCCACGCCCCGGCCTACGACCAGGTACTCGCGGCTGTCCTCCATGTCAAAGGCGAGCAGGGCGTTGTGGTTGAGCGGCCTCGTGATGCGGAACATGCGACCTCCCTGGCGCGGGTCCGTGCGGGGCCGCCCCCGTCGGGCTCCAACCCAACGGGGACGGCGAAACGTTGGGCGCTACGCCTCGTAGATGTCAACGGCGAGCAGGTCGTCTCCCTCGCTCACCCGGCCAAAGGCCAGCTGACGCACCCGGTGCGTGTCGTCCACGCTGGTCACGAGCACGGGCGTGGAGATGCTCGGCGTGTGCTCGCGGATAAAGTCGAGGTCGAACGTCAACAGTTTATCACCGCGCTTGACCTCGTCGCCCGCGCTCACGTGGGCGGTAAAGCCCTTGCCGTCCAGCTTGACGGTGTCAATTCCCACGTGGAGCAGAAGCTCGGTGCCGTCAGGGAGGAGCAGGCCCACGGCGTGCTTGGTCTCAAAGACAAACCCGACGGTGGCGTCGCAGGGCGCGACGAGCTCGCCGCGAGCCGGGACGACGCAGGCGCCATCGCCCATCATCTTGCCGGCAAAGACGGGGTCGGGGCAGGCGTCGAGGGAGAGCGCCTCGCCGGCGAGCGGGCTTGCCAGCACGACGGTCCGGACGGGCTCGCGCACCGGCTCCTCGGCAGGCGCGGCCGCTTCGGCGCTGTCCTCTGCCGAGGGCACGTCCTCGGAGGTCGCGGGAAGCGTGGCGAGATAGGCCTCGAGGTTGGTCTTGATGACGTTGACCTGCGGTCCGTAGACAACCTGCACGCCCTCGCCGCGCTGGATCACGCCGGCGGCGCCGGTGGCCTTGAGCCGGCCCTCGCTGACGAGCGCGCCGTCGTAGACGGTCACGCGCAGGCGGGTGGCGCAGCAGTCGACGTCGCGGATGTTGGTCGCGCCGCCCAGGCCCGCCGCAATCTCGGCGGAGCGCTCGTCGACGCCTGCCGCGGTCGCCCCGGCCTCGCCGCCCTCCTTGCGGGCGTTGTAGTCCGCCTTGGTGTAGAGCTTGGTCTCGGCGTCGCCCTCCTCGCGGCCGGGCGTCTTGAAGTCAAAGCGCTTGATGAGGAAGCGGAACAGCAGGTAGTACGCGGCAAAGAACGCCAGGCCCAGCGGGATGAGCAGAAGCCAGCTCGTCTTGTCGTTGCCCTGGAGGATGCCAAACATGAAGAGGTCGAGGAACCCGCCGGAGAAGGTGAGGCCCACGGTGATGTTGAGCAGGTAGCAGAGCATGTAGGCAAGGCCCGCAAAGACGGCGGAGATGCCAAAGAGCAGCGGTGCCACAAACAGGAAGGAGAACTCGAGCGGCTCGGTGATGCCGGTGAGCATGGACGTCAGCGCGGCGGAGAGCAGAAGGCCCCCGACCACCTTCTTGCGGTCGCCCTTGGCCGCCTGGTACATGGCAAGGGCGGCGCCCGGGAAGGCAAAGATGTAGAGCACGAACTCACCGGTGAAGCACCAGGTGCCGGCCGTCGAGAAGTGCGTTACGGTGGGGTCGGCAAGCTGCGCGAAGAAGATGTTCTGGGCACCGTAGACCATCTGCCCGGCGACCTCCATGGAGCCACCCACGGCGGTCTGCCAGAAGGGGAGGTAGAAGACGTGGTGCAGGCCAAAGGGGATGAGCAGGCGCTTGATCATGCCAAAGAGGAACACGCCCACGGGACCGGCGCCCGCCACGGCGTAGCCGAGCGCGTTGATGCCGTCCTGGACCGGCTGCCAGACAAAGAACATGGCAATGCCCACAAAGGTGAAGACCACGGTGGAGATGATGGGCACAAAGCGCGACCCGCCAAAGAAGGAGAGCGCCTGCGGCAGCTCGATCTTGTAGAAGCGGTTGTGGAGCGCCGAGGTGCCCAGGCCCGCGATGATGCCGCCGAAGGCGCCCATCTGCAGGGACGTGATGCCGAGTACGCTGGCCGTGGCACCCTCCATGAACTGCTCGACGCCTCCCGTGACGTCGATCATGGCCGAGATGGCCGAGTGCATGACGAGAAACGCCACGGCGGCCGAGAGTGCGGCCACCTCCTTCTCCGCGCGCGCCATGCCAATGGCCACGCCCACCGCAAAGATGAGCGGGAGGTTGTCAAAGATCACGCCGCCGCACGCGGAGAGGACCGTGAAGATGTCCCAGGGGATGGTGCCGGGCCCCATGAGGCCGAGCAGGTTGTACGTTGCGAGCGTGGTCTCGTTGGTAAACGAGCTGCCCAGGCCCATGAGCAGGCCTGCCACGGGCAGCACCGCGATGGGGAGCATGAACGAGCGCCCCACGCGCTGAAGGATGCCAAAGATCTTGTCCTTCATGAACGCCTCCTTTTCTCACACCCTTTCGGGTGCCGTCGTTGGCCCGAGGGCCCCTGTCGCGCGGCTCGGGGAGGTGTGGTGGGAAGTGCGTGCCCGGGCATGAAAAAAGCACCGACCACCGACATGCGTCCCGCGGCGCACGCAGCGCCGCCATACGAGCCGAAGGTTAGTGCCTGCCTACCAGTAACACGCCCTGTGTATGCGATTCAGCTGCTATTCTCTCGTGGCGCTCCGGGCTTGTCTTGTATCGGGCGGCGAATGGTCGCTCCCGGGCCGTAAGCGGCAGCTCTGTCCGCGCCGGCGGCTCCGTCAGCGGCACCGGCGTCCCGGCGCCCCGGCAGCAACCGCGCCCTGCGCCGCCTGCCTCAGCGTCCGGCAGCCGCCCGGCTGCCGCGAACGCTCTCGCCCTCGACGAAGGCGTACCCGATGAGCTGCGTCTTGCTCACGGGCTCGCCGCGGTGCATCCTGAGCACCGTGTCCGCGCACACGCACGCGGCCGCCTCCACGTCAAAGCGGATGGTGGTGAGCGGGGGCGTCACCACCTCGGAGGTGTCGTAGGCGCCAAAGCCGGTGACCGAGACGTCCTCCGGGATGCGCACGCCAAGCTCGCGCGCGGCCCGATAGACGCCGTAGGCAATCCGGTCCGTGGCGCAGAGCAGGGCCTCGGGGCGGTCGGGCTCGGAAAGGACGCGCCGCGCGACGTCGAGGGAGGTGGGGTAGGTGAAGTCGGCCTCGAAGACGCGCACGTCCTCCACACCGCCCGCGCGCAGGCCCTCGATCACGGCCTCCTTGCGGCGCTGCCCCACGGCCACGTCGCGCTCGCTGACCCACAGCAGCCCCGCCGAGCGCACGCCGCTCGCCGCGACGTAGGTCCCGAGCTCACGGCCGGCGCTCTGGTTGTCGTCCAGGACCGAGACGCCGTGCTCGAAGACCTGACCCATGAAGACCACGGGCTTCTCGGCCCTCTCGATGGCCTGGCGGTGCGCATCGGTGATAAAGGTGGAGACGATCACGATGCCGTCGACGTTCATGGCGGCGAGGTTGGTGATGCTCGCCACCTCAAAGTCGAGGTCGCCCTCTGTGTTGATGATGAGGGGGGTGTAGCCCTTCGTGCGCAGGTATTTGTCCATGGCAGTCATCACGCGGGGCGTTACCGTGGAATCAAATCCGGGCAGGATGATGCCAATGATGTTGCTCTGCTTGGCATTGAGACGAGCAAACTGGTTGGTCTCGTATCGGTAGTGGCGGATGGCACGCTTGATGCTCTTGGCGGTCTCCTCGCGCACGGGGCTCCCGTTGAGGAAACGAGAGACCGTGCTCTTTGAGACGCCGGCCATCTCCGCCACATCGTTTATCGTTGCCCGCTTGCCCATATCCCTCATACGTTCACTCGAATCGGTTCTCCGAGACAAGATTATGCCAGATGGAGTCCGACACCCTCGTGAGAGGGCTCGGCCTTCACGGTAGTTTTGCTTGCATAACAGACTTGTACCCAAGAGAGGATAGAGAAATAGAACCGATTCCGCATACGCTCAGTTTTGTACCGTTCGCCGGTAATCAGCTGTTTCAAAAGACGCATAAACCTATAGTAAGGCTGAGAATAGAACCGGTTCTAATAAAACCGGTTTCGTAATGGAGCGAGAGAAAGAGAAGAGCCGTGGCAGATCAGAGCAAACAGGAGAGATACCTTGCGATCACCAAGCAGATCGTCGAGCTCGTGGGTGGCAAGGAGAACATCCAGGCCTCCACGCACTGCGCGACGCGTCTGCGGGTGGTCCTCAAGGACTACGACGGAATCAACACCGACGACTTCGACAACGTGGACATGGCGAAGGGCGCGTTTTTCGCGGGCAACCAGCTCCAGATTATCTTTGGCGCCGGCCTTGTGAACGAGATCTACGAGGTGTTCGCGGACTACACTGGAACCGCCGGCAAGTCCATGGCGGAGGTCAAGGAGGTTGCCGCCCAGAAGATGAACCCCGTTCAGGCGGTCATCAAGTCGCTCTCTGACGTCTTCATCGAGATCATGCCCGGCATTCTCGCCGCGGCGCTGCTCTCCGGCCTCACCGGCGTCCTCTCTCAGTGGGACGTCGTCGAGAGCAACGCCACGCTCGCCGGAATCAACCGTCTCGTGAGCCTGGCCTCGAGCGGCATCTTCTCCATCCTTCCTCTCGCCGTCACCTACTCGGCGTGCAAGCGCTACGGCGGCCGCCCGATCCTCGGCCTCGTGATGGGCGCCATCATGCTCTCTAACAGCCTGGCGGATGCCTACGCCGCCGCTCAGGGCACGGTCGACGTGGAGGTCATCCACCTGTTTGGCATACCCATCGAGCTCGTTGGATTCCAGGGCGGCATCATCATCGCCCTCATGATGGGCTTCGTGGTGGCAAAGCTCGACAAGTTCTTCGAGAAGGTCATTCCCGATGTGGTAAAGCTGCTCTTCTCGCCCATGTGCACGGTGCTCATCTCCACCTTCCTGCTCTTCCTGGTGATCGGCCCCATCGGCCGCGCCCTCTCCAACGGCCTCACCTATGGCCTGCTGTGGCTTACCCAGAACGTCGGCCTGCTCGGCTACATGATCTTTGCCGGCGTTCAGCAGCTCATTGTCATCACGGGTCTGCACCACATGTTTGGTGCCGTGGAGGCCACCCTGCTCGCCGATCCGGCCATCGGCAACGACTTCCTCAACCCGCTCATGTCCGTTGCCCTTATGGGCCAGGGCGGCGCGGTCCTCGGCTACATGATTCTTCACATCAAGAACGCAAAGACCAAGGAGCTCTGCATCCCGTCGTTCATCTCCACGCTCTTCGGAATCTCCGAGCCGGCCATCTTTGGTGTCAACCTACGCTGGAAGTTCCCGCTCGTTGCCGGCTGCATCGGTGGCGCGATTGCCGGAGCCTACGTGTTCCTCTCTGGCGTCACGGCGCTTGGCTTTGGCACGACGGCGCTGCCCGGCCTGGCCATCTGCGACCCGGTGAGCGATGGCATCTTCGGCACGTCCGGGTATGTTAACTACATCATTGCGCACCTGATTGCCCTGGGGATTGGCCTCGTGCTCACCATCGTCTTTGGCAAGGTGTCCGAGCGCAAGTCCAAGGCTGCCGCTTAGTCCCTCCTTCTGCGGGCGCCCCTTCTGCCGAAGGAGGGGCGCCCCTCGTAGCAGGCTAGATTATTGGAGCAGACAATGGAAAATCCCGGATACTCGGACATGGCGGCGGCCGCCTACGCGCGAATGGCGGCGCGGTCCGTCTCTCGTCCGATCTATCATCTGACGCCGCTTGCCGGGACGCTGGCAGATCCCAATGGCCTTGTTCAAGTGAGCGACACCTATCACGTCATGCACATCAACAACCCGCTTGCCTGCGAGGTCGAGGGGCGCACGCCCTGCGTCTGGGCACACTGGACCACGCGCGACTTCCTGAACTGGCGTCGCGAGCCGGTCGCGGTGTGGCCCGATCACCCGCGCGACCGCGATGGCGTCTACAGCGGCTCCGCCGTCGTGCGGGACGGCAGGATGTACCTCATCTACACCGGTAACGTTCGTCATGAGGGTGAGTATGACTACGTCAACAGCGGGCGCGAGCAGAACGTCTTGCGCGCTGAGAGCGAGGACGAGTCGCTTGTGCGCTTTGGCAAGAAGACCCTGCTCATGACCAATGACGACTTTCCCGGTACGATGACGCAACACGTCCGTGATCCACAGGTAATCGAGCGGGATGGAGCCACGTATCTGCTGCTCGGCGCACGGACGCGCGAGGACGTGGGTTGCGTGCTGGTCTATCGCGGTGACGACCTCACGCACTTCTCTCTGGTCAACACGCTCACGACGCGAGAGCCGTTTGGCTACATGTGGGAGTGCCCGGATCTTGTGAGCTTGGGGGGACATGATTTCCTGCTCGCCTGCCCACAGGGAATCGCTCACGAGCGCTGTCGCTATCAGAACGCGCACCAGTGCGGGTACTTCTCGCTGAGCGGTGATTTTGCAAGCAGCGCCGAGGTGGGGGAGTTTGAGCAGTGGGACTATGGCTTTGACTTCTATGCGGCGCGGACGCTCAAGGGCGCTGACAGGACGCTTCTTATCGGCTGGATGGGCATGTCGGAGACCGCCTATGGTGCCACGCCGAGCCGAGAGGACGGCTGGGATCAGGTCATTGCCATGCCGCGTGAGATCGCGTGGGAAAATGGCCGCATTTTCCAGCGGCCGCTGAGCGAGCTGACGCAACTGCACGGAGCGCGGACGGACTTTGAGGACTCGGCGGCGTTCCATGGGCGCCACTTCGAGCTCAGCCTGACAATGGCGCCGGGATCATCTATCGGGATCCGCCTGCGGGAGGATTGCGAGCTCTCGTATGATTTTGCGGTGGGCGAGCTCGTGCTGCGCATGGGGCCCGTCTGCGGCGCGGGCCGCGATGAGCGCCGCATGCGGCTGCCCGAGCTCACGAACCTGCGTCTCTTCGTCGACGACACCACGCTCGAAGTCTTTGTCAATGATGGCTGGGCAACCATGACGAGTCGTCTGTTCGGCGCTCGCGACGAGGTTCGTGTGGAGGCGCCGGGGTCAACGGGTTCGTTCTGGGAGATGCGCGGGCTTACGGTCGAGGGGTAGACCACGAGGCTCGAGCACGCCATACAATCCGTCGTTCTTCTCGCAAAACCGCTGATGGCGAGAAGGTCGTCGTGCGGAACGCAGAGTGTTGAGTCAAAGAGAAGCGCCGCCGGGCGAGAAACCCGACGGCGCTCTTCTCGTGCTTGTCTGAGGCGCGTTGACTAGGCCTCGATCTTCTCGCCGCAGTGCGGGCAGCGCGTGGCGCCCTCCTTGACCTCCTCGAGGCAGTACGGGCAGTGCGGGGCGGCGGCCTCCTCGGCAGCCTCCTCCTCGGCGTCCTTCTTGGCGATGGAGTCCATCTTCTCGCGCATCTTGTTCAGGCCCTTGACCATGCAGAAGACCACGAAGGCGATGATCAGGAAGTTGATGATGGCGCCGATGAAGGTGCCAAGGTCAACGTACTCGGGAGCGGCGTCGGTGCCGGGGACCATCCACTTGAGGCCGGCGATGACGTTGCCCGCCTCGTCGGCGGCGCCGCCGGTGGCGGTGCTGGTGACGGCGGTGAGGAAGTGAATGCCGGGGGTGATGAGGTTGGTAACGAGGGAGTTGACGATGGCGGTGAAAGCGCCGCCGACGATGATACCAACGGCCATGTCCATCACGTTGCCGCGGGCAATGAACTCCTTGAACTCATCGACGATCTTCATGTAGAACCCTTTCTGACCTTGCGACCTGCGCTATGACTTGCTTTCAAGCCGGACAATCATAGCAGCAGGAAAAAACCTGTGGATAGGCTGAACGCCAATGCATCGCAAATCAACCTTTAGATGAGGTCCAGCCCAGCTCATCGGTGTCGAGAAGCACGGTGAAGGGCCCGTGGTTGACCAGGCTCACGCGCATGTGGGCGCCAAAGACGCCGCGTCCCACGCGCCCGGGCCCGAGGTCCTTCTCGGCCAGCTCGCAGAAGCGCTCGTAGAGGCGCTCGGCCAGCTCGGGGGCGGCGGCTCCGGTGAACGAGGGGCGGTTCCCACGGCGTGCGTCCGCGTAGAGCGTGAACTGGCTCACCACCAGCACGCTGCCGCCCGTGTCCACGAGCGAGAGGTTGGTCTTGCCGGCGTCGTCCTCGCAGATGCGCAGCGCGGCAACCTTGCGCCAGAGTCGCTCGACGAGCGCCTCGTCATCACCGGGCGCCACGCCCAGAAGCACCAGGTACCCGGCGCCGCAGCTGCCCACGACAGCCCCGTCGACCTCGACCTGCGCCTGCTCGACCCTCTGAATCAGCGCTCGCATCCTCACCTCTCGTGTTACGAAGGGACAGTCCCTTTGTCACATTAACGATTTGATGTTACGAAGGGACAGTCCCTTTGTCACATTAACGATTTGATGTTACGAAGGGACTGTCCCTTCGTATCATCCGTGCTAGGCTTCCAGCCAGTACAGGGCAGAGAACTTCTCCGTGAGATAGTCCGTGTAGTAGACGGGCGAGAAGGGCTCTCCGCATGCCGCCTCGATGATCTCTGCCGGGTCCTTCGCGCGGCCCCAGCGCCAGACGTTCTCGTGCAGCCAGGCGCGGATGGGGGCGAGGTCCGCCCTCGCGCACGCCCCGTCAAAGTCCACGCCGCTTGCGACCATGGCCGCCTTGAGCTGAGCGCCGTAGGCGGAGCCAAGAGCGTAGGTGGGGAAGTAGCCAAAGTCGCCACAGGCCCAGTGCGTGTCCTGCAGCGCCCCATGCGTGTCGTCCGGGACGCTCACGCCGAGGTAGGCGCGGTACTTCTCGGCCCACAGGCGCGGGACGTCGGCAGCTGTGGCCTCGCCCGAGAAGAGCAGCTGCTCGATCTCGTAGCGCACGAGGATGTGCAGCGGGTAGGTGAGCTCGTCCGCCTCAGTGCGGATGAGTCCGGGCTCCGCGCTGTTCTCGGAGAAGTAGAGCTGGCGCGGGGTCACGCGCGAGAGGCGTCCCGGGAAGTGCTTCATCAGCGCGGCGTGCAGCGGCTCCGAGAAGGCCTCGGAGCGACCCACCAGGTTCTCAAAGAAGCGCGACTGCGCCTCGTGCATGCCCATCGAGGTGCCGCCCTTGAGGGAGGTCATCCGGTAGACGGGGTCCACGTTCTGCTCGTAGAGGGCGTGCCCGCCCTCGTGCAGGATCGAGAAGACGTTGGAGAGGACGTCGTTCTCGTAGGCGTGGCTCGCGATGATCACAAAGCCCGAGGAGGGGCCGCCCGTGAACGGGTGCTCCGTGCGGCCGAGCCAGAGCGCCTGCGTGTCCAGACCCTCGATGTCAATGAGGTCGCGCGCGAGCGCCCACTGGCGCTCCACGTCGTAGTCGCCCTCCATGTAGGTGTGCTTGGGCTTGGAGGGGCTTGCCATGCAGTCGGCAAGAAGCGGGACCACACAGTCCTTTACCTGGGCAAAGAAGCGGTCGTAGAACGCGCGGTCGCAGCCGGGCTCGTAGTCGTCCAGCCAGACGTCGTAGGGGTCGCGCTCGGGGTCGCGGCTGGCGGCCATGCTCTTGCGCGCGGCAACGATGCGGTCCAAGTAGGGTGCGAAGGACGCCCAGTCGTTTGCGGACTTGGCGCGGCGCCAGACCTCCTCCGCCTCGCAGGTGAGCTTGGTGAACTCGGCCTGCTCCTCGGCGGGGATCCTCACGAGGGCGTCACGGTCGCGCGTGAGCACGCGTACCTGGGCATTGCGGACGTCGCTCAGCAGCTCCGGCGTGGCAGCAAGGCGCTTGAGGACGTCGCCCACGTCAGGGTCGCAGAGGGCAAGGACCCGGGCGCGCTCCAGCTCGGCGAGCGCCTCGGAGCGCCCGGCCGTTGCCTTGGGCGGGTCGATGATCGAGCCAAGGGAGCCGATCTCGTCGAGCGCGTAGTTCAGCGAGAAGAGCGTGCGCTCGAGCATGTCAAGAGCCTCGATGTCTGCCCTTGGGTTTGAGAGCGCCGCGTTGACCTCTGCCATAGGTCCCCCTTTGCTCGTGTTTGTCTTGGTGGCTTCCACAAGTTTAGCCCGCCGCGGGGTCTGCAGGAAGGGCGCGCAAAAAGGTGCCGGCTTCCTTTTTTCATCTACCGGCTGCGAAGTCGTTGCGTCGCTTCGCGTATGCGTGGCGGGCCGCTGGCTGGCGAGGCCGTATCATTACCCATAGGTATGTGCGGCGCGCCCGGCGCCTGTTGAAGGAGGGTTCATGGACAAGGTACTTGGCATCGACGTGGGTGGCACCAGCATCAAGGTCGGCCTCTTCACGCCCGAGGGCGAGCTCCTCGAGGAGCGCAAGATTCCAACCCCGGCGCTCACCAGCGAGGAGGCCTACGCGGTGGTCACCTCCGGCATCATCCGCGTGCTCTCTGCGCACGACAGCGTCCCGACGGACGTCATCGCCTGCGGCCTGGACATCCCCGGCCCCGTGGCGGACGACGGCACCGTGGGCTTCCTTCCCAACATCGAGCTCGACCCCGAGGGTCTTGTCGGCGCGATAAACGCCGCCTTCCCGCGCGCGACGGTCGCCTTTGTCAACGACGCCAACGCCGCGGCGCTCGGCGAGATGTGGGCGGGCTCCGCGCAGGGCGTGGAGAGCTTTGTCCTTATCGCCCTGGGCACCGGCGTGGGCGGCGGCGTGGTCTCGGGCGGCAAGCTCGTCGCGGGCGCCTTTGGCGCCGGCGGCGAGATCGGCCACATCACCGTGGAGCGCAACGAGGAGCTCACCTGCGGCTGCGGCCGCCACGGGTGCCTGGAGCAGTACGCCTCCGCCACGGGCGTCGTGCGGCTCTATCTGGAGGAGTGCAAGCGCCGCGGCGTGACGCCGGTGCATGTTGAGCACGCCACGGACACCCTCTCCGTCTTCAAGGCGCACGCCTCCGGCGACGAGTGCGCCGCTCTCGCTATCGACAAGATGTGCGAGTACCTGGCGCTTGCGATGTCGCAGATCTCCTGCGTCATGGACCCGCAGATGTATCTCATCGGCGGTGGCGTGGCGGGCGGCTTTGCCACCTTCGCGCCGCGACTGCGCGAGCGCTTCCTCGAGTTTGCGCTCTCCCCGTGCAAGAACGTCAAGATTGAGGCCGCCGGTCTCGGCAACCAGGCCGCCATGTACGGATGCGCCTACGAGGCCCTGCGTCTGCGCGGTTAAGGGACGGGGCTCAACGTGACACTCGGCTACGACGTGACACTCGGCTCCGATGTGACATTCGGCTACGACCCCTTTGTCACATGTGACATTCGGCTACGACCCCTTTGTCACGTGCTATGCTGGGGACATCAACCGAGGGTACCAACCTACGTCAGTCGGCGCCGTGCGCCGGGTGAGGAGCTGTCATGAGTGTTGTTTGCGATTCCCACGTTCTTCTCGACTGCCCTGCCAAGGACACCGGGGAGGCCCTGACCCTGATTGCCGAGAAGGCCGTCGAGCTGGGCATGGCCGATGACGCCGACGCCCTGCGCGAGGCGCTCGCCGCCCGCGAGGCCGCGGGCACCACGGGCATGATGGGCGGCTTTGCCATCCCGCACGCCAAGGCCGACGCCGTCAAGCAGTCCGGCGTGATCGTGGTCAAGTTTGCCGGCGGCGTTGCCTGGGACTCCCAGGACGGCCAGCCCATCACCTGCGCGATCGCGCTGCTCAACCCCGCCTCCGAGGTGAGCGCCCACCTTGCGATGCTCTCCAAGGTGGCAGCCCTGCTCATGGACGAGGGCTTCCGTTCCAAGATCCAGGCCTCGAGCGACCCGGCGGAGATCGCCGCTGCCGTCAACGAGGGGCTCGACGCGGAGTAACCGCCGCAAGACAGTTTGCTTTGAGGGGTCGTCGGACGCTGCGCCGGCGGCCCCTCTCGCTTTCGGCGTGAGTGCGTCGCCGAGAAGAGCGGGGCCCCGTATCAGCGCCGGTCTCTGCGGCACAAAATGGGCGGCACGCCCGCAGGCGCACCGCCCCGGCGAGAAGACCGCTCTTCTCGCAGCTGAATCCGTGACTTACGCGCGACCCACGGAGCCGAGGTTGTTCATGCGAACCTTGACGAGCTCGGTGATCTCGGCCATGCCCGGCTTGGCCGGCTTCTTGGGATCAAAGGCGCCGGGGTTCTCGGCCATGAAGCCCATGAAGCCGCGCATGTAGGCCTGACGCAGCTCGGTGGCGTAGTTGACCTTGCAGATGCCGTTCTTGACGGCCTCGGCGACCTGCTCGTCGGGCACGCCGGAGGTGCCGTGAAGCACGAGCGGCACGTCGACGGCGGCGCGGATGGCCTTCACGACCTCCTGCTCGATGTGCGGGGTCTCGGTGTAGACGCCGTGCGCGGTGCCCACGCCGATGGCCAGCGAGGTGCAGCCGGTGCGCTCGACAAACTCGCGGGCCTCGTCCGGGTCGGTGTAGGGGTTCTCGCCCTCGACGGCCGGGCCGTCGTCCTCCTTGCCACCGACCTTGCCGAGCTCGGCCTCAACGGGCACGCCCATGGCGCGGCCGGCGTCGGCAACGAGCTTGGTGAGGGCGATGTTGTCCTCAAAGGTCTCGTGGGAGCCGTCGATCATGACGGAGGTGTAGCCGGTGCGCAGGGCCTGCATGCAGCGGTCATAGCCGTCGCCGTGGTCGAGGTGGAGGGCCACCGGCACGCTGGCGCGCTCGGCAGCGGCCTTGACCATGCCGTAGAAGTAGTCCAGGCCGGCAAACTTCACGGTGCCGGGCGTGGTCTGCATGATGACGGGGGACTTGGTCTCCTCGGCGGCAGCGAGAACGGCCATGACGAACTCGAGGCTCTCGATGTTGAAGGCGCCAACCGCGTAGTGGTTGGCCTGTGCGTCGAGAAGCAT
>CALULC010000028.1 GCA_944321385.1 uncultured Atopobiaceae bacterium
GCCCAGAAGGAGGCAGCAATGGAACTTTCTGACAGCAAGCAGGTCATCGTCGAGCGCCACAACAAGGCCGTCTACGTTGATGGCGACCGCATCGTCAAGGTGTTCAAGGCCACGAAGCCCGCGTCCGACGTCTTCAACGAGGCGCTCAACATCGCCCGCGTCATCGAGGCCGGCGTCCGCGTCCCCAAGATCCTCGAGGTCTCCCAGGTTGCCGACGGCTCCTGGGCCCTCTCCACGGAGTACATCGAGGGCGTGACCATGCGCTCCCTGATGGACGCCGCCGAGGGCGCCCCCGAGTACGACAAGCTCCTCGAGCAGTTCGTGGACTTCCAGATCGAGATTCAGAACACCGCAGCCCCCGAGCTTCTCAAGGACCAGAAGACCAAGATCGCCGGCATGGTGGGCAAGGTCAAGGAGCTTGACCCCTCCGTCCGCTACGACCTCCAGATGCGTGCCGATCGCATGGCTCCCGGCCGCGCCATCTGCCACTGCGACTTCAACCCCTCGAACGTCATCGTCACCGAGGACGGCACGCTCTACGCCTGCGACTGGACCCACGTCACCCGTGGCCTTCCGGAGGCTGACGCCGCGATGACCTACATCCTCTTCAAGATGTATCACGAGGCTCACGCCGAGGCCTACCTCGACCTCTTCTCCAAGAAGGCCGACGTTGCCAAGCAGAAGGTGCACTACTGGGTGCCCGTCATGGCTGCCGCCGAGCTCTCCCGTGGCCGCAAGGACTCCGAGGAGTTCCTCCGCGGTCAGGTCGACGCCGCTCTCGACATCGACTAGCGCTCGTCGCATCGCACGACTCGGGCCCGTCAGCCTCTCGGCTGGCGGGCCCTTTTCCGTGGAGTCAGGGAAGCATCGGGGATCTTCGCGCTGATTCTTTGGCGGCTGCCTCAGGCCCTGCGATAGGTTGCGAAGTCGAACGGCACGCCATCGGGCGTGATGCTACCCTCGCGAACCTCATCGACCTTCCAGGCGGGGTCGGAGTCGAGGTTGGGGAAGAAGGTGTCGCTCTCGCGCACACAGTGGTTGCGCGTCACTACGGCCTTCTCGCAGTGGGGGAGGAGCAGCTCGTAGACTTGCCCCCCGCCAATGACCCAGGCCTCTTTCTCGTCAGCGACGGCGGAGAGCGCCTCCTCTACGGAGTGCACGACTTCCGCGCCCTCGGGCGAGAAGGACCGGTCACGCGTGAGCACGATGTTGCGTCGGTTCTTGAGAGGCCGCCCGCCCGGGAAGCTCTCGAGCGTCTTTCTGCCCATGATGACCGGGTGTCCGGTCGTGCAGGCAACAAAGTGGCGCATATCCTCGCGGTTCTCGACGACCATCCCGCCGCCGAGCCCGATGCCCCAGTCATCGCACACCGCCACGATCGCACTCAGCTTGCAGCTCATCATCCATTCCTTTCTGTGACGCACGGTCGGAAACATTGGCCCGTGCCCAAACAGGTCCTCTTCGCACGGAGGCGACATTAAGTCGCCTCCGGCTCATGCGGAACTCCGCGCGGGCCAATGTGTCCGACCATTCGACCCGAGAAACGAAGGCGAGAAGGGCAAGGGGAACTATGTCCCGCCGCGAGTTCTTGCCGCGTCCTTTGCGGCAAGCTGTCTGAGCGCCGGGGCATAGTCCCCTCGCCCTTCTCGCCGGTGGGTTAGACGGCGATCGGGATGTTCTTGACCTGCGGGCCGTGCTCGTAGTTCTCGACGATCAGGTCGTCGGGCGTGAAGTCGTAGAAGTTCGTGACATCGGGGTTCAGGCGCACGGAGGGTGCGGGGAACGTGGGGCGCGAGATGAGCTCGCGCACGATGTCCACGTGACGGTCGTAGATGTGGGCGTCCGCGATCATGTGGACGAGCTCTCCGGCGTTCATGTCTGATACCTGCGCCACCATCATGAGCAGGATAGCGTATTGACAGACGTTCCAGTTGTTGGCCGCGAGCACGTCCTGGCTTCGCTGGACGAGCACCATGTTGAGCGTGGGGCGGTCCTCTCCGCTCTCCTGAGTCACGTTGTAGATCGCGTTGAACGCGCAGGGGTAGAGGTTCATCTCGGAGAGATCTGCAAAGGTGTAGAGGTTCGTCATGATGCGGCGCGAGTAGGGGTTCTCTCGCAGGTCCTTGAGAACGCGATCCATCTGGTCGTAGTCGCCGTCGGGGTAATGGCTCTTCACGCCCACCTGGAAGCCGTAGGCCTTGCCGATCGATCCTGTCTCGTCTGCCCACTCGTCCCAGATGTGGGGCTTGAGGTCGTGGATGTTGTTGGACTTGCGCTGGTAGATCCAGAGAACCTCGTCCATCGCAGACTTGAGGGCGGTGCGGCGCAGCGTGAGCGCGGGGAACTCCTCGCGCAGGTCGTAGCGATTGCAGACGCCAAAGCGCTTGATCGTGTAGGCGGGCGTTCCGTCCTCCCAGTGGGGACGTACCCTCTGGCCCTCGGTGGTGGTGCCATGCTCGATGATGTCCGAGCACATGGAGATGAAGATGTCGTCAGCTCGACTCATGGGAGCCCCTCTCTTTAGGCCGTGAGCTCGGACTCGTTTTCAAAGAAGCGTTGGAGGTGGTCCTCCTCGAGCAATTCGTCGATGTCGCGAAGGTCCTCGACATCGATGGGGGAGTTGTTCAGCGCGATGTCCGTTGAGACGTAGGTTCCAAGCGATCCGATGATGCTGGTGACAAGCAGCACGAGGAGAAGCATCAAGACGGCGACGACTCCAAATAGGACGTATGCGACGGGTCCCGAGTTTGAGTTGTCCGGATCTGTCGTGGCGCTTGCCGTCTCAATGATGCTGGGCGCCAGAATCGGTGAGCGCGTCTGCGCGTTGTTGCCAGGGTCTTGCATGTTCGCCTCCCATCTGGCAATC
Source organism: uncultured Atopobiaceae bacterium (assembly GCA_944321385.1). Classification (GTDB taxonomy): domain Bacteria; phylum Actinomycetota; class Coriobacteriia; order Coriobacteriales; family Atopobiaceae; genus Thermophilibacter. Next base: position 2,867 of record CALULC010000028.1, read on the forward strand.
ATCATATCAGGGCAAAGGGCGAGGTTCGCCTTCTCTAGAGCAGCTGGTCGGAGAACGCCTCGTCCCAATAGAAGCTGAGCTTGCGCATGAAGGCGAGGTCTGCGGGGAGCCATTCCACGTCAAAGAGCTCGTCTCGTGAGAGCCAGCGTATCTCGCTGTGAATTCCCTCGGTTGCGGCGGGCATGGCGTCCTTGGGAAGTGAGCAGACGTAGCAGTCCATGGAGAGGTGGAAGGTCGGGTATTCGTACTCGACCGTGTCGAGGAGCCACATCGAACCCGCCGAGCAGCCGAGCTCCTCCTCGAGCTCGCGCTTGAGGGTCTCCACGCCCGTCTCGCCCTCCTCGATCTTTCCTCCGGGCAGCTCCCAGAGCCCCTCGTTTGCCTCGTCAGATCTTCTTGCTGCCAGCAGCTTTCCGTCGCGGCAGATGAGTGCCGCGGATACGTGAACTGTCATCATTTCCCCTTACCGTGTCCTCAGGCGGACGATGGCATAGGTGATCTTGTCGCCATCGGTGAGGCAGACGTCATAGCCTTCGTCGCATGTGTTGACGAGCGGTACGACGACGTCACCGAGAAGCGCCATCTTCTTGTACTGTACCCCGATTCCGGAAATGGCGTCCGCATGCTCAAGGTCGCGGAGCGCCTCGACCGCGAACTGGATGTACTGGGCGTTGTTCGTGTGGTTGTTGGTGTCGAGGTGGTGCCTTCTCACGACGCGCTCTGCGCAGCGCTCCGCCTCGCCGCTCACGCGAAGCCTCCTGTCGAGCGGCGCCATGTCCGCACGGGGCTCATCGCTGAGGTAGACGCGCTGGTCATCGGGGACGTGGCCAACATGGCCCGTCGAGCGGTCGAAGACGAACCACTGCGAGTCCGCAACGGCAAGCGTGCGACCAGCCTCGTCCTCGAGGGAGAAGCACCTGAGCGCGTGCGAGCGCGTCATCTCGTAGCACCAGGTACGAACGCGCACGCGCGTACCGAGCGGGGGGAGCTCGGTTAGGTCAATCCTCCAGTTTGCGAGGATCCATGCGATGCCGCGGGGCACGAGCGTGGCAAACCCGTGACCGAGTTCCTCGGACTGGAACGTCGAGCAGTCCTGGAAGTAGTTCACCAGGGAGAAGATGGAGAGACGGCCTGTGTCGTCGCACTCGCTGTAGCGAATCCTTCCCTCGAACTCGTACATGACTCTCCCATCGATGTTTCTACCAGAAGAACCATAGCACCCGTGGGCCGCTCGTGCGTGTGACAATGGGCTACGTGTGACAATGGGCTACGACCCCTTTGTCACGTGTGACAATGGGCTACGACCCCTTTGTCACGAGGGGGTATCATCGGGAGGGCGAGAGAGGGGGCCGGTGGGCATGTTGAGGTTTGCGACCATTGGCACGAGCGGGATAGCGGAGCAGTTCCTGCTTGCCTTGGCTGACGTTGGCGAAGCTGACTACGTTGCCGCCTATTCCAGGGATCTGGCGCGGGCAAGGGAGTTTGGGGCGCCCTTTGGTGCGCGACGCTTCTTCGACGACGTAGATGACCTCGTTGGCTGTGACGAGGTTGATGCCGTCTACGTCGCCAGCCCCAACGCCCTCCACGCAGAGCAGGCTCTCGCCGCGATTCGCCGAGGCAAGCACGTGCTGGTGGAGAAGCCCTTCGCCTCGAACGAGGCCGAGGCGAGGATGGTGTTCGACGAGGCGAGAAGGGCCGGCGTCGTTGCCCTGGAGGCTACGAGGAGTCTGCACGTCCCCGCGTTTTCCACGATCGAACGCATCGTCGCCGAGGAACTCGGTCAAGTGAGACTCGCCACGTTCCGCTTCTCAAAGGTGACCTCCCGCATCGCTCGACTCAGGGCGGGCGAGCGCATCAACGTCTTTGACCCGACCCTCTCCGGCGGTGCCCTCATGGACATCGGCGTCTATTGCGTGGAGCCGGCCGTCGCGCTCTTTGGGCGTCCCGAGAAGGTTCACGCCCTTGCGGTCACGTCTTTGGCGGACGGGGCGACGGAGGATGACCCCTACGGCCTCATCGACCTCGCCGGCGAGGCCCTGCTCGGGTACGGGGACAAGATCGTGTGCCTCTCCTACGGGAAGCTGACCGATGACGTCGTCTCCTCGCAGGTGGAGGGGGAGTGCGGCACCCTCGCCTGGGACCAGGTGTCCTGCCCCGCGAACCTCAGGGTGCACACGCACGAGGACCGTGGGATGGTCTTTAGGGTGGAGGGGGCCTCCGTGACCCCGGTGGAGAGCGAGCTTCCCGAGCGAGACATGGTCTGCGAGATTTCCGACTTCGTCCGCGCGGCGCGAGGCGAGGGGGACGCCCTTGCCGCACGGGAGCGCTTTGAGGCCGTTACCATCGACTCCCTTTCCGTAATGGACGAGATACGCTGTCAGACGGGCGTTCGCTTTCCGGCGGACGCGAGGTAGGCCATGTCTGTCCGCACTGGCGTGGCCCCCGTCCTCTCCGCGGCCCTTCCCGTCATGCTCGGGTATGTCACGATTGGCATTCCGTGCGGCGTGATGGAGGCGGAGGTGGGGCTGAGTCCGCTCATGGCCTTTCTTCTCTCCGCGAGCTTCTACTCGGGGGCGGGGCAGTTCATGATGTCCTCCCTCGCGCTGGTTGGAACCCCGGTCCTCTCGATGGTTGCGAGCGTGTCTCTGGTGAGCACCAGGCAGCTGCTCTATTCCGCCGCGCTCTCGCCCTATCTCGCCGGTGCCTCTCGTCCCCTCGCCGCCCTCTTTGCCGCCACGGTGACCGACGAGAGCTTTGGCGTGAACCTCGAGCGCTTCTCGGCTGATGACTCGTGGAACGCGACAAAGGCAACGGCAGTGAACCTCATGAGCATGTTCAGCTGGGCGCTGGCAAACGCCCTGGGGGCGATCGTGGGGCCCGCCCTCGCCATCCCCACGGCGATCATGTCCTTTGCGATGACGTCGATCTTCATCTGCCTGCTCGCGTGTCGTGAGTGGGCGAGAAGAACGGTCGTCTGTGCCGTGGCGTCTGCCCTTGGGGTCATCGTTTTGAAGGCCCTGGGGCTCGGCTCCATTGCCGTTCTCCTGGGCGCCCTCGTCGGCGTCGTTGCGGGGATCCTTCTTGGTCCTCGGTCAAGAGAGGGGGCCGGACATGACCACGAGTGATTTTCTCGTCTTTTACGCCTGTGTTCTTCTGGTCATCCTCGCGTGTCGGTGCATCCCGCTCCTCGCGCTCAAGGGGAGGGAGCTCTCTCCACGCGTGAGCGACGCGCTGGGCCTCATTCCGCCCGCGGCGTTTGCCGCCCTCGTCGCAAACGACCTCTTTGACCCGTCAAAGGCCTTCTCGTGGGAGCCCCTCGTGGCGGCTGTCGCCGTTCTTCTGGTTGCGAGAAGGACGGGCTCGCTCATCTGGTGCGCACTGACTGGAATGGGGTCTTACGCCCTGCTGACGCTTGTCCTGTAGGCGTCTGCCGGGCACGTGGGCCCGCTTGAGCCAATCTTACTTTGGGTAGGCGATTACCTCGGAGCCGCCGAAGCGAGACGAGCCGTCGTCCGCGGAGCCGTAGGGGCTCATGGGGTCAACGACGACGCGCGCGGAACCGGGAAGGACACGTGCCTCGTAGGAGCGCGTCAGCCCGGGCATGACCTCGCCGTCAACCTCGATGGGGGCGGGCTCGGAGGACTCGATCCTTATGTGGGAGCCGCGGAAGGACTCGATGTGGGGCCGCCCGATGGACTTGCCGCTCTTGTCAACGAGACCGAACGCGAGGGGCTTGAGGAGCTGCGTGGCGTCAGAGGTCTCGACGACGATGACGTCGAGAAGGCCGTCGTCCATCCGGCAATCGGGGATTATCTGGATCTCGCCCTGAATCATCGCGCTGTTGGCAACGATGCAGGTGATTCCGTCCCGCTCGTGGCTCACCCCGTCCACGGTGATGGTGAAGTGCTCGACCTTGGGCCTTGGGTTGGCGAGCGCCGCGGCGAAGTACGCCGCCTGGCCCATGATCGCCTTGTTGGGGAGAGCCGCCTGCATCAGCTGGGCGTCGAACCCCGTTCCCGACATGAGGGCAAAGCCTCGCTTGCAGGGGGACCCCAGCTCCGGCGTCCAGGAGATCTCTCCGAGGTCGAGCTTCGTGGTCTTCCCGATCCTGCACGCCCGCGCGAGCGCCGAGGGCTCCGGGGCGTTGCCGATGTTCGCACAGAGGAGGTTTGCGGTCCCGGAGGGAAAGATGCAGCACGGGACGCTCCTGTTGCGAAGCTCGTAGAGCAAAGAGGAGATGGTTCCGTCTCCGCCGGAGAGGACGACGCAGTCGAAGTCCTCGACGTCCGAGCATGCCTCCCGAGGCGTGAAGTCAGAGTCGAGGACCCGCATGACGCACTCGTCGCCCTCGTGCAGGAGCGAGCGCTCAAACTGGAAGACTGCGTCGGAGCCAAAGCCCGAACGCGGGTTGTGAATGACGAGAGTTCGCACGAATCTCCTCTCCGGCCCCTGCCCACGATTGGGTATCATGGGATGGCTTTGCGTCGAAGTCTGACCTCTAGTGTAACCCCAAATCCAAAGCGGGGAGAATCGAGCGACTTGTACCTTTCCACTTCAAGCGAGCTTGCCGAGTTCTGTGAGCACGCCGCCTCCGCCAAAGTCATCGCCGTCGACACCGAGTTTCTGAGGGAGAGAACCTACTTCCCCAAGCTCTGCCTGGTTCAGGTTGCCGCAGCGGACAGGATTGCCGCGATCGACCCCATCCTCATCGACGACCTCTCACCGCTTGTCGATCTTCTTGCAGACACCTCGGTGACCAAGGTCTTCCATGCGTGCAGCCAGGACCTCGAGGTGCTTCTCGACGGTCTGGGCGTGAGCTGCGCCCCGGTCTTTGACACGCAGCTCGCCGCCGCCTTTCTCGGCCTGAGGCAGCAGATCAGCTACGCCTCCCTCGTCGAGTCCTACTGCGGGGTGCGCCTTCCCAAGGCGGAGTCGCTCACCGACTGGTCGCGCCGTCCGCTCGATCCCGAGCAGCTTACCTATGCCGAGGACGACGTGAGGTATCTTCCGGGCATCTACGACCGCATGATGCACGAGCTCGTGGAGAGGGACCGCCTCTCGTGGGTGGCGCCCGAGATGGGGCGCCTCTGTGATCCCGAGCGCCTGAGGCGCGACCCGAACGAGGCCTATCTTCGCCTGCGGAGGGCTGGCTCGCTCACGCGCAGGCAGCTCGCCGTCGCTCGGGAGGTCTGCGCCTGGAGGGAGGACGTTGCCGCTCGTCGTGACCTGCCTCGAAAGTGGGTCGCCTCGGATGAGGTCGTCGTCGAGATCTGCAAGCGTAACCCCACTTCTCTCGAGCGACTGAGGAAGATCCGCGGCACCGACCAGATCTCCGAGCGCGACGCGCGCTCGCTGCTTGAGGCGGTCCAGGCGGGCGTGGGATGCCCGCCGGACGCCTGTCCCAAGATCGCGCGGCACACCCGCCCGTCCGCAGACACGGAGAGCGTGATCGACCTCATGTATGCGGTGCTCCGCCTCGTGTCCGAGCAGAGCGGCGTCGCCACCCAGCTCATAGCCACGCGAGACGACCTCCTCGAGTTCGTTCAGAACCGGGACGCGTCCCCGTTGGCGTGCGGGTGGCGATGGGAGCTTGCCGGGGCGACTCTCTCGAGGCTTCTCGAGGGCGAGGTGGGCCTGACCGTTCGTGAGGGAAGGCTCGAGCTTCTCTGACGCCCCCGGGCTCGGTATTATCGTCCGTCCCCTCGGGTAGAATCGTCTGAAAGCCGATTGGAGGATGAGATGCCGTTCTATTACGGGTACGGAATGGATCCGGCGTACCTGCTGGTCGTCCTGGTCGCCCTCGTTCTGGGGCTCGGGGCGCAGGCGTACATCAGGAGCACCTACCGCAAGTGGTCCAAGGTCGATGCGGGAATCCCCGGTACGGGGGCAGAGGTGGCCCGACAGATGCTGCTCACGGGCGGAGCGCCCGGGGTGGGGATCACGCGGGTCCCGGGTTCTCTCACGGACCACTACGACCCTCGCGACAACATGCTCCATCTCTCGGACGACAACTACCGCGGCGCCTCCGTGGCGTCAGTCGCCGTTGCCTGCCACGAGGCGGGCCACGCCATTCAGGCGGCTCAGGGCTACGGGTTCTATCGGCTACGGACCTCCCTCGTCCCCGTGGTCAACATAGCCCAGCAGGGCTGGCTGATCGTGCTGCTCCTGGGAGTCATGATGAACGCCTTTGGCCTGGTGCAGCTCGCCATCGTCCTCTTCGCGGTGTCCGTGGTGTTCCAGCTCGTCACCCTCCCCGTTGAGATCGACGCCTCCCGCAGGGCCGTTGCCTACCTCGGCTCCTTTGGGTCGGGCTTGGACGAGAAGGGCGCGCGCGCCGTTCTCACGGCTGCCGCCCTCACCTACGTGGCGGCCGCGCTCGCCTCTCTCATCCAGCTCTTCTATCTTCTCGGCCGCTACGGCGGCAGAGGGGATGACTGATGTCCGGTGCACAGGCCGTCTCGGTCTCCGAGGCGGTCGCCCTCGCCAAGGGCGCCGTCTCCTCGTGGCCTACCCTCGTCGTCAACGGCGAGGTGTCGGGGTTCCGCGGGCCCAACGCGCGCTCAGGTCATTGCTACTTCGAGGTGAAGGACGATGGGGCCTCGATGAGCGTCATCGTCTGGCGCGGCACGGCCGCCAAGATGGGCTTTCAGCTGAGAGACGGCCTCGCCGTGCAGCTCACGGGCAAGTTTGACGTGTACAAGGCCTCGGGCAAGCTGTCTTTTGTCGCCAGCAAGGTGGAGGCCGCCGGCGAGGGCCTGCTCAGGCAGCAGGTCGCCGAGCTCGCACGCGCGCTGGAGCGCGAGGGCCTCATGGACCCGGCGAGAAAGCGCCACGTCCCCGCGTTCTGCTCGCGCGTCTGCGTGGTCACCTCGCTCTCCGGAAGCGTCATCGAGGACGTGAAGCGCACGCTCGCCAGAAGAAACCCGCTCGTTGAGATTGACGTCGTGGGCTGCTCCGTTCAGGGGGCGGACGCCCCGGCCACGATCATTAGGGCACTCGGGATCGCGGTTGCCTCCAAACCAGACGCGATTCTGCTCGTTAGAGGGGGAGGCTCCTTCGAGGACCTCATGTGCTTCAACGACGAGGGGCTTGCCCGCGCCATAGCGGCCTGTACCGTTCCGGTGGTGTCGGGGATCGGCCACGAGCCGGACACCACGATCGCCGACATGGTGGCCGACCGCCGAGCCTCCACCCCCACCGCGGCTGCCGAGTCAGTTGCCCCGGCGATCGACGAGGTGGAGCGCCAGATGCTCCAGAGACAGGTGAGGCTCGGCCGGGCCATGTCGTCCCTGCTCGAGTTTCGCCGGCAGCGCGTCGACGCCGCGTCCAGGCTCATGACGGGAAGCATCGACGCGAGTTTGTCGAGGCGCCGCGTGGCGCTCGACGCGCTGGGAGCTCGCCGCTGCCTCACCGACCCTCTCGCCTCCGTGCGCGACCGGGCGACGGACCTCATGCAGACCGAGCAGCGTCTCCATGACGCCATCCCTCGCGCACTCACGCGCTCGGGGGAGCGCTGCGACCAGCTCGCCTCGCGACTCGAGGGGGCTGCGGGCAAAATGCTCCAGCCCGCGGAGTCAACGCTCTCTCGTCTTGCCGCGTCGCTCGACGCGCTTTCGCCGCTCTCCGTGCTGGCGCGCGGCTATGCGATAGCGCGCGATGCCAGGGGAGGCGTGCTGAAGGACGCCTCGGCTCTCGTGCCTGGAGACGTCGTGAGCGTGCTTCTTGGTGACGGGTCGTTTGACGCAACGGTTACCAAGGTCAATCAAGGACGGGCGCAGAGCCCGGAAAGGGGATAGACATGGCTGACGAACCCAGGAGAATCGAGGACATGACGTTCAAGGAGGCCTCGATCGAGCTCGAGCAGATCGTGCGAGCCCTTGAGTCTGGGGACCTCGAGCTCGAGGACTCGCTCGAGCGCTACGGTCGCGGCGTGGAGCTTCTGAAGAGTTTGCGCGAGCGACTTTCGAGCGCCGAACAGAAGGTGCGCGTCCTTCTCGATGCCACCGACGAGAACGCTGCCACGACGGACACCTCATCGGCTCCGAGCACGGCCTACATCAACGAATAGAAAGAGAGAGACTGGCACCATGTCTGACTGCATTTTCTGCAAGATCGCAAACGGCGAGATTCCGAGCGAGTTCCTCTACGAGGACGAGCACGTCGTGGCCTTCAACGACCTCAACCCCCAGGCGCCTGTCCACGTGCTCGTGGTACCCAAGGCGCATCATGACAACTTCGTCGACGACGTCCCGGCAGAGACGCTTGCCTCGATGGAGCGCGCCGTCAAGGCGGTTGTCGAGAAGTGCGGCGTTGCCGAGTCTGGGTTCCGCTGCATCATGAACACGGGCGCCGCTGCGGGCCAGACCGTCATGCACCTTCACATGCACGTCCTTGGCGGCAAGCCCCTCGGCGAGGGTCTCATTCCCGCCTAGGCCAGCTGTCCGGCGCCAGCGCACTTCCCGGAGAGAACCACGCCCGGCCCGTTCAGCGACGTGAGGCCAACTTCGGCCTTCTTCGGGCGTATCATATGAGTGCTGTGTTATATCGCCGAGTGGGGGAGACCCCGCGGGAGGAGAGTCATGAACGTCCTTGTCATCAACGCTGGTAGCTCGTCGCTCAAGTATCAGCTCCTGGACGTGGACACGCGTGAGGTCTACGCCAAGGGCAACTGCGAGCGCATCGGCATCGACGGCTCCTTCGTCGGACACGAGGAGATGGGCGGGGAGAAGCAGAAGCTCGAGGTCGCGCTCCCGGACCACAAGACCGCCATCAAGTACGTCTTCGACATCCTCAAGACCGTCGACAAGCCCATCGGCGGCATCGGCCACCGCGTGGTCCAGGGCGGCTGGTACTTCCCCGAGTCCGCGGTCGTGACCGACGAGACGCTCGCCCAGGTCCGCGAGGTCGCCCCGCTCGCGCCGCTGCACAACTACGCCGAGGCCGACGTCATCGAGATCTGCCGCGACATGTTCCCCGAGCTCGGCAACGTCATCGTCCCGGACACCGCGTTCCACTACCACATGCCCGAGCACGCCTGGCGCTACGCCCTCCCGCGCGACGTCGTGGACAAGTACCACGTCCGCAAGTACGGCGCCCACGGCACGAGCCACCGCTTCATCTGGCGCACCGTGCACGAGATGATGGGCGACAAGACCCACAAGCTCGTGAGCTGCCACCTCGGCTCCGGCGCCTCCCTCTGCGCCATCCAGGACGGCAAGTGCATGGACACCACGATGGGCCTCACCCCGCTCGACGGCCTGATCATGGGCACCCGCTGCGGCACGCTCGACCCCGCCACGGTCTTCTACCTCAGCCGCGAGGCGCACATGAGCGTCGACGAGATCGACACGATGATGAACAAGAAGTCCGGTCTTCTCGCTGTGTCCGAGGTCTCCTCGGACTCCCGTGACATCGAGGCGGGTGCCGCCAACGGCGACGAGAAGTGCCAGATGGCCCTCGACATGTTCAACTACCGTGTCTCTCAGCTCTTTGCCGAGATGGCCGCCTCGATGCAGGGCGTGGACACGATGGTCTTCACCGCGGGCATCGGCGAGAACGCGCCCGAGATCCGCGCCGGCATCTGCGAGCTGCTCGGATGGATGGGTGTCAAGATCGACGCCGAGAAGAACGCGCCGCGCTCCGACGAGCCCCGCGTGATCTCCGCGCCGGACTCCGCAATCACCGTCATGGTTGTCCCCACCAACGAGGAGTACATGATTGCCCTCGACGTCGAGGAGCTGTTGGGGTAGCGTCACGGCATTTCCTTCCGCATTGACTTTCGAGAGGCCCGGCTCCTGGGGAGTCGGGCCTCTCTCAGGAAACATGCTTCGAGAATTGACCGTGGCGTTGCAGGTCTCCTCGGGTTGAGGTTACGGGGAAGTGTCGTGGGGGCGGTCCTCGTGGGTTAATTCCTAGTAATCTGGGTACAATTAACAACCATGGATGGGAAACCCAGGGGAAAGGAACCCTCATGTCCCTCAGCAACATCTCCGTCACTCGTCGCTCCGCCCTCGGCCTCGGCGCCGCCACGCTCGCTCTTCTCGGTCTTGGCGCCTGTGGTGGCGAGGCGCCCGCCCCCGCTGGGGACGAGGCCACCGAGGAGACCAAGCTCGACTCCGCCGCCTATGACGAGCTCATTGCCTCCGGCTTTGTTGCCACCGACGACGAGGTTGCCGCGTCGCAGTGGGCGAGCAAGGTCAAGGAGGCTGGCACCCTTCGCGTGGGCGGCGTTCAGACCTCGCTGCTCTTCTCGAGCCTTAACGAGCAGGACGGCAAGACCCGCGGCTTTGACGCCGGTCTCTCGCAGCTCCTCACGCGCTACATCCTCGGAGACGAGTCGAAGCAGGAGATCACTCAGGTGACCTCCGACACTCGTGAGTCCGTGCTGCAGAACGACCAGGTGGACGTTGTCTTTGCGACCTACTCCATCAACGATGACCGCAAGAAGGTCATCTCCTTCGCCGGTCCGTACTACACCACGCAGCAGTCCATTCTCGTTATGGCAGACAACGACAGCATCAATTCCCTCGATGACCTTGCCGGGAAGAACGTTGCCGCACAGTCCGGCTCCACCGGCCCCGGCATCCTCGAGGAGTACGCGCCCGATGCCATCATCCAGGAGTTCAAGACCGACGAGGAGGCGCGCACGGCGCTCTCCCAGGGTCGCGTCGACGCCTACGTCATCGACACCGCCATGCAGATGGGCAACATGACGCGCAACCCCGGCCGCTACCGCCTCGCAGGCGACGAGTTTGGCCCCGTTGACGCCTACGGCATCGGGCTTCCGCTCGACTCCGACGGCGTTGCCTTCGTGAACGCCTGGCTCCAGCGCCTGCAGGACGAGGGTCTCTGGACCGAGCTCTGGCAGCTCTGCATCGGTGACCGCGCGGGCATCGACGATGCCCCAGAGCCTCCCGCGATCGGCGCGTAATGTTACGAAGGGACAGTCCCTTCGTAACATTGAGGAGGTGTCATGGGGCTCGGTGAGCTTCTCGGTACATACGGACAGAACTACCTCGATGGGCTTCTCGCCACGTGGTCGATGACGGCTGTCTCGTTCGTCTTCGTCATGGTGCTCGCCGTGCTCGTGACGGTTGCCCGCGTGAGCCCCGTGGCCCCGTTGAGGGGCCTTGGGGAGCTCTACGTCCAGGTGTTTCGCAACATCCCCGGCGTGGCGCTCCTCATTCTCGTGGCGTACGCCCTGCCCCAGCTTAGGCTCGTGCTTCCCTGGCGGACCTGCGTCATCGTGACCGTGGTCCTTCTCGGCTCCGCCTTTGGGTCCGAGAACTTCATGAGCGGCATCAACACGATCGGCGCAGGGCAGATCGAGGCGGCGCGCTCCATCGGCCTCACCTTCACGCAGATCCTGAGGCACATCGTGATTCCCCAGGCGCTGCGCACCACGGTGCTCCCCATGACCAACCTGCTCATCGCCGTTATGCTCACCACGGCGCTCGGCTCGCAGGTCCCGATGACGCCGCAGGAGCTCACAGGCGTGGTCTCCTACGTCAACACCCGCGCCACGGGGGGCATCCTCGCCTTCCTCGTCTCGGCGCTCGGCTACGTTCTCACGGCGTTTGTCATCTCTCTCGTTGGCAACCGCCTCGACAAGAGGGTGAGGATCCTCCGATGAGCGCGCGAACTCAGTCAGCGCCGAGCGTTCGCGCGGCTCTCTATGAGGCCCCGGGCCCCAGGACGAAGCGACTCATCGCCGTGGGGACGGTTCTCTCTGCGCTCGTCGTTGCCGCCCTGGTTGCCGCCGTTGTTCGGCAGTTCTACGTGACGGGGCAGCTCGCTCCGCGGTACTGGTCGTTCCTTCTCGAGTGGCCCACGTGGCGTTTCCTCTTGCAAGGGTTCGTTGGCACCGTGGAGGTCGCTCTCACGGCGGGTGCGATCGCCCTGGTGCTCGGTCTTGCCCTCATGCTCGGTAGGACGAGCGGGCCACGTCCCGTCTCCGCCGCATGCCGCCTTGTGACGGACTTCTTCCGCGGCGTTCCGAGCCTCCTGCTCATCTACTTCTTCTTCCTCGTTGTGCCCCAGTACGGCATCAGGATGCCCGCCTTCTGGATGCTCACCCTGCCAGTGGCGCTTGCGGCGTCGGGCGTACTCGCGGAGGTCTTCCGTGCGGGCGTTAACGCCGTTCCCAAGGGCCAGGTGGAGGCGGCTTACTCGATAGGGCTCAGTCGATGGAAGACGATGAGGCTGATCGTGCTGCCCCAGGCTGTCCGCTACGTCATCCCCTCGCTCATCGCTCAGCTTGTCGTTGTGGTCAAGGACACCACCGTTGCCTACGTCGTGAGCTATCCCGACCTCATGCAGAACGCGCGCGTGCTCATCACCAACTACGATGCGCTGCTCTCCATGTACCTCGTGGTCTCGGTCGTATACGTCCTTATCAACTTTGCCATTAACAAGGCGTCCGTGTACGTTGCGCATCGCACGGGCGTCAAGATCATTCGCTAGGAGCGGGAGCAATGGCCCAGGAAAGCACAACAGACAAGAACGTGCCGGTGATTGAGCTCCGCCACGTGGACAAGCACTACGGGGACCTCCACGTCCTTCGGGACGTGAGCCTTTCCGTCGCCCGGGGGGAGGTGCTCGTCGTCATCGGGCCCTCCGGTTCCGGCAAGTCCACGATGTGCCGCACCATCAACCGACTCGAGACCATCGACTCCGGTGAGATTCTCATCGAGGGCGAACCCCTGCCACAGGAGGGTCGCGAGCTCGCTCGCATGCGCTCGGAGCTCGGCATGGTGTTCCAGCAGTTCAACCTCTTCGCCCACAAGACGATCCTGGAGAACGTGACGCTCGGCCCTCGCGAGGTGCTGGGTCAGAGCAAGGAGGAGGCCGAGAAGTACGCCATGGAGCTCCTGGAGCGCGTCGGCGTTGCCTCGCAGGCCAACAAGGTGCCCGCGCAGCTTTCCGGCGGCCAGCAGCAGCGAGCCGCCATTGCGCGCTCGCTTGCCATGCGCCCCAAGGCGATGATGTTCGACGAGCCTACGAGTGCCCTCGACCCCGAGATGATCAACGAGGTGCTCGACGTCATGGTCGAGCTCGCCCGTGGTGGCATGACGATGGTCGTGGTAACGCACGAGATGAACTTCGCGCGCCGTGTGGCAGACCGTGTTGTCTTCATGGCTGACGGCCAGATCGTCGAGGAGGGCGCTCCCGACGAGTTCTTCGACCACCCCAAGACGCAGCGCGCCCGTGACTTCCTCGACTCGATCAAGGGACACTAGCATGGCGAGAAGACCAGTTGTTCTTGTCGCCCCGCGCTGGGAGGCGCCCGTCGTGGAGGGGTCGGAGACGATTGCCCCCCAGGAGGCGATCGCCGACTGCTTTGTCGATGCGATTCTCGCCGCCGGCGGCTTGCCGCTCATGATGGCGCTCACCGAGGACGAGGAAGTCATCGCGGAGTACGTCGAGCGCGCGGACGGCATCGCCGTTCCGGGTGGGCCTGACGTCAATCCCGCGCTCTGGGGAGACGGGCGTCCCTACGACCCCGCGCTTCTCTGCCCGCAGCGAGACGCCTTTGAGTTGCCTCTCCTGCGCGCCGCCGTAGCTGCGGACAAGCCGCTGCTCACCACCTGTCGTGGCACGCAGCTCCTGAACGTCGCGTTCGGCGGTACGCTCTGCATGGACGTGCCGAGCCTCGGCTCCTGCGAGGGCATGGTCCAGTGGCGCCACACCGGCATCCTGAACGGCGTCTGCCACCCGGTGGAGGTCGAGGAGGGGTCGCTCCTCTCGCGCGCCCTCGGTGGCGTCACGCTCGTTCAGGCCAACTCGGCCCATCATTGTTGCGTCGATCGTCTCGGCGAGGGCGTGCGGCTTGTGGCGCATGCGACCGACGGCGTCCCCGAGGGCATTGAGGTCCCCGACAGGCGCTTCTGCGTTGGCGTTCAGTGGCATCCCGAGTACACGTGGCGCGAGGTGGAGACCGACTTCGCCCTGTGGAAGAGCTTCGTCGACGCGTGCCGCTAGAAGGTTGGCTCTAGCGCTCGTGCGGTGACTCTTTGTGAGAAGAGGCTCGTCTCAGCCAGTCGGGGTTCTCGCTTGACGAAAGCGGGCTCGTCTCAGCCAAAACAGCGGTTTTCCCTGAGACGAGGCCCGAATCGTCAAGCGACTGGCCCCCGCACCCTGAGACGAGGGCCAAATCGTCAAGCGACAGACCCCCGCACCCTGAGACGAGCTCCTCTTAGGAAGTATTGACTGCCCGCGACGAGCTACTGATGCCGCACGAAGTGGTACGCGATTCTCGGGGTGCCGTCCTCGACCCAGATCGTGCCACGACGTACGAAGCCGCACCTCTCGAGCGTTCGCTGCATGGGGACGTTGTCGGCGTGGGTGTCGGCGCGGACGTTGTCATGCTGTGCGCAGAGCCACTCAAGCATGCACGTGCCCGCGCCATGGCCGCTCTCGGCGACCGCAAGGCGGTGCATGACCCAATAGGGCTCGTCGTTCAGCCAGGGCTCGCCCTCGATCGCGGCGTAGGTCGAATCTGGACCAGGCAGGACGCTCATGACGGCGACGGGCCCTGAGCCCTCGTCGAGCACCCAGAGGGCATCGGCCTCGAGGTCCTTCTCGGCGTCAATGAGACCGGGGTAGTCACCAGGCCACTGGGTGGGGTTGCCGTTTGCGTGCATGAAGCGTCGCGCGGCGTCGTAGATTGAGCAGACGGCCTCGAGGTCGCCCGTGTTCGCAAGGCGGATTTGTCCCATGGTTAGAACGGCCTGATCGAGAAGGATCGCTCGCAGGACTCGCCCGGCGCGAGTGTGATGGTGCCGCGCTTCTCCTCGAAGACGTCGGACTCGTCGTAGGCGGTGGCGCAGCCCACCCAGGGCTCGATGGCCACGAACGGGGAGTCGCTCGTTGCCGTCCAGACGCCGAGGAAGCCAAAGCCCTCGAAGTCGAGCTCCACGCCGTGGCCGGCAGGGCCGACGAGCTTGACCGAGCGTCCGGGGACGTCGACAAAGACAACGGTGAGAAGCTCGTCGATGAGCTCGTGGCTGAGGCGCATGCGGTCGGCGTCACGGAACAGCTCGTGCATCGTGGAGAAGTCCTGGAGGCCCTGGGGGTCGATCGTGGGCACCTCGGCGGTCCAGCGCTCGGGGAAGACGAGCTCGTAGTCGGAGAAGGACGCGCCCCCCTCGCCGGGCACGGGAACGTTGAAGGCGGGGTGTCCGCCGAGCGTGAAGGGGAGGTCAACGTTGCCCGTGTTGGTGACGGCAAAGGTCTGGGTGAGCTTGCCGTCGGCAACGGCATACGTCATGTTGAGGCGGAAGTCGAAGGGGTAGGACGCTCGCGTCTCGTCCGTTGACGCGAGCTCGTATGTGACGCTCGAGGGGGTCTGGCTCACGATGGCGTGATCGTAGAGACGGGCGATGCCATGGCGTCCGAGCGTGACGTCTCCCTGTGCGGAGACGGCGTGACCTCCGCGCAGGCAGCCGACGATGGGAAAGAGCACCGGCGCCCGGCGCGCCCAGTAGCGCCCGTCGCCCTGCCAGAGGTACTCGCCCTCTCTGAGCCTCACGCTCATGAGCTGGGCGCCGGCCGAGTCAATGGTTGCGGACAGGTTGCCGTTGGTGATGGTGGTGAGCGTTGCCATGATGGTCCTCTCCTCGTCCCTATCTCTCAAAACTTTATTCCCAAGATGTGTATATCGTTCGCTTGGATAGCTGAATGGGGCTTATGAGGCCGCGAGCGGGAAGATGTGCCATAATATTCAACCGGTGCACTTGGATTTAAGGCACCGTCGATGCGTCTACAGTCGGCGGCTAGGCCGCCCGCCATAAGGAGGCACGCATGATCATCGAGGAACTTCAGCGCTACGGAATCGCCCACACGGAGGAGAAGACCGTCATCGACGCCTCTCCCGCCGTGCTGATCGAGACCGCCGTCGAGCGCGGTGAAGGCGAGCTCACGAGCACCGGCTCCCTCTCCGTCATCACGGGCCAGTACACCGGTCGCTCGCCCAAGGACCGCTTCATCGTTGACACGCCCGACGTTCACGACAAGATCGCCTGGGGCAACGTCAACGTTCCGTTCTCCGAGGAGAACTACCAGAAGATCAAGAACGAGGTCATCGGTCACCTCTCCGAGCGTCGTCTCTTCGTCGTCCACGGCCTTGCTGGTGCCGAGCGCCGCTACTCCCGCAAGATCTGCGCCATCTGCGAGCTCGCGAGCCAGGCGCTCTTCGTCCACCAGATGCTCGTTCGCCCCACCGACGACGAGCTCCGCAACTTCGGCGAGGCCGACTTCGTCGTCATGGCCGCCCCCACCCTCAAGCTCGACCCCGAGGTTCACGGCACCCACTCCGAGGCCGCCGTCCTCATCAACTTCCAGGAGCGCATGATCCTCGTCGTGGGCACCCAGTACTCCGGTGAGATCAAGAAGTCGATCTTCTCGGTCATGAACTACCTGCTCCCCGTCGAGGACAACGTGCTCACCATGCACTGCTCCTGCAACATGAACCCGCGCTCCCACGGCACCACGGTCTTCTTTGGCCT
>CALULC010000029.1 GCA_944321385.1 uncultured Atopobiaceae bacterium
GCAGACCGGGCACTCCGCCGGCGGCTCGGCGCCCTCGTAGATGTAACCGCAGACCTTGCAGACCCACTTGTCCATCGTGAAACCTCCTTGTTGTGTTGGCGGCGGAGCAGCGCCCCGCCCCTCTCCTATGCACGCGGCTCAGGCGCTCGCCTGGGCCGTTGTTGCCTCGTCGTCCTTCTCGGCCGCCTGGCACGCGGGGCACACGCCGTCAAACTGCAGCGTATGGCCGCAGATCGCGTAACCGGACGCACGCTCGGCCATGCGCTCCACGCGCTCGTCGAGCACGGGGACCATCACGTCGTCCACCCGACCGCAGCGGACGCAGCGGACGTGGTAGTGCGCGAACGCCTGGTGGTCAAAGCGGTCCGCGCCGTTGTTGATCCGCACGCGCCCGATGACACCCTCGTCGGCGAGCCTCCCCAGCGTACGATAGACAGTCGCGCGACCAACGCTGGGGTGCTCCGCGTGAACGGCCTCGTAGACCTCGTCGGCGGTGGGATGGTTGGCAAGCGTGCGCAGGGCGTCGGCAATGATCTGGCGCTGCATGGTGTTTCTCGCTGGCATGTCCCACCTCCCTTCGGTCTAGGGGAATCATAGCATATTGAGATGTTGTATCAACTGAGAATTTTTCTCAATTTGAATAACACGCACGGTTTGTTTTAATTTTGCATATCCACAGATAAAAATAACACGCACGGCAAACTGTGCGTGTTATTGCGGGCCAAGGACGCGATGGCGAGAAGAACCTCGTCCAGCGACGGCAAACCATCACAGCGCGGCGAGAAGCTCCTCGCCTCGCGCGTCGTGCGCGACCAGGCGAACCTCGCGCGGGGGCTCCTCGCCCGGCGCGGCCTCGTCGTCGAGCCGCGTCACGAAGACGTCAACGCGCGCGTCGCCGATCTCCTCGGCAAACTGCTCGCCCCACTCGATCGAGCACACGCCGTCGGCGCCGAGCACGTCAAAGATGCCCGTATCCTCCAGCTGATCGGGGTCGTCCAGGCGATAGAGGTCAAAGTGGTAGAGCGGCATCTC
This sequence comes from uncultured Atopobiaceae bacterium, assembly GCA_944321385.1. Taxonomy (GTDB): domain Bacteria; phylum Actinomycetota; class Coriobacteriia; order Coriobacteriales; family Atopobiaceae; genus Thermophilibacter. The sequence continues at coordinate 1,033 of CALULC010000029.1, forward strand.
CGTGCCCTCGTAGACCATCTCGATCGTGAACGTGGGGCTCGTGACGTCGTCGGTCACGCCCATGCCCGCGGCAATGCCCTTGGTGAGCTGGGTCTTCCCCGCCCCGAGGTCACCCGTCAGCACGAGCACGTCACCGGCAGCAAGGGCGCGCCCCAGCCGCTCGCCCAGCGCAATCGTCTCCTCGCGCGAGCCCGTGCGAAAGCTCTTCTCGCTCACTGAGCACCTCCCTGAGACGCCTCGCCGCCCGCGGGGTGCCCCGCGAGCCACTCCCCCACCATGCGCAGGTCCGCCTCCAGCAGCGGCTGCCAGTCGGAGTGGTAGATACACGCCGCCGGATGGAACGTCGGGCACACCGTGAAGTGCCCCGTCTGATAGAGCTTGCCGCGCAACGACGTCACGCCCGCGCTCGTGCGCAGCACAAACTGCGAGGCGAAGTTGCCCAGGCACACGATGACGTCGGGCCAGATGGAGCGGATCTGCTCGCGCAGGAAGGGCGCGCAGGCCTCGATCTCCTCCGGCTTGGGGTTGCGGTTTCCGGGCGGGCGGCACTTGACCACGTTGGCGATGTAGATCTCGTCGCGCGTGAGGCCGGCGCAGCTGAGAAGCGCGTCCAGCTTGTGACCGGCAGCGCCCACGAACGGCTCACCCTGCAGATCCTCGTTGCGGCCGGGACCCTCGCCGATGAACATCACGCGCGCGTGCGGGTTGCCCACGCCAAAGACGAGGTTGGTGCGCGTGGCGCCCAGCGGGCAAAGCTGGCAGTTGCCCATGAGGTCGCGAATCTCCTGCAGCGAGACTTCGCGCGGGCCCTGGTGCTCGTGGCCGGGAATGTGCATGACGGACATGAGGTCGAGTCCCCTTCTCTCGGCGGCGGTGCCGCCCGTGGCCGTCCCCTTACGTGTAGATCTTCTCAAGTCTCATCCCAAAGTCGCAGACGACCTCGTAGTTGATGGTGTTGCGCAGGCCGGCCATCTCCTCGGCGGTGATGCGCTCCTTGCCGTCTGCGCCCAGGATCGTGACCACGTCGCCGTACTCCACGGGCCTCGTGGGGCGATAGGAACGCGTGGTGTTCACGTCCACGGCAAACATGAACTGGTCCATGCAGATGTTGCCCACCTGCCTGCAGCGCGTGCCGCCCACCAGGACGTCCATCTGGTTGGAGAGCTCGCGCGCGAGGCCGTCGGCATAGCCGATGGGAACGGTGGCGACCTGGATGTTCTTCTTGGGGACGCGCCAGGTGAGCCCATAGCCCACGCCGTCGCCGACGTTGGGATAGATGACGCGCACCACGCGTCCGCGTACGCTCATGACCGGCTCGAGGTCGATCTGACCAAACGTCGTCTCCGCAGGGTGCAGGCCGTAAAGGCCCACGCCAACGCGGCACATGTCGAAGTGGCACTCGGGATGCAGGATGGTTCCCGGCGTGTTGTCGCAGTGGACGAGTCCGGTGTCCAGTCCCGCCCCGCGCAGCGCCTCGATCGCCTCGGTGAAGCGGTTGAGCTGGAGGGCAAAGTCCCAGTCGTCGAGCATGTCCGCGGTGGCGAAGTGCGTGAAGGTGCCCGCGCACTCCAGCCCGCGATGGAAGTCAATCGTACGACGCAGCTCCACGGCGTCCTCGCGACGCACGCCGATGCGCGTCATCCCCGTGTCCAGCGCCAGGTGGTAGCGCGCCACGCGGCCGGCGGATGCCGCCGCCTCGCCGAGCGCAAGGGCAAAGTCCGCGGTGTAGACCGCCGGCATGAGGTCGTACTCCACGAGCGTGCGCACGCAGTCAACGGGCGGCTCGGAAAGGATGAGGATCGGCCACTCGATGCCCGCCTCGCGCAGGGCCACGCCCTCGGAGACGGTGGCCACGGCAAACTGGCTCGCACCCGCAGCGTGCATGGTCTTGGCGCACGGCACCGCGCCGTGCCCGTAGGCATCCGCCTTCACCACGCACATCATCTGCACGCCGCGACCAAGCCTCTTCTTGAACGCGGCGGTGTTTCTCCTCAGCGCGGCAAGGTTTACCTCAACCCACGACCAGCGACTCTCTGGCCCTTGAACACCCTCCACGAAGGACCTCCCCTCAGTCGACGGCCCCGCTACTCGGCGTCAAAGCCGTCGGGAAACGCAACGTGCTCGTCAAGCGCGTCAGCGGCGATGCCGATGACGTCGATGACGTCTCCCGCCATGACGGCGCGGGAACCCACGCGCTCCACCGCGAGCGAGCCGGCGTAGGCGTGAACCTCGCAGACATAGGCGGCGAGAAGCGCCCAGTCGGCGTCCTCGCCGGCGTGCTGGGCAAGGATAGACGCCATCATGCCCGCCAGGACGTCACCGGAGCCGGCGGTCGCAAGGGCGGCGGGGCCCGGCTTGGGCAGCACGGCCTTCTCCACGCTCACGCACGCCGTCGCAGTGCCCTTGGCAACAACCACGAGCTCGGACCCGCCGTCAGCCCACACGATCTCTCGCGCGGCGTCAAGCTGGCCAACAAGGGTGGACACGCCGTCCGGGCACCCAACGAGCCTTCCCAGCTCGCCGCGATGCGGCGTGAGCACGAGCGGGGCATCACGACGAATGACCTCGGGGTACTTGGAAAGCTCGCCGTTGGTGAGGCGAGAGATGCAGTTGAGGCCGTCCGCGTCCACCACGAGCGGAACGGAGGTCTCGAGAAGCGCCGAGACGACGGCGGAGCAGCCCCCGCTCGAACGCATGCCGGGACCAACGAGAACCGCAGAGGAGCGCTCCGCGAGCTTGCGAACAACCTCGCGAGCGTCGGCCGTGAGCACTCCCTCGGGGTCTTCGGAGAGCGGGACCACGGGAATCTCGAGGAGGTGCGTCTGGGCAACGGCCGCCGCGGAGGCGGGCATCGCCAGGGTCACGTAGCCCGCGCCCATGCGTGCCGCGGCACGGGCGGCCATGATGGCGGCACCGGTATAGAGGCGCGACCCACCAACAACGAGAACGGAGCCACGCGAGTACTTGTCAACAGATGCGGTGCGCGTGGGCACGGCGTCGAGATAGTCGGCGAGGTCGGTGCGCCAGGCAATCGGGTCCTCGTTGGCAACAAGCCGCTCGGTCTGCTCGGCGAGCGGCGCCACCACGATGGCGCCGCATACGTCACGGCCGTCGTCTGCCAGCAGGCCGGGCTTGAGGGAGAGCATGGTCACCGTCATGTCCGCGACCACGCAGGCACCCATGGCACGGCCCGTCTGCGCAGAGAGGCCGCTCGGAACGTCCACCGAGACCACGCGCGCGGGGCACGCGTTGACGCATTCGATCCAAATGTCAAAGGGAGGCCTGACCTCGCCGCGAAAGCCCGTCCCCAGCATGCAGTCAAGGACCACGTCCGCCGTGGCGAGAAGCTCGCTCAGCTCGTCGCGGGACGGCCCCACCGTCACGGGGACGCCGGCGCGCACGGCGCTCAGGGCCACCTGATGCGCGAGGTCGCCCGTCAGAGAGTCCGGGTCTATCGGCGAGACGACCCTGACGTTGACGCCGCGGCCGTGGAGCGCCTCCGCGGCCACCCAGCCGTCGCCGCCGTTGTTGCCCAGGCCCACAAGGACCACGACGTTGTCCACGTCTCCGAGCTCTATTGCCTCGCGCGCCGCCGCAAAGCCGGCACGGTGCATGAGCTCGGAGACGCTCACTCCCGCGCGCGTAAGGGCAACCTCGACGCGCTTCACGTCATCGATGTTAAGAACGGGCTGCATATGTTCCACTCCCCTTGGAGGTGTTATTCAACATGAGAAGCCGTGGCTCCATCGGACTAGCATAGCATTATGGCGTTGTGACGCCCCCGGCCTTGTTGCCCTTGCGCGGAACGAACCCCTACGCGTCGAGCTTCTCGAGCTCTGCCTCCTGCACGCGCTCCAGCTCGTCGAGGACCGCGCGCGCCTCCTTGAAGGAGTTGGCGAGCGCGCGCTCGGCGTCGCGCCTTGCGTCCGGCGCTGGGCGAACGTCGTCGGTCACCGCAATGGCGTTGGCCACGGCCACGTCATGCGTGTGGGAGATGGAAAGCGCGATCTCACGGATGCCGCGCTCCTTCGCGACTTCTGCCGCCCGACCGGTAAGAAGGACCTTGGGCCTGCCCGCCTCGTCGCGCCCCACAGAGACGTCGCGGAAGCTCACGCCCTGCGAGAAGCCCGTGCCCAGCGCCTTGACCACCGCCTCGCGCGCCGCGAAGCGCGCGGCATAGTGCTCCGCGGGCCTGGCGCACCTCTCGCAGTACGCGCGCTCCTCGTCCGTGAAGACTCGCCGAGCGAAGTTGGGCCGCCGCTTGAGCACGCGCTCCATGCGGTCGATCTCGAGCATGTCCACGCCAATGCCAGCTGTTGCCATGAGTTACTCCACTGTGACGGACTTGGCCAAGTTGCGCGGCTTGTCCACGTCGCAGCCGCGGGCGCGCGCCACGTAGCGCGCGAGCATCTGCAGGTGAACGACCGCGACGATCGGGACGAGAAGCTCGTCGACCACGGGCGGGATCCACAGGATGTGCTCGACGAGCGAGGCCACCGCCTCATCGCCGTCCGTGGCCACCGCCACGCAGGTCGCGCCTCGAGCGATGACCTCCTGGATGTTGGAGACGGTCTTATCGTGCACCCGGTCCTCCGGGACGATCGCGACCACCGGGAAGCCCGGCTCGAGAAGCGCGATCGGCCCGTGCTTCATCTCACCGGCGGGATACGCCTCGGCGTGCAGGTAGCTGATCTCCTTCAGCTTGAGCGCGCCCTCATAGGCGGTCGTCGAGTTGACGCCGCGGCCGAGGAAGAGCACGGAGTGGGCGCGACGGAAGATCGGGGCCGCGCGCTTGTCCTGCCACGAGCGCGAGATGACCTCGCGAATGAGGTCGGGCAGGGTGCAGAGGTCGTTGTAGTGGCGCTCCACCTCGGCGCGGTCCATCTCTCCCCTGGCCTGCGCGAGACGCAGAGCGAGAAGCGCACACGCCACCATCTGCGCCGTGTACGCCTTGGTGGACGCCACGCACACCTCGGGGCCCGCCTGCACGTAGAGCGCACCGTCGGACTCGCGGGCGGCGGTGGAGCCGAGCACGTTGGTGATGGCAAAGACCTTGCAGCCCATCCCCCTCATGCGGCGTGCGGCGGTGAGCGTGTCCGCCGTCTCGCCGGACTGGGTGATGATCACGCAGAGCGTGTTGGGCGTCACGATGACGTCCTGCTCGTAGTTGAACTCCGAGGCATAGTCGCAGATGACGGGCACCTTTGCCCACGTCTGAATCAGCGTGCGCGCGATGAGGCTCACGTGGTAGGACGTGCCGCAGGCGATGAGGTAGACCAAGTCAATCGACGCGAGCTCCTCGGCCGTCATGGAAAGCTCGTCGAGGTGGACGCCCTTCTCGCCCAGGCGTCCCGCGAGCAGGCGCTCGATTGCCTCCGGCTGCTCGGCGATTTCCTTGGCCATGAAGTCGGAGTAGCCGCCGAGCGTGGCTGCGGAGGCGTCCCAGTCGATGTCGAGCGTTGCGGGATGCTCCACGGGCGCACCGTCCTCGTCGTAGACGCTCACGCGACCCGATGCCTCGAGACGGGCGATCTGGCCGTTCTCGAGCTGGATCACGTGGGAGGTCACGCTCGCGAGCGGCGTCACGTCGGAGGCGGCGTAGGCGCCGTCGTCGGTAGCCGCCACGACGAGCGGAGAGCCGTTGCGCGCACAGACTATCTGGCCAGGTGCGTCGGCGCAGACCACGGCCAGCGCCCACGACCCCTCGAGACGGCGGCAGGCGTTGCGCACCGCCGCCACGAGGTCGCCTTTGGCAGGCCCCGCCCAAGCCTCCTCGATCAGATGGGCGATGACCTCGGAGTCCGTCTCACTCGCAAACTCGTGACCAGCCCGCTTGAGGTGGCCGCGCAGCTCACGGAAGTTCTCGATGATGCCGTTGTGCACGATCGCGATGCGGCCCGTGCAGTCCCGGTGAGGGTGGGAGTTGCGATCGGTGGGGGCGCCGTGCGTGGCCCAGCGCGTATGCGCGATGCCCGTGGCGCCCACGAGGTTGGCCGTCTCGCAGCGGTCCGCGAGGGTGGCCACGCGACCGGCGCACTTGACGCCGTGCAGCTCCCCGTCCGCGCCAAGAACCTCGACACCCGCCGAGTCATACCCTCGATACTCCAGCGTGCGCAGGCCCTCAATCAGGTAGCCCACCGCCTGGTTCCCACCGGTGTAACCAACGATTCCGCACATGTGACCCCCTCAGACGATGCGCTCGTCTCGCAATCGGTTCGTGCAGTCGATTGAATGCGGAGGCCTACGCCTTGAACGGCTCGAGGGCCTCGAGCACGATGGCGTTGGCCTGCTTGCAGAGCTCGGTCGTGGGAGCCTCGGCGAGCACGCGCACGAGCGGCTCGGTGCCGGAGGCGCGCACGAGCACGCGACCCTGGCCAGCAAGGAACTCCTCGGCCTTCTTGACGGAGGCGAGAACCGCCTCGTCGCCCATGGCGCCGTCCTTGTCCGTCACGCGAACGTTCACGAGCTCCTGCGGGAAGAGCTTGACCGGCGAGCAGAGCTGGGAGAGCTTCTCGCGCTCGGCGCGATAGACCTCCATCACGCGCAGGGACGTCATGATGCCGTCGCCGGTGCACTCGATGTCGCCAAAGATGATGTGGCCGGACTGTTCGCCGCCCAGGCTGTAGCCGTTCTCGCGCATGCAGGCGTAGACGTTCTTGTCGCCCACCGCGGTGGTCTCGTAGGAGAGGTGCGCCTCGTCGAGCGCCTTGAACAGGCCGTAGTTGCTCATGACCGTGGGAACGATGGTGCCGGCGGTGAGGCGGCCGTGCTTGTTGAGGTAGACGCCGCACATGTAGAGGATGAGATCACCGTCCACCACGTTGCCGCGCTCGTCCACGGCGATGCAGCGGTCCGCGTCTCCGTCGTAGGCAAAGCCCACGTCAAGACCCTGCTCGACCACGTGACGGCGCAGGCGGTCGATGTGGGTGGAGCCGCAGTCAACGTTGATGTTGAAACCGTTGGGGGCGTTGTTGATCACGCGGACGTCGGCCCCGAGCGCGTCAAAGACCGGCTTGGCAACGGAGGAGGCCGCGCCGTTTGCGCAGTCCAGGCCAACCTTCACACCCTGGAGCGAGAAGTTGACGCTCGCGATGAGGTGTGCGATGTAGCGGTTGCGGCCCTGCATGTAGTCAACGGTGCAGCCGATGGCGTCGCCGGTGGCCAGCGGAACCTCGACCTTGCCGTCGATGTAGTCCTCGATGAGCTCAAGGACATCCTCGTCCATCTTGTAGCCCTCGCCGTTCACCAGCTTGATGCCGTTGTCGGTGTAGGGGTTGTGGGACGCGCTGATCATGATGCCGCAGTCAAAGTTGCCGTCCACGGTCTCGTAGGCAAGGCCCGGCGTGGGGATGACGTGCAGGAGGTACGCATCGGCGCCGGAGGCCACGAGGCCAGAGACGAGCGCAGACTCAAACATGTAGCTGGAGCGGCGCGTGTCCTTGCCCACCACGACGCGGGCCTTGCGCTCCTGACGCGCGCCGTAGTACCAGCCAACGTAGCGACCGATGAGGTAAGCGTGCTCAACGGTGAGGTCCTTGTTGGCCTCGCCGCGGAATCCGTCTGTGCCAAAGTACTTCATTTCTGTTCCCTTTCCCCACGGGCCACGGCAACCAACGAGCCCAACTGGTCTTGGCAAAAAGACCCACTCATTGTTGCACAAATGCACGAGGAGACGATCTTCTCGTCCAAACCGGCAACAAACCTCACAGACGGATTGTTCTTCTCGCCTGGTTCTGGCCAGAAACCCCGCACCTAGTAAGTGTTTTCTCGGCTTTCATTTATGCTCTTATAGGCTTGCTTTATGCAGGACATACTAGGTGCGAGGTTTTGCCCGCGGCATCCACACAAGAAGGGACCCGCCGCGGTTGCGACGGGTCCCAGGCAAAGCGTATGACGAGAAGTACTAGCGCTTGGAGAACTGCGGGCGCTTGCGGGCCTTCTTGAGGCCGTACTTCTTGCGCTCGACGGCACGGGCGTCACGGGTGAGGAAGCCGGCCTTCTTGAGGTCGTCACGGTACTCGCCGGCGTCGAGAAGGGCGCGGGCGATGCCCAGGCGCAGGGCGCCGGACTGGCCGTTGATGCCGCCACCATCGAGGTTGGCGAGGACGTCAAAGCGCTCGGCAGTCTCGGTGAGACGCAGCGGGGCGAGCGCGTTGTCAACGAGCTGCTGACGGCCAAAGTACTGGATGGCCTCGCGACCGTTCACGACGACCTTGCCGGTGCCGGGAACCAGACGGACGCGGGCGACGGCCTCCTTGCGGCGGCCGGTGCCGGTGTAGACAACGGTGTTCTCAGCCATCGTTAGGCCCTCCAATCAATCTTGACGGGGTTCTGGGCCGTGTGCGGGTGCTCGGGGCCAGCGTAGACCTTGAGCTTGGTGCCCTGCTTGCGGCCGAGGGTGGTCTTGGGGAGCATGCCCTTGATGGCGTGCTCAACAACACGCTCGGGGTGCTTCTCCATGGCCTCGCGGAAGCTCTCGAGCTTGAGGCCGCCGAGATAGCCGGAGTAGCGCCAGTACTGCTTGTGGTTAGCCTTGACGCCCGTGAGGACGACCTTGTCGGCGTTGATGACGACGACGAAGTCACCGGTGTCGGCGTTGGGGGTGTACTGCGGCTTGTTCTTGCCACGAAGAATCATGGCGGCGGTGGTGGCCAGACGGCCGAGCGTTGCGCCCTCGGCGTCGATGAGCACCCACTTGCGCTCGACTTCGCCAGCCTTGGCGAACTGAGTCGACTTCTTCACTTGACTCCTCCTACGTACCTGCTTGGATGACGGCTTCTGGACAAACCGCCGTGCTTTTTGTCAGAGATTACGGGGCTCTGTGGAAAAGCCTTAAGAGTATAGCGCAGCCCCGCTGGTCAGGCTAGGTGAAATTTGTGCTCACAGGGTGTTCAAATGTTGGGGCGCGGTGATGGGGCGCTGGCACGCGAAAGGGGCGACCCGAGGAATCGGGCCGCCCCTTCTTGGAGCTATGTTCCGGCTGAGCCGGAGGTGGTGCTAGCGACGCTTGCGGGAGATAGCGAGCGCGCCGGCGCCGGCAAGTGCCGTGGCGAGAACCGCGACCATGGAGGTCGGGTCGCTCGTCTGGGCAAGGCCGCCGCCCTGCTGGCTGCTGCCACCCTGCTGGCTGCCACCCTGCTGGCCGTCGTCGCCAGGCTTGGTGGTGTCGCCACCAGGCTTCTGGTCGTCGCCGGGCTTCTGGTCGTCTCCGCCGGGCTTCTGATCGTCGCCGCCAGGCTTCTGGTCGTCTCCGCCAGGCTTCTCGGTGACGTCCTTGAGGCCCTCGAGGGCGGTCTGGAGCTTGGCAAGAGCCTCGTCGACCTGCTCCTGCGTAGCGTTCTCGTCATCCACGATGGCCTGCGCGGCCTCGATCGCGTCGTTGAGGGCAGCCACAGACTCCTCGGTCTTGCCGGTCGTGTCGGTTGCCTTTGCCTTGGCGATGGCCTCGGCAAGCGGGAACTTGTTGACGACGGGCGTGTCGGACTTCGGGTCAAGCGCCTCCTGGGCGGTCTTGAGGTTGGCAAGAGCCTCGTCGACCTGCTCCTGCGTAGCGTCCTTGTTGGCCGCGACATCCTTGGCGGCGTCGAGCGCAGCCTGGAAGTTGGACCAGGACTCGGCCGTGTAGTCATCCTCGTTCAGGATGCCGGCGGCCTCGATGGCAGCGTTGAGGTCGTCGAAGTTGACGACAGGCGGCTCGGGTTCGGACTCGTCCTTAAGACCGTCGTAGGCGGCCTTGAGCTCGTTCCAGGCAGCCTCAATCTGCGCCTCGGTAGCATCGTCGTTGGCGAGGACCTCCTGGGCGCCCTTGAGCGCGGCCGTGAAGTGATCGGCCGTCTCCTCGGTCTTGCCGGAGAGGTCGGTGTCCTTCACCTGGTCGACCAGCTCCTGAAGAGCGCTCTTGTCAGGCTTCTCCACCGGCGGAATCTCGGTCTTCTTCAAGCCGTCGTAGGCGTTCTGGAGAGCCTCGAACTTGGCGTCGACCTCGTCCTGCGTGGCGTCGTCTGCCTCAAGGACACTCTGGGCGTCGGTGAGGGCGTTCTCGAACGGAGTCCACGTGTCATCGGTGTACTCCTCTTCCTTGAGGCCCTCAGCCTTGATGGCGTCGACAAGCGCCTGGAGCTCGCTCTTGTCAACGGTCGGCGTGGTGCCGCCGGTCTTGGTGCCGTAGAAGCGGATCTCGGAAACGCTGCAGTACTGGTCCTGGACGTCTCCGCCGGAGTGGTTCACCTTGAACATCACGTACTGGGTGGTCTGCGGCGCGAAGGCAGCCTGCTGCCACTCGGTGCGATCAGTCAGGGTTCTCCCATTGTTGTCGTAGGAGAAGGTGCCCAGGCTCGCGACCGTAGAATCCGCGGTTGCCTCGTAGCCGTTGTCAGCGTACGCCTGGAGGTCCTCGGCACTGGAGGCGGTAAGGATTTCGACCTCGAAGATGTCACCGTTGGTGCCGTTCTGACGCGGCAGGAAGGTAACGTCGGTGAGGTCATACTCGGCGCCAAGGTCAAAGATCAGGTACTGCGGCATATAGACCGCGTTTATGTAGTTGGAGTGCCAGTAGCTCTGGTCGTCATAGTCGAGGACGTTGTCGACCTCGCCGTCCTCGCCGGAAGATGCGGGCATCTGGCTGGACTGGCCGACGACCGTGACGTCGGTCTCGGCGCTCGTGTTGATGAGCGTGGACTCGTCAACCGGGCGCATCTCGAGGGCGTCGATGGCGTCCTGAATGGCAACGGCCGCAGAGGCAACGTCATTGGCGCTGTAGCTGCCGGACGCGATGAGGTCCTGGGCGGCCTTGACGGCATCCTGGAGCGCGGCGTAGCTCTCCTCGGTGAACGCGGAGGCGCCATACGCGCTGGCATCCTTGATCGCCTGCTCGAGGGCAGAGGTGTCCACGCCCTCCTTGACGGTCACGTCATACGTTGCCGTCTTCGTGGGATCGAGGTGGGACGCAACGGTGATGGTGGCCGTGCCGGCGCTGTTGCCGCGGACAAACCAGACCACGTTCCCATCAGCATCCGCCACGGCGACGGCGCTCACGACGGTCGGGTCGGAGCTCGTGACGTCAACGTACGGATAGGCGTCGTCGGCAGTGACAGCCTTGGCGTCAACGCGCGCCAGCTCGCCCGTGTAAAGCTTGGTCTGGTTGTCTCCCAGCTCGATACTGTCAACAGTGACCGCAGAGGTCGTGTAGTTGAAGTTGATCTCGCGCAGGGACAGCATGCGGTTGTCGGGGGAGCTGCCCGCAGCCTCGCCAGTGCTCGTCAGCGGGGTGACCTCGACCTTGGTGACCAGCTTGCCGGCGTTGGGCTCGCTGACCTCAAGGTTGTAGACGGCCTCCTGCGAGTCAAAGGAGAAGTCCTGGGTCGTGTTGTCCTCGAAGTAGATCTTGGCCTCGAGGGACTTGACGCAACCGTTGCCGCTCTCGCGGTTGCGAATCTCAACGTTGTCAAGCGAGGAAGCCTGCTTGAACTCAAACGTCATCGTCGTCGGGAGCTTGACGTAGCTCGGGAGCTCGCCGGTCTCGGCGTCGTGGTTGCCCTCGATGTCCCACTTGAACTCGAACTCAATGCTGTCGGAGCCATTGAAGAGGCCGTCATAGCTGCCCTGCTGGATGAGCTTCTCGACGTTGTTGCCGTCGTCGGTGGTCAGCTCGTCGTTCGTCATGGTGATGTTGAACGCGTCCTGACCATACTCGGCGGTCTGGGCGCCCGGAACCTCGGGGAACTCCGGCGCAGTGCCGTCGGACTCAACGACCTTGGCGTCGCAGGCGGGACCAACGAGCCAGGAGGTGGAGGAGAGCGTGACGTCCGCGTCGGCAAGGGCCCTCAGCTGGAACGTTGCCATGACGCCCGCGCCGTTGTAGAGGGCCTTGTCGCCCTCGTTCACAAAGGCCAGGTTCACGGTCTGGATATTGTCGTCGAAGGTGGTCGTGGAGGAAGACTTGTCCTCCATGCCCGCGAGGTATGCGCTTCCCTCGATGCTGTCTGCGACGAGCTCGAACTTGCTGCCGTCATAGTGGATGACGGAGCCCAGGGCGTTGACGTTGGTCGCATCGCTCGCGTAGAGGTCGACGGTCACGACGTCACCGGCCTCGACCGAGGTCGCGCTCGGGATGACGGCGATGCTGCCGTCAACGGCACCGGTCTTGGTGGTGCCGTCGTAGACCTTGGACATCGTGAAGGACATGTCGTACACGTCGTACACGCCGTTGTTGTTGATGTCAAAGGCCTTGCTGGCAACGTGGGTCTGGAACTCGTCCGCGTAGGGCGCGCGGTTCTCGCGACCAAGGGCGTTGCCGAGGTGCTGGACGTCCTCGGTGCCAACCGTATACGGGGCGCTCGGGAGCGAGCCCACCTCAAAGCCAGAGGAGCCGTCTGCCTTGTAGATGGCAATCTCGCTGGCGGAGAAGAACCCACCAACAGAGGAGAGCGGCGTCAGGCGCACGTAGCGGGCAAAGGCGTTCTCGGGGAACTGCACGGTCTTGACGTTGCCGTCCTGACTCCAACTCGTGGCCTCAGAAATGACGGTCCAGTTGACACCGTCGAGGCTCGTCTCGATCTTCATGCTCGTGACGGTGCCGTTACCGGCGTCGTCGCGGGGGTAGTACTCCATCGTGTCGAAGTCGTAGGCAAGACCGTAGTCGATCGTCATGGTCTGGCCGATGTTGTTCCCGTCGGAGTGGAATCCGCCGTCGCCGGTCTGCAGCTCGTGGTCGAAGGCCTTGTCCTCAGTGCGGTTGCTGTAGATGCCACCCTCCCAGTCGACGCTCGTGGGCGTGGGAACGTTGCGCCACGGATCCTTGAGGGAGGCGGTGCGCAGCTTTTCGCTCCACTCAGAGTAGCCGCCGTCATTGCGCGCGCGAACCTGATAGGTGTGCGTGCTGTTGTAGGACAGGTCGGTGTGATCGAAAGTCGTGACGTTGCCAACGCTGAAGAGGGTGCCGTCGATCAGGAGCTCGTAGCTCGTGGCGTCGTCAACCGCGTCCCAGGTGAGCGTAATGCTCGCCGGGGTCTTCTGGTCCTCGGGAGCGGCGAGGTTGGCCGGCATCGCGAGGCTCTCGTTGAGAGCGTCGGACGGCAGGTCGCCGTCGTTCTCGAAGTCGGAGACCGTCAGCGTCTGAGTGGCGCTGTTGACGTCGGTCTGAGCGAACTTCACGTAGAGCTTGGGCGTCGAGATGATCGCGGTCTTGGTGAACGCCTCGCTCTGAACGCCCTCGTCGTCGGAGTGGGCGTTGGAGTTGAGGTTGGGCGCCGCGTCGTAGAAGTAGATGGCCTCGCCGGCGTTCGGGGTGGCGGCGTCGAAGTCCTCCTTGGACTCAACCTTGGTCTGCGTGAGGACCTGGTCGCCGTTCTTGGCCTCGACGGAGCCGGGCTCGGCGGACACGTTCACCACGAAGGTGGTGGTGCGGTTGGAGTCGTAGCCGTCATAGGTACCGATGGACTGGCCAGCGGTGAAGATAGCGGTGCCGTCCGCGACCTTGGAGGTGAAGGTGGTCTCCACGTGCGGGCCGTAGGAGATGTTGTCCTGGACGCCGTACTCGGCATCGGAGCTGTCGGTCGTGTTCTCGATGTAGGTGCCGTCATCCTCGTACAGCGTGTAGTCATTCTCGCCGTCAATGGCGTAGAACTCCACGATGCGCTTGGTGCGGTCCGTGCCGTCCGGGTTGGTGTCGGTAATCGGCTCGGGGTTGTTGTTCTCCTCGTACATCGGGATGATCGCGTTGGCCTTCACGAAGACCGGGAGCTTCCAGATGGGGGCGTCGAAGTTGTTGAGCACCTGACCGCCGGTGTACTGATCGCCGGTCCAGTAGTCGATCCAGATGGTGCTCGCGTCGCCCGGGAGGTAGATGTTGTTGCGGACGTCGTCGCCATCGCCCAGGCCGCCGTTGGAGGTGTCGCCATCAGTGTTCTGGTAGATGGGGGCAACGAGGAAGTCCTCACCCATCGTGAACTCGTACTGCGTGGCCGTGCTCGCAGCGTACCCAGAGTCGTCGGAGAGGAGGATGGCGCGGACGATCGGCAGGCCGAGGTCATCGTTGCCGGTCCAATTCTCAATGTTGGACGCGGAGGCGGCGGAGGTGTAGATGTACGGGAGAAGCTGGGACTTGAGCTTCAGGTACATGCGGTTGATGCCGGTGTAGGGATCGCCGTAGGTGTAGGGCATCTTGGCATAGGAGCCCCAGCCGTCCATGTCCAGCATGAGCGGGACGAAGGACTTCCACTGGTAGTCACGCGTGGCGATGATGTGGTGGCCACCGAAGATGCCGTCCATGTCGGAGCCCATGTAGGGGTTGCCGGCAAGGCCCTGGCCGATGAACGTGGGGATGTGGAAGCGGATGTACTCCCAGTCGCCGCCCGCCTGGTCACCAGACCAGATGCCCGCAAAGCGCTGCGTGCCTGCCCAGCCGTCAACGGAGACGATGAGCGGGCGCTCGTTGGCCTTGGTGGTCACGATGTCGTAGGCCGTCTTCACGCCGTTGAGGCCGAAGGAGTAGCCGGGGCCGACCCATGCGACGTCGGTCTTGAGCATCGTGACGCCGCCCTTCTCGACCTCAGCCTCGAAGTCGCGCAGCGTCTGCCACAGCGTGTTGGAGTTGGAGTCGGGAGAGAGGTTGGACTGGGTCCAGAGGCCCGTGGCAACGCCGTGGGCATCGGCGTAGTTTGCGAACTCCTTGAGGTTAGCAACGTTTGCCGCAACAGCCTCAAGGCGCGCATCGGAGCTCGAGCCGTCGGCGTTGACGCCGCCGGTCATCTTGTAGCCGTTCTGGCCGTAGCCAGTGGCGTAGCCGTCGTTCGGCAGGAAGTAGCCGAGCGGCATGTCGTAGTCCTGATAGGCGTTGAGCTTGGCCTGGGCGGAGTACTCGTACGGGAAGTCCACGCCCTCGGGGATGTTATCCGTGTAGATGGAGGGGCCGTGGCCGTTGAGGGACTCAACATGCTCGTTGGCGCTCATCGCGGCGCCGGTGCCGCCCTTCTCGTAGGTGATGGAATCCGGCTCGCCGCCAAACTCAGAATGACCGTAGATGGGCCAGCTGCCGTAGCCGTCCTGCGCCGTGTCGGACCAGGAGTCGCGGTTGTAGGCGTTGTAGTGGCCCACATAGAAGGCATAGTCGGGAACCAGAGCGGGGTTGCCCGTCACCGTGTAGTACTCGGTGAGGAGGTCCTGGGCCACCGTGGTGACGCCGGCCTCGGACTCGTCGGAGACGAAGATGTAGGCGTCGTACTTGTTGTCGTTGTGCGTGGCGGACACAACGTCCTGGCCATCGCCAAAGTTGTAAGAACCGGGAGCAAAGGTGTTGCGCAGGACGCCATAGCCGCCGCTCGACCAGTAGAACGGGTTCGGGGAGGCAACGCCGCCATCGACCCAGTTGCTCTCGTTGGCGATGTTGATGGTGTTGCCCGTGTGGATGAAGCGACCGTTCTGCATGCCGCCGCCGAAGAAGTTCTCGGAGTTGCCCTTGGCCAGCGTCTGGACCGTGGCGTTACCGTTGAACTGGATCGGGGAGGTCTCCTCCATGACCGTCTTCTCGCCGTCGGCGATGGTCATGAGGGCAGCGTCCTTGTCGAGGGAGACCGTGGTCTCGCCCGCGGTAATGGTGAACGCGTCGCCGTCAGTGTTGACGGAAACCTCCTCCGGAGTCTCGTAGATCTCGTCATCGTCAGGCTGGGCCTGGATGCGAGCCGTGTGAGAGCTGCTGTTGGGGGTCGCGTACGGGTTGAACTCCCCGCTCGGGTCAACCACATAGTGGATGATGCCGTCCTCGAGGAACGTCATGCGACCCTCGATGGTGGTGCCATCGGAGTCGAAGGTAATGATCACCTGGTTGGCCTGATCGGGGTTAGGCTCAACGCTGGTAACGCTCGTGAGCGAACCCTGATAGTTGGCCGCCGCCGCAGACGCCGACGCGGGCACAATCGCCGGAAGCGCCGCCGCCATGAGGGCGCCGGCAAACACACCAGCCGCAACACGACAAGCTCGAGAACTCACCCCCATCGTCTTGGTCCGGTGCCTATCTTGCGAATGCTTCATATCTGCCGCCTTTCCCCGTGTCCCAGCACCCTGCGTCCCCGCCCCCTACATGCGGATGGCATGACACCGAGACAGACTTTCAGCTATTGTCTAGTTTCTAAGAAGAAACCTGAGAGGTGGCGAGAAGAGCCGTGAGCGTCCCAAAAGGTGCCGCAAATGGTAAAAAATGCCTCTCTACCAGCGGAAAGGTACCGTTCTCACAATACAAGTTGGTACGCGCGAAAGAATGCCAGTCGCTGAAGGTGGTATGGCTCGGCGCGCCTTCACAGAACTTCCGCGCGGCGTGAACGAGCCCGGTCCTTCTCGCCATGCGCTTAGGTTTTGCCGCGGTTGGAAAGCGCGGTGCGAATGTGCTTAGGGACCGGCTCGACTGGAGGGCCCTTCTCTATTTGCGCTTAACGTTTAGCGCGGCTGGAGGGTCCCTTTTCTATTGCGCTTAGGCTTTGCCGCGATTGGAGGGTCCCTCTCGTTTCACGCTTAGAGATCGTCACGGTTGGAGGGTTTTTCTCGTTTCGTGCTTAGACTTTGTCTCGGCTGGAGAGCTTTTTGGGAATCATCCCGGACAAATGCCCCTCCGACCCTCCGAATCCGTCAATCTTTAAGCGCCCATTGGGCAGCGTCCTCCAATGGTGTCGATCAATAAGCGCCCGCCGGACGGCCTCCTCCAATGCCGTCAATCTTTAAACGTCCGTCGGGCCGCGCCCTCCAATCGCAAAGAAGATTAAACGCGTCGCGGCGTCAGCCCTCCAATGGCGTCAATCTTTAAGCGCCCGTCGGACAGCACCCTCCAACAGAGAGAAACGGCGAGAAGTGCCAGGCGCCGCATCCGCCCCTAGACGCCCGCGAACTCCGCGATCTCCTCCAGCCGCTCGCGCGCCTGGCGCTGCCCGGCAACATAGAGCGAGAGCAGCGTCTCGCCGTCGCGCGTCGTCGCACCCACGGCAACCGGCTCCTCGGGCGCGATCACGAGACACGTGCCCTTGCGCTCGAGCTCCCACAGCCGCTCGCGCTGGGCGTTGTAGCGCTCCGCCCGCGTGGAGAGCGCCTCCCGATAGTAGGGGTAGGCGTCGTAGCGGTGCGAGTGCAGCGCCAGCTGCTCAGAAGAGCCCGCCTGCTCGCGGACAAATCCGCGGTCCTGCGTGAGCACCACGAGGGCATGGCTCGCCGGCACATGCCCCTCCACCTCGCGCTCGCCGGGAAGGCCCAGCGCCACGCCGTAGGGGATGGAGTCCGTGGTCCCACCGTCGAGGTAGCGCCGCCCGCCGATCTCCACCATGCGCGAAACCATGGGGAGCGAGGCGGAGGCGCGCACGCAGTCCACGTCATCGGGGAAGCGCCGCACCGGCAGGTACTCGGGCACGCCAAAGGTCACGTCCGAGACCACGGCGTAGAACGGCACGTCGCTGCCGTTGAAGGTCTCCAGGTCACAGGGGTCAAGGCGGTTCTGGACCTCGTCGTACATGAAGTCCGCGCCGGCCATGTTGCCGGTCGTGGCGAACGACCACAGGGACATGAAGCGCTTGTCGTCACGGAAGGCGAGGATGTCGCGCATGGTGCGGCCGATCTGGCGCGAGCGGAAGTTCGCCCCGTTCACCGCGCCTGCCGAGACGCCCCAGATGCTGGAGAAGCCGTAGATGCCGGCCGCCTGCAGCACGTCGAGCACGCCCGCCGTGAACATCCCCCTAAAGCCGCCACCCTCCAGCACGAGCGCGGGTGCGGCGACGCGGTTCTTCTCGTCCAGCATGGGACCTCCCAACGTAAGAAGACAGCGGCCGCAGACCCGGGAAGGGCCGGCGGCCGCGAAGCGTGCATGGTGGAGGTGCGGAGAATCGAACTCCGGTCCAAAGCAGACCCCTGACAGGTGTCTCCAGGTTCAGTGGCCGGTTAAATCTCGGACGCCGCGCACCCGGTCACCCGCGCTTGGCATCCCAGCCGGTTCGGTCTTTGCGCGCGGCATACCGGCTACGTCCGCGCGCGCATCTCCCTGAGATGACGTCGCCCCGGGAACGGGAGCAATCCCCGGTTTGACGCGCCGCTATCTAATTAAGCAGCGAGAGCCAGAGGCTCGTAAGAGTTGTTGTCGTCAATTCAATTTGACGGTACCCCTGTTTAACGTGGCGAGGAGACCACGACCTGCTGCCCATCTCAGGCCCACCCTGTCGAAACCAGTCACCCCCGGTTACAGGGCATGGCGAGAAGGACCGCCACC
>CALULC010000030.1 GCA_944321385.1 uncultured Atopobiaceae bacterium
CTTCGACCAACGATCCCATGCAGTACTACACAGTCGCGTAGCTTGCCCCCGGCTCTGTCGGACCTCTGTCGGACCTCTGTCGGACCTCTGTCGGACCCTGTCGGACCTCGGCCGCCGACGCGCCCCTCGGCTCGAGATCTTGTCGGACCTCTGTCGGACCTTGTCGGACCTCGGGTGACCAGTCACACGAAGCCTGAATTCGAAGCCTTCCCAACAGATTGCAGATTCCCAAGCGGCGAGCCGCGCCGGGAAGACTATGAAAAAACATTCACGCGCCCCTAGTCTCCTGAGAGACCTTCCCACCCTCCTCCAACGCCTTTCCGACGTTCTCCTTCCAGTTCTTCGCGGAGTCTAGGAGGATGTTGGCAAACTGGGGATACTGCTCGAGGACCGCCTTCGCAACAGAAGGGTCAACTCGGTCGAACATGGAAACGAGCTGGACCGCCTTCTCCTTAGTCGTGTGCCTGAAGTCCGGGATGTCCAGCATCTTGGGCGCTTTGCGCTCGTCAATCGTTCTGGACATTTCTTGCCACAGATAAGAGCTTCACTACACCAGCATGCCAACAAGGGCGAGGACAGCAACGACAAACCCCATCAAGAGTAATAAAAAGGCGTTGCGGGCCTTCTCGTCACCCATGGCAGATTGTCCAGAGTTGTCCCTGCGGCTCCTCTTCGCGTTATCCCTCTCATCATCCTTTAGCGGACGTCCACACTCCGGACAAACAGGCAAGTCCGCTTGGACAAAGACCCCGCAGCTCGGACAAGGCACGAATTCGATGGGGGGCTCTTCAGGAGCAGGCTCTCGCCGCCTAACCCTTCCAACTTTAGAGATGATGGCGGAACTAATCCTGTCCCCTACGACCTTAGGAATAACGGAGTCGTCGTTCTCGCTTGTAATCCAATAGGAGCCCGTAAGACGCCCCCAATCGTTGAAGTCGAGCCAGAACGTCCACTCGGTCAGCTTGCTCTGCGACCTAACCACGCCTATTACGGTGGCACCTGTGCACGAGATGGAGATCAGTCTCTTGATGCCCTTCCTTGATTCGGCGACTATTCGCGAGAACTCCTCCCTGCCCAGGTCGCCATAGAACCGAAACGCGGTTCTTTTCCTTCGCTCATTTCTCTTTCGACGCTCCTCAAGCTCCCGGAGCCAGGCCTCGTGCTCCTCTCTATCCCTTCGCAGCTCCTCTTCGATTCTCCTACGAACCCTCTCTGCTTCTTCGTTCTCCTCGCGCCGGACCCTCCTCGTTTTCCGTACAGAGTTGGCCATCGCGCCCAAGAAAACTGCCGATGCCACATAAGACAGGAAGCCCATTAGTCCAGGTCACCTCCAGCCTACTCGTCAACATAGAGTTCAAAGTGGCGGGCAACCATTTGCCCCCACAACCAGTAAACGCCACTCCGCAGGTACGTCTAACAGCCACATCGAGTTCAAGATGAGTAGCAATTAGCTCTGTAGAGAACGATTCATTAGCAGGATCGCGCGTATCCATAATTAATGATACCGGAGCAGGTCTCGGCCTGTCCGAACAGAATACATCAGGCCAATGGTCCCGTGGGAAAACCCGTCTTTGAGAAAGCATTTGAAGAATGATGGCATCCAATAAAACTGACATGGAATCATCTTGGCATCGAAGTAAGCGGGAACCCCAACATCCTTAAGGGTCTACCTCCCCTCGCCCTTCTCCGTGAGCCTTATTGCTGCCTTAGCTTCCTCTAGATACAAGGGAGTTCTTTATTGTCAGAACATGTCGCGTTTCCGAACCAACGTGCCCTCCCCGCCTCTCGCACGCAAGCCATGCTCAACGCCGTCTCGAGCCGCCCCGCGTCCGGTTGTATGAATTCGTTGCATTGAAGGTGTCTATGAGATCACACTCTGTGTCATTCATCTCCTGCTCATCGCACGGAATGATGCGCACCTGTACATCCTTGCCGGCGCGCACATCAGCGTAAACATCTCCGTTGCCGTGACCTGTGAAATGTTGTCTAACGCGTGAGCACACGCGCACACTCTGGCCCACATAGACGGCCTCGTATTCAGTGTCACCATTCACCTGTATGACCGGATTCGTGAGGATGACATAACATCCAGGACAATCAATCGCGGCATAACCAAGACCTGATCCACGCTTGCCAACACGCCAGTTCTCAAGGAAATCTTGTGCCGAGATAGAATCGCTCTCCATAACTTGTCTGCGGCGCTCAGCCTGTCTGCGCGCCAGCCTGCGCCTCTGCCAGATCACAAGCGGAATCCCCACGATAAGTAAGAGCGCGTAAATAATTGCGCACGCCATGAATAACGAGATCATTGGATGATTCAGGTCGTAATAGGACATATTCGCGCCTCGTCACAAATCCGCGTTCGTGCATCGCCTTTCGTTCGCCAGCCACCTTCGGCGGTATACCACGAGCCTAGTTCTCGCGCACAGGAATCAACCTGCGCGCTATCACTTCCCCTCAAACAACATTGCCTCATCTGGTTATGAACTCGCCAGTCTCAAGATCAAACTTCAACCCCATCTCAAAGAACCCTAACATCGCAGGGGTGTTCTCGCAGCTCGGATACGCCGAGGAGCTGGGCAGCGGGATGCGGAACCTCCAGAAGTACTCGAGGGCATACAGCGGCAAACCCGCCACGCTCGAGGACGGCGACATATTCCGCGCATCCGTTCCCATCACCCCCGCTTCCGCATCCAAGGGCCTCGACGGGGCGTTCGAGGCGGCAACCATACTGTTTGCCCGGGATGGGGACATCACGACCGCCGCGCTCGCTGAGTACCTGGGCGTAACGACCAGGAGCGCCCAACGCTACATCAGGCAGCTTCTCGACAGGAATCTCATCGCCACGGCGGAGGGCAGGCCACACCGCTACCGACCACTCCAGTCCGCGACAATGTCGCGACAGAAAAACGACACTGTCGCATTGGGCTCATAACCCGAAGGTCGTAGGTTCAAATCCTGCCCCCGCGACCATACAAAGTCAGCCCGGAGGTCATGTGGCCTCCGGGCTTTTTCTTGCTCCGAGGAGAAGTTCTTCTCGCCCGCCGCTAGTTGGACGTCGTGGGCAGGTAGGGGTGCATCGCCTGGGCGAGGTTGGCCAGGCTGCGCGTCTGGATGTACACGCGGCCCGCCCCGGTGAACGAGTTCACCAGGCCCTCTCCCGTGGTGAAGCCAAACAGGCCGCTCGCAGCTTCGATGTGGTAGTCCAGGCTCACGTCCCACGCCACCACGTGCTCGTTGTCCACCGTGAGGGGCGCGTCAGGCGTGACGTCCAGCGCAAGAATGTCGCCAAAGGCCGAGACCAGAAGCGACCCAGCACCGTGGACCTCCATCACAAAGAGCCCGCCCGTGCCGCCAAAGAGCGCCTTCGTGATTCCCTGGTTCACCATCGTGTAGTCCACGGACTCGTCGCAGGCGAGAAACGCGCCCGTGTTCAGGCGATACTGGTGCGCGTCGTCGATCTTGAGCTCCATGATCTTGCCGGGAATGGGAGGCGCCACGGCTATCTCGCCGTCGGGCGCGGTCCCGGTTGCCGTGGTGACGAACATGGACTCGCCGCTCGTGATGGAGCGGCCGATGGCGCTGAAGACGCCGCCGATTCCCTTCTTCTTGGTGTTGAGCCCTCCCTCGAGCTCAACGCCGCGCGAGTACACCATGCTCCCGCTCTCTGTTCGCACAACCTCGCCCTGCGCAAGCGCGATGCGGGCGATGGGGCAGTCGGTGTCGCCAGTCAGCACGAATCTCATGGGGGCTCCTCTCGCGAAGGGTGTGTGAGCTGAGTATAGCCGCCTGCGTGAGACGAGCGTAGTTTTTGAAAGGGCGTTCTAGCTGCAGAGATTCACATATGCGCAGGTAGACGGAGCGAGAAGAACCTTGAGTAATCGCTGCTCGTCTCACAGCGGCGCCGCTCGGCACGCCCACACCCGAACAAGAAGTGGCGGCTTTGTGCAAACACGTGTTCCGGAATTTCTGTCCGGTGGTTGGAGCATGATGGTTCACATAACGAACACGCGTTTGCATTGGAGGGGACATGGCCACGCCGGAAGAGGAGTACCGCTACCTTGCGATCGACCTCAAGAGCTTCTACGCCTCGGTAGAGTGCGCCGACCGCGGGCTGGACCCGTTCTCCACGCACCTTGTTGTGGCGGACCCGTCACGCGGCCCGGGCACCATCTGCCTTGCCGTCTCCCCCGCCCTCAAGGCGCACGGCTGCCCGCCCCGCCCGCGCGTGCGGGACATCCCGTCCAACCTGCGCTACCTCATGGTGCGCCCGCGCATGCGCCGCTACATGGAGGTATCGTCACAAATTGTGGGTATCTACCTGCGGCGCATTTCCCCGGATGACCTGCACGTCTACTCCGTTGACGAGTGCTTCATAGACACGGCCCCCTACCTCCGGCTCTACGACATGACGCCGCGGGAGCTCTCATGGGCCCTCATGGCGGACGTGGAGCGCGAGACAAAGATCTGCGCCACCGCTGGGCTGGGCACCAACCTCTTTCTCTCCAAGGTCGCGCTCGACCTCATCGCCAAGCACGAGAGCGACCACACGGGCGTTCTCGACGAGGAGGCGTTCAGAAGGCGCGTCTGGCACCATCGACCGATAACGGACATCTGGGGCATCGCGTCCGGAACGGCCCGCCGCCTGCTCAAATGGGGCGCACGAGACCTTCACGGCGTCACGCGCATCCCCCCAAACGAGCTGCGCTCGGAGTTTGGCGTCACGGCAAACACCCTCATCGACCACGCATGGGGGCGCGAGTCCTGCACCCTCTCGCAGATAAAGTCCTACGAGCCCAAGGAGCACTCAATCTCAAACGGCCAGGTGCTCATGCGAGACTACGCCTTCGAGGAGGCGCTCGTGGTACTGCGCGAGATGACGGACGCCTCGGCGCTCCAGCTCGTCGGGCGCGGAGAGGCCGCGAGCGGTATCTCCGTGTGGTGCGGGTATGCCTGGGACGATCTGGCGGGCGCACCCGGGGCGTCCGCGGCGCGGCGCCTCCCCGCCCCCACCGACTCCCGGGAGGCCCTCTGGGACGCCGTCTCTCGCGCATGGCGCGAGGTG
Source organism: uncultured Atopobiaceae bacterium (assembly GCA_944321385.1). Lineage (GTDB taxonomy): Bacteria > Actinomycetota > Coriobacteriia > Coriobacteriales > Atopobiaceae > Thermophilibacter. Next base: position 5,066 of record CALULC010000030.1, read on the forward strand.
GTCGACCCCAGCCGTCCCGTCCGGCGCGTGGGCATCGCCCTCACCGGGCTCGTGGGGGCCGAATCCGTCCAGGCCCCGCTCTTTGGTCCCGGCCGGCGGGCAGACGCCGAGCGCGCCCTTGCGCGGGCTGAGGCCCGGGCAAAGGACCGCTTTGGGAGCACGGCCGTCTTCCGCGGGGTTGACCTGCGGCCCTGTGCCACGGGTCTGACGCGGGCCGAACAGGTGGGTGGCCACCATGAGTGAGACCAGGCCGGCGCGTGCCGCGCAGTTCTTGCCCTTTGCGGCGCTCAGCGGCTACGCGGAGATGGTGCGAGAGGCAGAGAGCGCAGCTGAGAAGGACGGTGCGGGGACGGCATTTGAAGAGCCGCTGGTCGAGAAGGACGGCGCCTGCGCAAGGCGGGCCGCGGAGGCGGCCGACGGCACAACCTGGGAGGCGACGGCAAGCCACGGCGAAGGCTGGGATGACACGACACCGCGGCAGACGGAGCCGCACACCCTCGCCGGCACCAACGGGGTGCCGCTCAGGAGCGAGCGCACCTACCTCTGCGTGGTATGCGAGACCAGCGAGGAGGGAGAGGCGCGGCCGCTCGAGGTCGTGTGGCCGGACGGCAGGCGCTTCAAGGTTGTCTCATCCACCCTGCTGCGCGACCTCGGGCGCTGGGAGCGCGGCACCAAGGTGCTCGCGTGGGAGGTTACCTTCCGGCGGCGCAACCACTCGGAGGCGCGCAGGATCATCTGGTGGGAGCGAGGGAGGTGGTTTACAAGGCGCGCCGGCTAGGGGACGGGACAAAGTCTCGGCACGGGGCGGGCGAATCAGGCGGTCTGCGGAAGCAGGTCAAAGCGGTCGATGCTCATGATGACCTGTTCCACGTCAACGATGCCGAGCAGCGTCACCACGCGCCGTCCGTCAACCCAGACCACAAGGTTCCTGAAGCCCGACTCCTTGCGCAGGCCAGACCACTCAAGACGATCGATTCGGTCGTAGTGGACCCACACCTTGGGCCCAACGAGCGGCGTGACCACCATGCAGTCATCAAAGGTGGAGATGCGATAACGACAGAAGAAACGCCAGATTACAAAGGAGGTGGCGAGAAACGCGTCGAAGAACGCGAGGACGAGCACGACCTCGGCATGGAGCACGCCGATGTCGCAGAGCCAGGCCAGCAGCAGCCCGAGCGTTGCCATGAACGTCATGGCAAGCACGATGAGCCGCGTGAACGAGACCGGCACGACGTAGGTGTCGTGGTGGCTGTGGTGCCGCTCGGAGATGCGCACGTTGCCAACGTGCTCGAGCACGAGGGCAACGGCGGGAATGACTATCGAAATCGCAACGAGCAGCGCCTCTGCCATTGGCTACTCCCCGGAGACGGCAAACTTGGCCACAAGGCGCTCGAGCAGATCGACCGTGAGCTCGAGGCTGCGCACCGGCACAAACTCGCGCACGGAGTGGGCGTTGTAGCCGCCCGTGGCGATGTTGGGGCAGGGCAGCCCGCGAAAGGTGAGCTGGGCGCCGTCGGTGCCACCGCGCGCCGGCACGAGCACCGGCTCGATGCCCACCTCGCGGTTTGCCTCGAGGGCATAGTCGATGAGGCACTTCTCGGTGTCGCCGAACTTCTCGGCCATGTTGCGATACTGCTCGCGGAAGCTCACCGTGACCGTGCCCTCGCCATAGCGGTCGTTGAGGAAGGCGGCAATGTGGCGGAAGGTCTCCTTGCGGGCGTCAAAGTCCGCGGCGTCAAAGTCGCGCAGGATGTAGGAGAGCGTGACGTCGGAGGCGGTGCCCTCGATGTCCGTGGGGTGATAGAAGCCCTCGCGGCCCTCCGTGTGCTCGGGGCGCTCGAAGGCGGGGACGAGCTGCTGGAACTCGGAGGCGACCGTGATGGCGTTGACCATCACGTCCTTGGCGCTGCCCGGGTGGACCATCACACCGCGGACCGCAACCGTGGCCTCGCAGGCCGAAAAGCACTCGTAGTTGAACTCGCCGAGGGTCTCGCCGTCCACGGTGTAGCCCCAGCGTGCGCCAAGGGCGTCGAGGTCGAGCAGCTCCGCGCCGTGACCGATCTCCTCGTCAGGGACAAAGGCAACCTTGATTGTGGGGTGCGACAGCTCGGGGTTTGCTACGAGCCGGGCGAGAAGCGCGCAGATCTCCGCAACGCCAGCCTTGTCGTCGGCGGAGAGGAGCGTGGTGCCGTCAGAGCAGACGATGTCCTGACCAACAAACTGCGTGAGGTCGGGCACCTGGTCAGGCGTGGTCTGCACCGGCTCGCCGTCAACGACGCCGGCCACGAGCGGGCCGCCCTCGTAGTGGACCACGTGCGGGCGCACGCCGGCGGCGGGGGCGTCGGGCGAGGAGTCGATGTGGGCGCAGAGCAGAAGCGCCGGGCACTTCTCGGCGCCGGCGGAGGCGGGCAGAGTGCCCGTGACGTAGGCGTGTTCGTCAACGCTCACGTCCACGCAGCCGATCTCGCGTAGCTCGTCACCAAGGAAGCTCGCCATGTCATGCTGGCGCGGCGTGGACGGGGTAACGTCCATGTTGTCTGGGTCGGACTGGGAATCAACCTGCACGTAGCGCATGAAGCGCTCAAGAACGTCTGACATGCTGCCTCCTCGGAAGGGTTTCTCGCCTGCCAGTCTATCGCAATACCCTTCAGCTGGTATTGAGCAAACGGACTTTGGGGCGGAGGAGAACTCTCTCCCCCGCCCCAAAGCGGATGAAACGTATTGCCCAGCGCCTAGAGCGCGTTCCGCTTTCGCACCATCGCCGCGGCGGCAATCGAACCCGCTCCCGGGATCCCCGCCATGACCATGGCAAACGCCTGCGCTGGGTCACCTGTCGAAGGAATCTCGGAGCCAGCGAAGCCGGGGTTCTCCGTGACGGTGGACCCAGCGCCATCGCCGCCCTCGCCGGGCTTCTCGCCGGGCGTCACGTCATCCTGGCCCTCGTCGGGGTCGCCAGGCTGCTGGTCGTCGCCGGGCTGCTGGTCATCGCCCTCGCCAGGCTTCTGGTCATCCTCGCCGGGCTTCTCGTCATCCTCGCCGGGCTTCTCGTCGGGACCCTCGGGGGTCTCGCCGCCCTCGTCGATCTTCGTCCACTTGGCAAAGAGCGTGAGGTCCTCGGTGACCACGGCGTTCTCAAAGTCAAATGCCTGCGTGCAGGCCTCGTCCATGAACCAGCCGCCAAACTCGTAGCCGTCTCTCGTGGGGTCCGCCGGCTTGGCAACGTGCCCGTCCTCGTCAACCGTCAGGGAACCGACCTCGCTCCCGCCGTTGGTCACAAACGTCACCGTCGCGGGCTCGGGCTCCGGGTCAGGATCGGGATCCGGATCGGGGTCGGGGTCGGGCTCGGGCTCCGGATCAGGGTCCGGCACCTCGGGCTCCGCCACCGTGAACGTCACGGTGTACGTCTTCTGGGTCCCGTCCTCGGCCGTGACCGTCAGGGTTGCCGTTGCAACGCCGTCCACGAGCTCGGCCGCGGCCGCCTCGACGCTCGCAACGTCGCTCTCCGTAGCGCCGCTCAGGGTCACCTTGCCCGTCGTGCCCTCGGCAAGCTCAACCTCATAGCTGGTCACGTCCGCCGAGAAGCCCTCGATGGCAACTGCCACGCCGTCGTTCAGCGCGTAGGCGAGGGAGGCGAGGTTGGCGTTGGAGTCCTTCACGACCTCCTTCTCGCGGAACACCTTGAAGCAGTCGAAGTTGAAGGAGTTGCCCGTGGCGGAGGGGTTCTTGAGGCCGTTGTTCTCCAGACGGACCGTGTGCTCGCCCTCCTCGTCAAACACCACCGTGAAGGCGCGCTTGTTGAACTGCTGGGCTGCGGTGTACTGGTCGTCCACGCCCACCTGCTCGCCGTCCACGAAGATGTCGATCGTGCCCGCGCCGGGGCCGGTCTTGGTGTAGATGGAGATCGCCTTGCCGGTGAACGTGTACTCAACGTAGGTACCCGTCTGGCTGTAGTAGATGTGGGTGCCGCCGTGCCCCTGGGACCCGGTCACGAGGTTGTACCCGTCGCTCTTCTTGACGCGCTCGTCCTCGCCATCGATGTACTCGACGTCGTAGTCCTCCTCGTTGGGCTCGTCGTCGCTGCCCTCGCCGGGGCGCAGGTCGGGGTTGCCCTCGTCGGGCACCACGTCAACGGACTCCCCGTTGTAGATGCCCGCGTTGACCTTCCCGTCGAGAACCGCGGCGTTGCCGTGGAAGTCCTCCTGCACGCCCGCCTCGGTGACGATGCTCGCGTCGCCCATCCCGAGCGCCGGGGAGCCGTGGACGAGCTTTGCCATCTCCATAGCGTCTTCCAGCGACTCGATCCCATAGAAGGTGCCCGCGAGCGGCGACTCGTCAACGGAGGCGTTGCCGCTGTTGGCGCCCGTGTTCTGCGGCTCGCTCGGAGAGTGGGCGCCGGCGAACACGTTGTTCTTGAAGGACGTGTTGGGGCCAAGGTCGTAGGCGTCCGTCTTTGAGGCCATCCCCTCGTTGGGGAGGTAGAAGATGTTGTTCTCAAAGAGGATCTCGTCGCCCTTGTAGACGGGATGCACCACGTTGGTGTTGACGAAGGTGTTGTTGTAGACCTTTGCGTCCTCGATCTTGGTGGTGGCGTCCTCGCCCACGCACACAAGAATCGCCTGGTGGGCCGCATAGCCTGCCGTGTCGTTCACACTCAGGTTGTAGCGCACGGTGTTGTTGCGGTTGTAGGAGTTGGTCCTCACGTGCAGCATGATGCCGCCGCCCACGTTGTTGTGGGAGTAGTTGTACTGGATGACGCCGTTTCTCGTCATGTCGTCTAGGTTGAACGCCATGCCGTCCATGGTGTTCTTGCCGTTGCACACCTCGTTGTACTGGAAGAGCATGTCGTTCGCGCGGTCGCACCAGATGCCGCACCCATAGCCCGCGTAGGACTGCTGGAAGGTGTCAACGAGGTTCCTCTCAACCAGAACGCCCGAGGTGTAGAGCGGCACGATGCCCGCGCGCTGGACGTTTTTGATCTCGTTGTTCCGGATGACGACGTTGGTGTGACGATAGCTGTCATCGTCCAGCTCACCGCGGATGTTGGTAGTGGTGATGCCGTTGGAGTGGCAGTTCTCGATCTTGTTCCCCTCGATCAGGACATCGTCAAAGATCGTGGGCGTCTCGTCGAGAACCGCGCCGGCCGTGGAGGAGCTCGTCGCCTGGCTCAGGTCGCGCTCCGTGTAGCTGACCACGTTGATGCCGCCGGTGCGGTGCGTCGTGCGGGCGCCGTAGAACGTGGTCCCGCCGCCCTGCGGCACCACGTCCCAGATGGAGTCCTGGCCGTTGTAGCCGCGGATGTCGAAGATCTCGCAGTTCTTGATGTGGATGTGGTGGTAGGTGCCGCCGCCGTAGGCTTCCACGCGGATGCCGCTGCGCTCCTTGTCAACGCCGTCGTCGCTCCAGTTGGTAACGCGGAGGTTGTTGATCTCCCAGTACTGCTGGTTGCACAGGTAGACGGCCGAGCCTCCCTCGCCGAACGGGCCCTCGTCGCGGAAGGTGGGCGCGTCGGAGTAGCGACCGTCACCATCAATGAGGGGCTTCTCGCCCTCGCCGTACATGTCGATGACGATCGGGGCGTCAGCGGAGCCGCTGCCCTTGGGGTAGAGCTGGCCGCGGAACTCGGAGCCCGCCTTGATCATGATCTTGTCGCCCGGGGCAAACGTGACGCTGTTGACGTCCTCGAGCGAGTCGAACGCCGCCTCGGCGCTCAGGCCGTCGCCGTCCGCCGGCGCGGAGGAGTCGAGGTAGTAGGTCGTGTTCCCCGGGGACTGGACGGTGTCGTCCACGGAGCTCTCGTCAACGCTGATGACCTCGAAGTAGTCGAAGTTGAAGTTGCCCTTCTCCCCCGCCACCGTGGTGAGCACGATCGTGTGGGACTCGTTGGTCTCGCTGAGGCCGGTTGCCTCAAAGAGCTTGGTCTGGAAGGTGGCGGTTGACGAGTTGATGTACTCGTCGATCGTCTGGGCCTCACCACCGTCAACGACGACGGAGAGCTTGCCGGCACCGTTGCCGCACTTCGTGAAGAAGCGCACGCCCGTGCCCTCAAACTTAAGCGTCACAGTGGCGCCAATCGCGGAGGTCTTGATGTGCGCGCCGCCGTTTGAGGCCGACTCCGCTTCCTTGACGAACTGCGTTGCCATATTGGTGCCCATCGGCAGGCTGAGCTCGGCGTCCTCCGCCTGGACCCTGGTCACGATCTCCTCGACCTGTCGCGCTCCGGCAGCATCGACCTCCTCGGCGGTGGAGACGTGCGCGCCCGGCAGGGCCCACATGCCCACCACAGGCGCCGCCAGCAGCACGGCCAGAGCCCCAACAACGATGCGCGGGGTCTTCCCTCTCTTCATAGTTCCGCCTTTCTACGGCTTAAGATGCATTCAGTCTGTCTTGTGTGGTTGAAAGTACCTTTCAGCGTATCACCTAAACCCGGGGATTCTTGGGGTTTCTCGCCAGGCGCACCCGGCCCCTCGACCAGCGGCAAGCCCGTCAGCAGCACAGCAAGCTTTCGACTTGCTTTACCTGCAGAAACGCGCCTGTCCACCAAATGCCAGCTTTTCATGGACTACAATGGCGCCATCGAGGATAGGGGGCGCCATGTCGGATAACAGCGGCCAGCGCAGAGAAGACCGTCGACCGCATCCGCGGAGCAAGGCGGTTCCAGCAAGAAGGACGAGCGGCACGGGGAGAGATTCGCGAACGCACGGGGCGTCTCCCGCCCGGGCGAGCGCCCCAACCACGCGGCCGCGCACCTCGCCTGCCCCGCGTTCGACAGACGCCTGTCCGCGAGCCGCGGGCGCCGCGCGAGCAGCCTCCCCTGCCCGCTCCTCGGCTGGCGCGCGCACGACGTCCCCGCGGAAGACGTCCCCGCAGCCGCAGGGCAGAAGAAGCCCCAAGCAACCCACCAAAAGAAGCCGTAGCCGCAACGCCCCCAGCTCAGGGACGCTGTTTGTCGCAGCGGCCGTCCTTCTCGTCGCGGTCGTGGGAGTCTTTGCGCTAAAAGCCCTTTTCGCCTCCGGCGAGCCCGCCACGCCCGCCCCGGAGCCAAAGGGCCCCACCGAGGTCCACTTTGTGGCCGTGGGCGACAACCTCCCGGAGATCAAGATCGCCGAGTACGCAGACGCCCAGGCGGGCGAGACCGGCGACGGAGACTACGACTACCGGCCCGTCTACGCGCAGGTCAAGCCCATCATCGAGGAGGCCGACCTCGCCTACGTGAACCAGGAGACGCACCTTGGCGGGGATGACATTGGCCCGCGGGGCTACCCCTCGTTCAACACCACCGACCAGATGGCGGACGCCATCGTGGACACGGGCTTTGACCTCGTGGCATCCGCGTCCAACCACTCTTACGACTGGGGCTACTACGGGGCAAACGACCATTCGCGCGAGGTGTGGAACAAGCAGCCGGTCGTCTTCACCGGGACGGCCTCGAACGAGGAGGAGGCCGCCGAGATAGCCCTCATCGAGAAGAACGACATCACGTTTGCCCTTCTCGACTACACCTACGGCGTCAACGGATACGAGCGCGAGGACCTGCCCGACTACGCCGTGAACTTCATCGACAAGGACCGCATCGCAGACGACGTGGCCCGCGCCCAGGAGCTGGCTGACGTCGTGCTCGTGGCCATGCACTGGGGCACCGAGAACCTCATGGAGGCGGACGAGTACCAGACGGGGTACGCCCAGTACCTGGCAGATCTGGGAGTGGACGTGGTCCTTGGCTCACACCCGCACGTCATTGGGCCCATGACCTGGCTCGAGGGCAAGGAGGGCAACCGCACGCTCGTGGCGTACTCGCTCGGCAACTTTGTGGTCAACCATGACGCCCCGAGCGCCAAAAACCAGCTTGAGGGAATGCTGAGCTGCGACTTTGTGCGCGAGGAGGAGGACGGCGAGGTGAGCATCGAGAACGTGGTCTGGACCCCGCTCGTGATGCACACCGACGGTAGCACCTTTGCCGTCTATCCCCTCAAGGACTACACGGACGAGCTTGCCGAGAAGAACCCCGTGCTCGCGGAGCTCGACGACCCCATCGCCTGGCTGAGCGACACGAGCGTCCAGGTGGTCAACTCCCTCGGAGATGACTTCGAGATAGACGCGTGACGCTCCGCCGCGCGGCCGAAGAATCGCCGACGGTTGTGCGCAATGCTGACGGTTATGCGCAACGCCGACGGTTATTCGCAACGGTCACCGTAGCAAATCCCCAGGTAAATCGCTTGGCGAGAAGAACGTTCTTCTCGCAAGGTGCGCATAACCGTCACGAGTGCGCATAACCGCTGGCCCTGCGCATAACCGTCGCCCGGAGATGCAGCTGGGGGCGGAGGCCTTGTCAGCGCTCCGCCCCCATCCCTTCTCGCTAGTCCACGCTGGCGCGGGCCTTGAGGTCGGCCAGGCGGGCGCGCTGCTCAGCGGAGAGCGGGATGCCGTAGTCCTCGCCGAGCGTGGGGTCGTCGGGGTTCTCCAGCTTGAAGCCGCCGCGGTTGTTGCGGAAGTTCTCCTTTGCCACAGAGATCATGAGCTTGATGCGGTTGAGCTGGTTGACCTCGGAGGCGCCGGGGTCGTAGTCAACGGCCACGATGTTGGACTCGGGGTGCATCTGGCGCAGGCGCTTGATGACGGACTTGCCCACCACGTGGTTGGGCAGGCACGCAAACGGCGAGCAGCACACGATGTTGGGCGTGCCGGTCTCGATGAGGTCGCACATCTCGGCCGTGAGCAGCCAGCCCTCGCCCATCGTGTTGCAGAGGGAGAGCACCTGCTCGGCCTTGCCGGCCAGCTCGAAGATGTCCGGATAGGGCTGGAAGCGCGTGGTCTTCTCGAGCATCTTGTTGATGGGCTCGCGGAAGGCCTCGATGAACTTGATGCCCGCCAGGTGCGAGAGTCGGCTCGTGGCCTTGGTGCCCAGCTCGGCGTTGGTGTTGATGGCGTTGGTCATGCCAAAGAGGAAGAAGTCAACCAGTCCCGGCACGTTGGCCTCGCAGCCCTCCTGCTCGATGACCTTGACCACCTGGTTGTTGGCCGTGGGGTGGAACTTGACCAGGATCTCGCCCACCACGCCCACGCGCGGCTTGGAGCGGTCGTTCACAAGCGGCAGCGCCTCAAAGGCGTCGATCGTGCGCTGGCAGAGGTCGTAGAAGCGGCTGCGCCCGCCGCCCACGATCACGCCCTTGGCGTCCGCCATCATGCGCTCGTAGAGTGCGTCGGCCGCACCGCGCTCGGCCTCGTAGGGGCGCACGCGGTAGAGCAGCTGCATGATGAGGTCGCCGTAGAGCAGCGAGTACACGGCCTTGATGAGCAGGCCGGGGTCCTTGAAGACGTTGAAGCCGGGGTTCTTCTCGTCCAGGCCGGAGGCCGCGGTGAGGCTGATCACCGGGATCTCCGGGTGGCCGGAGTCCTTGAGCGCCTTGCGGATGAGGGCGATGTAGTTGGTGGCTCGGCAGCCGCCGCCTGTCTGGGTGATGATGACGGCCAGGCGCGAGAGGTCGTACTTGCCGGAGAGCACCGCCTCCATGATCTGGCCCGTGACCAGGATCGAGGGGTAGCAGATGTCGTTGTTCACGTACTTGAGGCCGGCCTCAACGGCGCCCTGGTCAACGGAGGGCAGCAGCACCACGTTGTAGCCAGAGCTGTTGAAGAGCTCCTCGATCAGCTCAAAGTGAATCGGCGCCATCTGCGGGACGAGGATCGTGTAGCCCGCCTTCTGCATCTCCTCGGTGTAGCGAACCTTCTCGAAGGCGGCGCTGGCGGCCTCACGATAGACCGGCACGCGACCCTCCTGCGTCTTGCGGGCGCGCTCGAGCGTGCCGTCGGCAAGGCGAACGTCAACGGGCTCCACCTCGCGGACCTCGCCACGGCTGGCGGCGCGGCGCAGCTCGTCGCGCTGCTCGGTGAGGGCGGCCATGAGCGAGCGAATGCGGATGCGCGCGGCACCCAGGTTGGACACCTGGTCGATCTTGAGGACGGTGTAGATCTTGCCGGAGGCCTCCAGGATCTCCTGGACCTGATCGGTGGTCAGGGCGTCAAGGCCGCAGCCAAACGAGAAGAGCTGGATGAGGTCCAGGTCGTTGCGGGAGGCCACGAAGCGCGCCGCGCGGTAGAGGCGGCTGTGGAACATCCACTGGTCGATCACGCGGATGGGGCGCTCGGGCTTCATCTTGTGCGCGACGGAGTCCTCGGTGAGCACGGCAAAGCCGAAGGAGTGCACGAGCTCGGGGATCGCGTGGTTGATCTCCGGGTCGTTGTGGTAGGGGCGGCCGGCCAGCACGATGCCGTGGGCGTCGTGGGCCTCGATCCAGCGCAGGGCCTCGTCGCCAGCGCGGTGCATGGCGTCCTTGAACTGGATGTCCGCCTCCCAGGCGGCGTTGACGGCCTCGTCAATCTCCTTGCGGGTGATGTGCTTGCCGCGCACGCGACCGCGGCCCTCGGCGGCGTCCTTCTCGCGCTGCACGCTCACGAGCTCGTAGAGGCGGCGCTTGAGCTCCTTCTTCTTGTCGTACGGGATGAACGGCGAGAGGAACTCGACCTTGGTGCCCTCCCCCAGCTCGTCCACGTTGAGGCCGAGCGCCTGCGGGTAGCTCATGACGATCGGGCAGTTGTAGTGGTTCGTGGCGCCCTCGTCCTCCTGGCGCTCCCAGCGGATGCAGGGCATCCAGATGAAGTCGGGGTCCTTCTGGAGGAGGTTCATGATGTGGCCGTGGGAGAGCTTGGCCGGGTAGCACACGCTCTCGGACGGCATGGACTCGATGCCGGCGTCGTAGGTCTTGGCAGAGGTCTGGTCCGAGAGCACCACCGAGAAGCCCAGCTTGGTGAAGAACGCGTGCCAGAACGGATAGTTCTCGTACATGTTGAGCGAGCGCGGGATGCCCACCGTGCCGCGCGGGGCCTCGTCGGGCTCCAGCACCGGACGGTCGAAGAGCAGCTTGTTCTTGAACTCAAAGAGGTTGGGGGCGTCGTTCTTCTTGGCCTTGGAGCCGCCAGCGCCCTTCTCGCAGCGGTTGCCCGTGATGAAGCGACGGCCGCCGCCAAAGTCGTTGATCGTAAGCAGGCAGTTGTTGGAGCAGCGCCCGCAGTGGACGTTGGTGTGCTTGACCTGGAGGTTGTCGATCTCCTCGCGGCTGAGCAGCTGGGAGGTGCCGTATGCGCCGGCGCGGTCGCGGGCGAGGAGGGCCGCACCGTAGGCGCCCATGCAGCCCGCGATGTCCGGGCGAATGACGTCGCGACCAGTGAGCTTCTCAAAGGCGCGCAGCGTGGCGTCTGACATGAAGGTGCCGCCCTGGACCACGCACCACTGGCCGATCTCGTCAAAGTCGCGCAGCTTGATGACCTTGAAGAGGGCGTTCTTGATGACGGAGTAGGACAGGCCGGCCGCCACGTCGCCGATGGTCGCGCCCTCCTTCTGTGCCTGCTTGACGCGGGAGTTCATGAAGACGGTGCAGCGGGAGCCCAGGTCGACGGGGCTCTTGGCGGTGACGGCCGCCTGCGCAAACTCCTGCACGGTCATACCCATGGACACGGCGAAGCTCTCGATGAAGGAGCCGCAACCCGAGGAGCAGGCCTCGTTGAGCATGATGTGCTCGATGACGCCGTCCTTGACCTGCAGGCACTTCATGTCCTGACCGCCGATATCCAGGATGAACTGCACGTCCGGGACAAAGGCCTTGGCGCCGCGCAGGTGGGCGACCGTCTCGATCTCTCCGGAGTCCGCGCGCAGGGCCTCGATGAGGATCTGCTCGCCGTAGCCGGTGGTGGTCACGTGGCCGATGGTGCAGCCCTCGGGCAGGCGGTCGTAGATGCCGTCCATGATGTGGCGCGCTGTGCCGATGACGTCTCCGTTGTTGTTGCCGTACCAGGTGTAGAGCAGCTCTCCGCCCTCGCCCACCACGGCGCACTTCATCGTGGTGGAGCCGGCGTCGATGCCGATGAACACGCGGCCGCGGTACGTTGCCAGGTCGCCCTTGGGAACCACCTGCTTGTCGTGGCACTCCTTGAACTCCTGATAGTCCTTCTCGCCGTCGAAGAGCGGCTCGAGGCGGGCGACCTCGGAGCCCTGGGTGTCCTTGAGGTTCTCCAGGAGCTCGATCACCTCGTCGAAGGTGACGTACTTGTTTGACTCGCCGGCGAGCGCCGCGCCCGTAGCCACAAAGAGGTGCGCGTTCTCGGGGACGATGCGGTGCTCCTCGTCGAGGTCCAGCGTGAGGTAGAAGCGGTTGCGGAGCTCCGAGAGGTACTGGAGCGGGCCGCCGAGAAACGCCACGTAGCCGCGGATGGGGTGGCCGCACGCGAGGCCAGAGACCGTCTGGTTGGCCACGGCCTGGAAGATGGAGGCGGCGATGTCGGCCGGCTTGGCGCCCTCGTTGAGGAGCGGCTGGACGTCTGACTTGGCAAAGACGCCGCAGCGGGAGGCGATGGGGTGGATCTGCGTGGCGTCCTTGGCGAGCTCGTTGAGGCCCGCGGCGTCAGTGTGGAGCAGGCTCGCCATCTGGTCGATGAAGGCGCCCGTGCCGCCGGCGCAGGTGCCGTTCATGCGCTGCTCGATGCCGTT
>CALULC010000031.1 GCA_944321385.1 uncultured Atopobiaceae bacterium
TCGTCGTCCTCGGAGATGTCGAGCTGCTCGCCGTTGACCAGCGGGATGCGGCCAAAGTCGGCCATCGTGGGGAACCACGCCACGGCGGCGTCCATGAAGGAGATGACGCCCTCCTCGCGCACGCAGCTGCCGGAGAAGACCGGCACAAAGACGCGCTCGCGGATGGCCTTGGCGAGAAGCCCCTCGAGCTCGTCCTGGGTGACCTCCTCGCCCTCGAGGTACTTCATCATGACCTCGTCGTCGGCCTCGACAACGAGCTCGGTGAGCTGGGCGCGCGCAGCGTCGGCGGCGTCCTGGTACTCGGCGGGGACGTCCTCGACGACCGGCTTGCCGCCCTCGAGGTGGCGCGCCTTCATGTGGACGACGTCGATGATGCCCGAGAAGGCCTCTCCGGAGCCCATCGGGATGGTCACGGCGCCGAGGTTGGCGCCAAAGCGCTCCTGCAGCGCGGCCATGGCCACATCAAAGTCCGCGTCGGGGCGGTCGAGGCGGTTGATGAACAGCGCGCGGGAGAGGCTGAGCTCCTCGGCGGCGTACCACAGGCGGGTGGTGATGGTGCCCGGGCCGCTTGCGGCGTCCACGACAAAGACGGCCGTCTCGCACGCGCTCATCGCGGCGTAGGCGTCGCCCACGAAGTCGGGGTAGCACGGGGCGTCGAGCACGTTCAGGCGCGTACCTTCCCAGGTGATCGGGGCAATGGAGGTGGAGATGGAGAAGCCGCGCTCGCCCTCCTCGCCGTCGTAGTCAAGCGTGGGCTTGGTGCCGGCGTGGCCGCCGAGACGGGTGGTACGCCCCGTCAGGTGGAGCATGGCCTCGGCCAGCATGGTCTTGCCCACGCCGCCTTGGCCCACAAGGACCACGTTCTTGACCTTCTCGCTTCCCTTAGCTGCCATGATGCCTCCCTTGAACGGGGTGTGTGCACGATGCAATTCACCTTACCCACGTTTTTGGGAGGCGTTGCGCACATATCGGGCAACGGGCGAGAAGAGCGGTGGGGGCGGGCGGGCGTGCCGTGCGAGGTGCGCGCGCGACGCGATCGGGGCGGCGCCGGATTTCGGGCTACTGCGTCGTCCGTGCGCCGGATTCCGCCCGACTGCGATAAAAGTGCGCCGAATTCGGGGCTACTGCGTAACTCACTACGCAGTCGGGGCAAATCCGGCGCAAAGTTGACGCGGGCCAGTGCGCGCGGCGCGTCCCAGACACGCAACGCGTAAGGCCAGCGAGAAGGACAACGGGGCGAGACGTTGCCGCCCCGCCCCACCGATATTGCTCGGAGCCGTCGTTATTCTCGCCCTTCTCGCAACCATTGCTTGGAGGCGTCGTTATTCTCACCGCTCGAGGCGCTGTCACCCTTCTTGGGCAGGCGTCCTGCGCGGCGCAGGGCGTCGCGCAGGATCCACTCGACCTGGCCGTTTGCGCTGCGCATCTCGTCCGCGGCCCAGCGCTCCACCGCGGCCCAGACCTCTGGGTCTATGCGCAGGGGATATTGCTTGCGAGCGGCCACGTCGTCAGCGCCCTACTGGTAGAGGGAGCCGGTGTTGAGGACGGGCTGGGCCTCGGACTCGCCACAGAGGACGACCATCAGGTTGGACGCCATCACGGCCTTGCGGTCGTCGTCGAACTCCACGACGCCGCCGTCGGAGAGCTCCTTGAGCGCCATGTCCACCATGGAGACCGCGCCCTCGACGATCTTCTTGCGCGCGGCGATGATGGCCTCGGCCTGCTGGCGGCGCAGCATCGCCTGGGCGATCTCCGGCGCGTAGGCGAGGTGCGTGAGGCGGGCGTCGTCCACGGAGACGCCGGCCGGGGCGAGGCGACGGTCGAGCTCCTCCTTGAGGGACTCGGAGACCTCCTCGATGTTGGAGCGCAGCGTGATGGAGCTGTTGGAGGCGTCGTCGTCCTCCATGTGGTCGTAGGCGTAGACGCTGGCCACGTGACGGAGGGCCGTCTCGGTCTGCATGGCCACGTAGCTGGGGTAGTGGTCCACGTCGAAGAGGGCCTTGGCGGTATCGGCCACGTGCCAGACCACGACGGTCGCGATCTCGATGGGGTTGCCCATCTTGTCGTTGACCTTGAGGCGCTCGCCGTTGAGGGTGCGGGCGCGCAGGGAAACCTTGGTGGAGAGCGCCTTGGCTGCCGCGGCGGCCTTCACGGACGGGGTCCCCTCCTCCAGGCTGACGTCGATGGAGGCGCCGGAACCGTCCGAGCCCAGGCTGTGGCTATAGAAGGGGTTCACCCAGTAGAAGCCGGACTCGCGAACGGTGCCCACGTAGTTGCCAAAGAGCACGAGCACGCGAGCCTGACCGGGCTGCAGCGAAAAGAACCCGCTGGAGAGGATGATTGCCACGATGAGCAGCACGATGCCGCCGACAAGCAGCGCCGGGCCGGCGACGGGCGCAGGCATGCCGGCGTCCTCCGCGGTGGCGAGGATGATGATGCCCTGGATCATGCCCCAGATGGCAGCGGCGTAGGCAACGAGGGTGACGAAGAGCATGGGCCAGCCGGATGCGGCACGAGCCTGTTTCTCTACGGTCATGACAGTTCCTTTCGAACCGATTTGCGCCCGGGATTGGGTCGCTGATGCCATTGTGATATCAGATTGGTTTCCATTCAAGAGCTTTTTGTGACGCGCGGCGCCGCAGATGGCGTCCATTCGTCGGTGAGCGCAGCGAAAGCAGCCTCTTGGAGCGGGGCGTTGTCTGGGGTCAGATTCGTGCGAGTTGCTGTTCGTAACATGGGGGTTCGCCGGAAGGAGGCCTGCATGGGACTGTGTATTGGACACGAATCGGCGCTGCGCTACTGGCTCACCAAGACGGGCGACGAGGCAATGCCCGAACACGCGCCAAGCAGCTCCTTTGCTCGTGCCGAGGCGAGGCTTAGGACCGTGCTCTCTGAGCGCCTTCCGATTGAACCGGAAAAGGGGCGGCCACTCCATCTGGTGGTTTCCAACAGAAGGCTGGGACACACTCTCGATGACGTCATAGCGCACGTCTGGAGCGGCAAGCTTCCAAACGGGGCCCTTTGCGAGCTTTCGGGAGACAACACCGTGACCTCTCCCGAGCTAACGTTTGTTCAGATGGCCGCCCGACTGAGCCTCGTCGAGGCAATTGAAGTCGGAGACTACCTGTGCTCAACGTTTTCCATAGAGGACGCCGGACGCGACTATGCTGGCGAACGCGAGCAGCTCACCTCCGTCGAGTCCCTGAGGGATTTTATTGATGCCCTCCCGCCGGGGTCCCATGGAATACGAAAGGCTCGTGCCGCTTTGGAGCATGTCGTTGACGGGCTCGCATCGCCAATGGAAGTGTTTTTGGGCATGAGTCTTGGATTGCCCGCAGACCTTGGGGGAAGAGGCCCGTTTCTTCTGCATGCGAATCAGATCATTGACATAGACGCTCATATACAGAAGCTTCTGGGGGCCCGATACCTCAAAGGGGACCTCTACCTCCCAGAGTTCAACGCGGACGTAGAGTTCGACAGCTATAGATACCACACCGGCTCGTACAGGCTTGACCACACTCAAGCCAGAAGAAACGCGCTTGAGGCAATGGGAATAAAGACCATCTCGGCAACATATGGTCAGGTAAAGACGCTGGAGCTGTTCGACGAATTCGTCTGGATGCTTCGGCAGCGGCTCGGCCTGGATCACCCCACCTACTCCTACGAGGAGCGCCAGGCGCAAATGGCCCTGCACGACCTCCTTCTGTCCCCGGACCGCCGCCTCTTTTGAGACATCGTTGGGGCGACGCTCACATCGTCTGTGTTTTTTAGCGCAATCGCAGGATACAGACGATGTGAGCAATTCTGCTACCTGCAGTTTTGTCGCGCGTTGCATCGTCTGTATTCGGCCTTTCCCGTTTAAAACACAGACGATGTGCCATTATGCGGAGATGACGCTATTTCCAAGGTCCAAAGTCGGCGATTTCGCATGGAGCCTGAATGGGATACAAGACCTACACCTGCCAGATTGCACGCGACTGTGGAGGCTGCGAGTGGCTCGCGGTACCTTACCCCATACAGCTTCGCCGCAAGCAGGAGCAAGTCGCAGAGCTGCTTGGGGGCATGGCCCATGAGGACGACGCCACCGTCGACCCCATTCGTGGCATGAAAGAGCCCGTGCGCTACCGCCACAAGGCCGCAACCCCGTTCGCGCACGCGCGCGGAGGGCGCGTGCGCTGCGGGTTCTACGCAGCGGGCACGCACCGCCTCGTCCCCTGCGACAAATGCCTCGTTGAAGACCCGCGCGCCCGCCGCATCCTCAACGCCGTCGCCCGCGCCGCCGAGCGCCTACACATCCCGCCCTACGACGAGGACCGCGGCGTGGGCGTGCTGCGCCATGCCGTCGTTCGCTGCGGTTGGAAAACGGACGACGTCATGCTCGTCCTCGTGACGCGCGTGGACGAGCTCCGATCCGCGGACCGCCTCGTAAGCGAGCTCCGCGCCGCCTGTCCCGAGGTCACGACCATCGTCCAGAACGTGAACGACCGCAAAACCAACGCGATCCTGGGACGACGCAACCGCACGCTCTTTGGCCCTGGCGTCATGCACGACAAGCTACTGGGATGCACCTTTGAGATTGGGCCCACGAGCTTCTACCAGACCAATCCCGAGCAGACCGAAGTGCTCTACGAGCTTGCCCTCGAGGGCGTTGGCACCGCCTCGCGGATACTGGACGCGTACTGCGGTACGGGCACGATTGGCATCTGCGCCGCCTCCAGACATAAGACGCCGCAGGTCATCGGCGTGGAGCAGGTGAAGGGCGCCGTGGCGTGCGCACAACGCAACGCCGAGGCAAACAACGTCGCCGGCCGCTGCCACTTTGTGGCCGCAGACGCAACGCCCTGGATGGCGCGCGAGGGCCGCAGCCAGCGCTTTGACGCCATCATCATGGACCCACCCCGGGCCGGCAGCACGCCGGAGTTCCTGAACGGCGCCGCCGACCTCGCTCCCGAGAGAATCGTCTATGTGAGCTGCAATGTTGTCACGCAGGCTCGAGACCTGGTCCTCCTGCGTGAGCGCGGATACCGCATCGAGCACGTGAGCCCGGTCGACATGTTCCCGCACACCAAGCACGTCGAGTCGGTCGTCACCCTCGAGCGACGCTAGCCCGACCAGAAGAAAAATGAGATGAAGGGACTGTCCCTTCGTCTCATTTACTCGGGGTCAATTGCCACCGTCAGGTCCTCGCGCACGTGCACGCGACCGGCTGCGAGAAGCCCCACGACCTCCGGATAGAGCTCGTGCTCGATCGCGTGGATGTGCTCCTCCAGCTCGTCGACCGTCCAGCCCTCCTCGACGGGAAGCGCCCTCTGGGCGATGATCGGGCCGGCGTCGTAGTCTGCGTTGGCAAAGTGCACGGTGACACCCGTCACCTTCACGCCGCGCGCATACGCATCGGCGATGGCATGGGCACCGGGAAAGCTCGGCAGCAGCGCCGGGTGCAAGTTCACCACGCGGTTGGGGAACGCCGCCAGAATCGGGTCGTGAACCTTGCGCATGTAGCCGGCCATGATGACATAGTCCACGCCGCGGCGCGAGAGTTCGGCGGCAATGATCTCGTCCGCCTTCTCGGGGTCGGCGTAGATCTCCTTGGACATCGTGAGCGTCAGCAGCCCCGCCGCCTCGGCGCGCTTGAGGCCAAACGCACTCGGCCGCGAGCTCACCACGAGCTCGATGGACGCGTCCAGGGTTCCGTCCGCGATGCGATCAATGATGGCCTGAAGGTTGGTTCCGCTGCCAGAGATGAGGACGCCCAGCTTAATGCTCATCGTCGTACACGACCTTCCCCTTCTGGCCGGGAGTACCGGCGATAACGCGGCCAACCTCAAACGGCTCAAGACCCTGCGCGGCAAGAGCCTCGCAGACGTCGTCCTCGTCGTCCGGCGAGCAGATGATGGCCATGCCCACACCCATGTTGAACGTGCGGTACGCCTCCTCGAGCGTGAGCCCCGCCTCGCGAATCATGTAACCGATCACGGGCGGCACGTCCCAGGCCGGCCCCGCCTCGCCACCGCGATACACCAGCGCGTCAAGCCCCTCGGGCATCGCGCGATCAAGGTTCTCGGTGATGCCGCCGCCGGTGATGTGAGCCATCGCGTGAATGGGCGCACCCGCGCGAAGGGCCGCCAGCAGCTGTCCCGCATAGATCTTGGTCGGACGCATCACGGCGTCGGCAAGAGACTCCCCGCCGAGTTCCTCGAGCGGCGTCTCGAGCTCCTCGACCGTGCGACCCTCGATGGCAACCTTGCGCACCAGCGAGTACCCGTTGGAGTGAATGCCCGAGCTCGCAAGACCAAGGATGACGTCGCCCTCGCGCACGAGCTCCGGGCCCAGCAGCTTGGGCCGATCCACGACACCCACCACAAAGCCCGCGAGGTCGTAGTCGTCCGCGGCCATGACGCCAGGGTGCTCGGCCATCTCGCCGCCCACCAGCGCGCAGCCGGACTTGCGGCAGCCCTCGGCGATGCCTCCCACAATCTTGGCAACGTGCTCGGCGCGCAGCTTGCCGATCGCAACGTAGTCGAGGAAGAACAGCGGCTCGGCGCCCATCGGAACGATGTCGTCCACGCACATGGCAACAAGGTCCTCGCCCACCGTCTCGTGACGGTCGAGCAGCTGCGCGATCGCGAGCTTGGTGCCCACGCCGTCGGTGCCGGAAACCAGGATCGGGTCCTCCATGCCCTTGAGCGCGGCGGCAGAGAAGCATGACCCAAAGCCGCCCAAGCCTCCAATGACCTCGGGTCGGTTGGTGCTCGCCACCGCCGCCTTGATCGCATCGACGGCGCGCGCGCCCTCGGCGGTGTCAACGCCGGCGTCCGCGTAGCTCACGTGCTTGGTGTTCTCGGGCATCTTGGTCCTTTCTATCGGTGCGTCAACGACGGGCGGTTCCACGCGGGGTGCTACTTTGTGGCCTTGGGCACGCAGATGAGCAGCGTGCGCCCGTTGTCGCTGTAGTCGTAGTTGCAGGTGCAGAGCGTCAGGACATTGCTGGTCCGCGCAATCACGTCCTCGGCGTCAGAGCGACTCGTCACGGCCTTGCCGAGAAGGTCGGTGAGGTAGGCGCGAAGGCCGTCAGCAGAGTCAAAGTTGAAGCGGCGCGCGTTGACGTCGGAGCCGTCGGTCTTGTAGACCAGCAGCGGCTCGAGCTCGTACGTAGCGTCCTCGGTCACGTACCAGATTGTGTCTATGCCGTCGAAGAACTCCTGGTTGGTCATGTCCGAGATTGGCTTGAACATGGTGCCGTTGAGCATGTGGTGGCCGTAGATGATGCTCTGTGCATCCACCATTCCGGGTGCAGTGTTCTCGCTGTCCAGAAAGACCTGGCCGCCGATGGAGTAATTACCCTCGGCGTTTGTGCGCAGATAAGTGTCGTTGGTCTCGCCCTGATAGACGGGGAAGTTGACAACCGTCCCGGGAATCTGCACCCAAGCCACCACATCGTCGTTGACGGACTTCAGGCCCGCCCAGTCAACCTGGGGCGCCGTCACGCCGTCGTCGGAGACGTCCGCGTAGGTGGCGAGCTCCTCGTTGATAACGTCCTGCTCGTGGTACTGCCACTGGTTGTAGATCCACATGCCGGCAGCCGTAAGAATGAGAGCGATGCCCAGGATAAACAGCACCGCAGAGACGATGCGCCCGATGCGCTTCTTGGGGTCGCCGTCCCTGCGCCCAGACAGGTCATAGGGATCGGTCTCCACAAAGCGGGCATCGCGCTTCTTCTTCTCGCCGTCGCCGGGCTCTGCGGAGACCACAGGGATGTAGTGGGCGCTCACGCTATGCGGAGTCCCCGCCGCATGACGGTTTGCCTTGGGCGCATGGTAAGACTCGTCGTCGCCGTGATGCGCCCTCACGTGGGCGGCGCCCTGGGTCGAACCCTGGGCGGGCGTGCGACGTCTGGTGACGGCGTCGCCCTCGTTGTTGCCATCGGTGGTCTTGAAGTGCGAAGCCATTGCTCCTCCTCGGCCTGGTCTAAGAAGAGTCCCCCGAGTCCCTACGCCTCGGCCATCTGGCGCTTGAACTCGGCGATCTTCTCACGGTACTCGGGCATGGTGGCGCCCAGGATCTGCGTGGCGTAGATGGCAGCGTTCTTGGCGCCGTTAATGGCGACGCAGGCCACGGGCACACCAGAGGGCATCTGCACCATGGAGAGCAGCGAGTCCATGCCGCCGAGGTCGGACGTCTTCATGGGAACGCCGATGATGGGCAGCGGGGTGAAGGCCGCAACCACGCCGCCAAGGTGCGCGGCCTTTCCGGCGGCGGCGATAATCACGCGCAGGCCGCGCTCGGCGGCAGAGCCAGCCCACTCATGGACCTTGTCGGGGTTGCGGTGCGCGCTGGCAATGACCAGCTCGTACGGAACACCAAGCTCCTCGAGCTGCGCCGTGCACGCCTCCATGACGGGCATGTCTGACTTGGATCCCATGATGATTCCCACGAGCGGCTGGTCTGCCATGATGCTCCTCCCTTGTTAATTCATGCGTTTTCCTAGTATACGCGACACCAAAGAGGTCTATGCTTGCGACTTGTACGCTGGTCCATCAGTCCGCGGACAAAGGAGAATCCCATGAACAACGCCAGCAATCTGTACCTCTACCAGCGCGAGGGCGGCTACCTGCCGCGCGTCGCAGCCGTTCACGACCTGTGCGGCTACGGCAAGTGCTCGCTCGGGGTGGCAATCCCCGTGCTTTCGGCCGCCGGCATCGACGTGTGCCCGGTGCCCACGTCGCTCTTCTCGGCCCACACGCGCTTCCCCAAGTTCTACATGCACGACACCACGCCCATGCTCACTGACTACCTCGACGCCTGGCGCGAGGAGGGCATCGAGCTCGACGGCATCTACTCGGGCTTCCTGGGCTCCGCCGAGCAGGTTGACGCGATCCTGCGCCTCTATCGCGAGTACCCGGATGCCCTGCGCCTCGTGGATCCGGTCATGGGCGACGGCGGCTCCAAGTATCCCACCTACACCGACGAGATGTGCGAGGCCATGAAGGGCCTGGTGGACGGCGCGGACGTCCTGACCCCCAACCTCACCGAGGCATCCATCATCACGGGCATCCCCTACGAGAGCCAGGACGTGGACGAGACCTACGTGCGCCGCATGATGGACGCGCTGCTTGGCATGGGCGCCAAGTCCGTGGTCCTCAAGGGCGTAGTCCACGAGGGCGAGAAGATCATCCGCAACTACGTGGCCGTGGCGGACGGCGACGGCGCCCCGGAGGAGATCTCCGGCGAGCTCCTTCCCTACATGCTGCACGGAACCGGCGACCTCTTTGCGTCCGGCCTCGTCGCGGCCATCTACGCCGGCAGGGATCTGCTGTCCTCCGTGCGCTTTGCGAGCGAGCTCGTGCGCCACGCCATGCAGATCACGCCCGAGCAGCCCGACTACGAGGTGCGCGGCGTGAGCTTTGAGAGCGTGCTGGGAGACGTGACGGCGCTTCTCGCCTAGCCCGTGACGCCTCAAAGACGGCGCCTTTCCCATCTCCTGAGAAAAGGAGGCTCCCCCGCACCTGACGGGGGAGCCTCCCTCTTTGTCATGAGGCCTCTTTAGAGGCAGAAGCCCGGGAGAACGGCGAGCGGCTGCGCCGTGTTACGGGTCCAGAAGGGGTTGCCGTCTTCCGGGGAAACGGCCGCGTATCCCCCCAGGCCGGTCACGTCGACGGAGCGAGTCCACCAGAACTGGCCGTCCGACAGCGCGAGGGAGCCGTAGCTCATGGAGTTGATTCCCTGGTCGGAGAAGAGCTGGTACTGCTCCCCCTCGGTCGTGTAGACGCCGTAGAGTGCGCTTCCGGACACGGGCTCGCCCGCAAGTTCTGAGTACGAGGGCAGCCACAACGTCTCGGTCGTCTCCTCCTGAGGGCCGCCGAGCGTATTGGACGTCTTGGTCACCGGAACGATGGCCTCGGCCAGCTCGTCGGGCAGTTCGTCGAGAAGATCCTCGTTGAGCCAGGAGAACAGGGAAGTCTCTCCCCATGCCGGCGTCTCGCCGCTGGGGTCGATGGCGCGATTGGTGATCGACTCACGCGCGATAAAGGAGATGCCCGCCATACCCGAGCCGTCTGCGCGGGCATCCTGCCGGAAGCCCGCCACCGCCACGGTCACGACCGTGCCGTCGGAGAGCGTGAGGTCTTTGGTCTGGGAGCCGTCGAGCGTGCCGTCCGTGGCGCAGAGGTGATACTCGCCGGCGATTTCCAGGGCGTCCTCGTCGGTGGACGCATCGGCGATGATCGCGGAGATCTGCGAAAGCTCCTGCCAAGAGTAGTCCGCGACCGTCGCACGGGGCTCGGGGGCGTCCTCGGGAAGGCCGTCCTCCTCGGGATCCTCGTCAACGATGGGCTCGATGTCCCCACTTGAGGGGGGCTGAACCTTCGGGGCCTCCTCGGGAGCGGGGGAGAAGGGGCCGATCCAACTCGTGGCAAGACCGGCGAGAAGAACCACAACAACCACCGCGGCAACCAGCATGACGCCCGCGAGAATCAGCTCGGGACCCTTGAACTTGGCAAGAACCCCTCTGTGCGCAGGGCTAGCCTGGTGCTTGGGCTCCTTCTCAAACGAGTCGTCCCTCTCTGGGAGCGGCGGCTCATCCATCTCCTCGTCCGTCGAGAGCGGCGCCGCGGCGGCGGCCTTGAAGTCCTCAGTGGCGTCCGGGCTGTCCGCGGAGGCATCGTCGACGTCATCGGAGGGGTCTGCGAGGGGCGCGGGCGGCATCGGCGCGGCGTCGGCCTTCGCCTCGGTGTCGGCCTCCTCCATCTTCGGAGCGGCGGGCGCGTCAGGCTCCTCGGCCGGCTCGACCGGCTCGGGGTCCGTCTTCTCCTCGGCGGCGCCATCCTCCTTGGGGGCATCGTCGGCGAGCTCAAGGGCTGCGGGCGCTTCAGGCGCGGCTGCGGCCTCCTCTCCGTCGTCACAAGCCGGAGCCGTCTCGCCGTCGCCGCGATCCTCCGGAACTTCGGGCTTCTCGGCGTCTTCCTTGGGGGCGACAGCCGCCTCGCTCTTCTCCGCGGCCGCCTCAGCCTGCGCTTCCGGAGCGGCGGCCTCGGTCACGGCCTCGGTCTCTGCAACCTCGGTCTCCGCAGGCGCCTCCTCGTCCTCGACCTTCTCGTCTGCCGGCACAGGCACCGCGGCACGCGCGGACTTATCGGCACGGTCGCCAAACGGAAGAACAAAGCCTCGCTCCGCACGTTCGGCACGCTTGGCCACCTCGGGCGAGACAGTGATCACCCTTCGCTCGCCGCGCGCGGACGCGGAGCGCATGGCCTTGGGCTCAAACTTGTACGCACGCGGGGGCGGCGCTATGGGAACAAGGGGCACAGCACCAGCGGCGAGCGGGTCCAGCGGCTCCTCCAGCCTTCGGGGCTCCGGCACGTCCTCAATGGGCGTGCCGCAAACGAAGCAGAACTGAGCGCGATCGGGAAGCTCTTCCCCGCACTTCTTGCACTTCATCGACGGTCCTCTCGTAATTGGGCTCATTCATCAAATTAACACGTATTGCCACTTATCGCGAGAGTCATTCCCCATCTTGTCGCACGGCGGCTCAAAAAGCCCTGTTATCACTCATCTTCCGTGTTCTGGACCGGGGTGAAGGAGGTGGTCACCTGACCCCTCAGGTCCTCTTGGACCGCCTCGTCTATGCCCGTGATCGTACACGAGAAGTTGACTCCCGTCGCTGACTGCGTCTTGCGCCAGACAAAGGTCATGAACGGAGTCACGCCGCCCGTGGGCTTGAGAAAGCCAAACAGGCCGGACTGCTGCATGCTGCCGTCCTCGTCTGCGTGCACACTCACGTGGTAGACAACGGTGTCGATGTTGGGATTGAGCAGCGCGTTAACAGAGAACGCCGTAGCCTGCACCTGCGAGGACGAGAAGCACTCGAGGGCGCTCGACGAGCTGGAGTCCACAACGGTCACCTCGATGCGCCCGGTGTTCTCGTCTGCCTCCTGCACCGAGAAGTCCTCCGGGAACTGCGTGAAGCCGTCTCCCCACTCAACTCCCCCGCGCAAGGCGTCGGCAACGGTGCGCACGCTCGCGGTGTCGGCCAGGTGCGCGGTGTTGAGACGCCTGATGATTCCAAAGGTCACCTGAGCGGCAACGATCACCACAAGAAAGACCAGCACAAAGGTGACGGCGGTGCGCGTGATCACCTTGCTGACGTCCGAGCCCGACGGGTCCTCGCCAGAGAGCGGGTCCACGTCAAGGGAGACGCCCTTCTCCTTGCGGTGAGCACGCTGGCGACGGGCGCGCTCCTCGTCGGAGTGCCCCGTGTGGTCGACCGTGGAGAACAGCTGCTCTGCCTCATCTGACGAGAGGGCGCCGCGCTGGACGCGCGCCTTCGCGTGCCTGTTGAACATGCCCACTCTTCCCGCCCGCGGCCGGAGCGCGGGCATCGGATGGAGGATGTACCGTAACCTGCGAAAGTATACAGCTGAGAAGGGCGTGCGGCCTACAGACGCTACGTGAGCCTGAAACGTTCACAAGGTGGGACGTGGTTTTGCGCCGGTACGGGCGGCTGTGCGCTTAAGGTTTTGCTCGATTGGAGGGCCGGTCCCGCAGCGCGCTTAAGGTTTGGCGCGGTTGGAGGGCGAGAAGTGCGGGCGGGACGCAAATGGCCTCCAATGGCCGCGGCCGCTAAGCGCTTCTCGAGAAAAACCCTCCAACGGCGGCGATTGCTAAGCGCCGGGACGCCGTCCGTCGCGAACCCGTTACGCAAACTGCATCTGGTAGTAGCGCGCGTAGGTGCCGCCGCGGGCGAGAAGCTCCTCGTGCGTTCCTCGCTCCGCCACGCGGCCGCCCTCGATGGTGACGATCTCATCCGCGCGACGGATCGTGGAGAGCCTATGCGCGATGACGAGCGTAGTGCGGCCGCGCGAGAGCTCCTCGAGCGACTCCTGGACGGCCTGCTCGGACTCGTTGTCCAGCGCGGAGGTTGCCTCGTCGAAGATCAGAATCGGCGGGTTCTTGAGAAAGACACGCGCAATCGCGATGCGCTGCTTCTGGCCGCCGGAGAGGTGGCTGCCGCGCTCGCCAACCTCGGTCTTGTAACCATCGGGCAGGCTCTCCACGAAGTCGGCGATGTTGGCGCGGCGCGCAGCCAGGCGGATCTCCGCCGCCGTGGCCTCGGGGCAGCCGTAGGCGATGTTCTCGGCGATCGTGCCGTCAAAGAGGTAGACGTCCTGCTGGACCAGGCCGATGGACTCGCGCAGGCTCTTCTGCGTGACGTCGCGCACGTCCTGGCCGTCGATGGTGATCGCGCCGGCGTCCACGTCATAGAAGCGCGGCAGCAGGGCGCACGTGGTTGACTTGCCGCCGCCGGACGGCCCCACAAGCGCGATGGTCTCGCCGGGACGGATGTCCAGCGTGAGGCCGCGGATCACCTCGTCGTCCTTCTCGCCGGGCGTGTCGGGGTAGGCAAAGTGAACATCGCGGTAGCTGATGGCACCCTCGCTCACGCGCAGCGCCCGTGCACCCGGGCGGTCCTGGATCTGCGGCTGCTCGTCCAGCACCTCGCAGAAGCGGCGGAAGCCCGCGATGGCCTTCTGGAAGGTCTCGGTGAAGTCCAGAATCTGCGTGATCGGCGCGGTGAAGAGCGAGATGTAGAGGGCATAGGTGGCAAGGTCGGCCGCCTCCATCTGCCCGCGAGCGATGAGCCAGCCGCCGAGGACCACCACCACGGTGTTGAGCGCGCCCATCATGACGGCAATGGCAGCCTGGTAGCGGCCCATGGCGCGGTACATGCGCGTCTTTGAGTCTAGGTAGGCGTTGTTGCTCGTGCGGAACTTCTCGCTCTCAACGTCCTCCGCGGCAAAGCCCTTGACCACGCGCATGCCGCCGAGCGCGTCCTCCAGACGGGAGTTCACGCCGGAGATGCGCACGCGGTTCTCGGTGTAGACCTCGCGCATCCGCACGTTTGCCCACACGTTGTAGGCAACGAGCAGACACGCGATGAGCGCAAGCGCGGCCGTGAGCGGAACGTTGATCGTGGCGAGTATCACAAAGCTGCCGATGATCTCCACGATGCCGATGAGCAGGAACTCCGGGCCGTGATGGGCCGCCTCGGAGATGTCAAAGAGGTCCGAGACCAGGCGGCTCATGAGGTCGCCGGAGCGATTGCGGTCAAAAAACGAGAAGCTCTGGCGCACGTAGGCGTCGAAGAGGTCCTCGCGCATGCGGCTCTCCATGCGCGCGCCCATGACGTGACCCCAGAAGATGACGAAGTAGCGGCAGGCAAAGCGCAGCGCGTACATGGCCACGAGGCCGATGGCGATGTAGGCGAGCACCCCGAGGATGACGTCTGGCCCCTCGGTGAACAGACCTCCCGCCAGGCCGCGCAGGATCTGGGGAAACGCGAGATCCACGGCGGCGACCGTGACGGCCGCGATGATGTCTATGACAAAGAGGTGAAGCTGGCCCTTGTAGTAGGTGAGAAAGCGGCGGAACATTGCGGGCTCCCAGGTTGGTGCGTGACGTGCGCAGACAAGGGTAGCACGGCGGGCGGGGCATTCTGGCGGGCGGGCTGGGTCGCGAGGGCGCTCGGAGAGCCGCATGGCAAAATAACACGCAGAATCGGACTTTTCCGAAAAACTCAACTGCGGATATAGATAGTTGTGCTTGATTCTGCGTGTTATTTTGCGTGGGCAAGCGAGAAGGACGCGCGACGGCGGACCCGGCCTACTCCTCCGGCGTGAGGCGGCTCATGACGGCGTCGCAGATAAGGGCGCCCACGACGGTCTTGGCGTCCTCGATGCGACCGTCGAGCACGGCGTCGATAAGCTCGTCAAGCGGCACGAGGTCCACGTTGATGAACTCGTCCGCGTCTGGATCCGAGCGGGAGAACGTGAGGCCCGTGGCCATGTAGATGTGGATGAGCTCGTCGCAGAAGCCGTCGGAGCTGGCGATTGTGGTGAGAAACGCGATCTTCTCGGCAGACATGCCCGTCTCTTCGAGCAGCTCTCTGCCTGCGCACTCGAGCGGGTCCTCGCCCGGAGAGAGCTTGCCGGCGGGAATCTCCACGGTCACGCGGCCGAGCGCGGTGCGGTACTGGCGAACCAGGCAGATGCGCCCGTCTCCGGTGAGGGCGACCACGGCAACGGCGCCGGGGTGACGCACCACGTCGCGGATGGCAACTCGCCCGTCGGGGAGCTCCACGCGCAGGCGGTCGACGTTGAAGATGCGGCCTGTCCAGGCAACATCCTCGGTGAGCGGGCGCTCGGCAAGGGCGGCGTCGCGCGGATCCTCGTCGCCAAGAACGAGCCCGCGCTCCTCGGGCGCTCCCGAGAAGTGGTCCAGGCTCGAGCGGTCGCCGTCATAGGTAAAGGCCTGGACAGACTCGAGCATGTCGTCAACGGCCTCTGAGCGGGGGTTCTTGTCGGTGTCGGACATGGGTCCTCCTGTTGATCTGGAATGGTCACCGCCTGACCTGTTAAAACACTTTAGTCCATTCCCGTCTGCCGCACCGCGGTCAAGGCGGGCATCGTGTGGTCGATAGACGACCACATGTTTGAACAGATTGCATAATCGCACACGACTGAACTTGTTGTGCGGTTGCCGAACCCCTCAAAGCCCGTATAATCGATGGCTGCAAAACTATGAGTTCACCAGCGACAACGGGAGAAGAGCATGGGCATCACCAAGAGGGAAGTCGCCGATCAGCTGGGCGTTGCCAAGCAGACCGTGGTCAACTACATCGACAAGCTTGGTCTTGCGCCTGAGCACGTGACGCGCATCGGCAAGACGGACATTCTGGACAACTTTGCCGTCTCCGCGCTTGCCGACGCGCTGGGAAAGAACATCCCACCGCGCCCCGCGCAGGAGGAGGAAGACACCCCCGAGCCCCAGGAATCCGTGATCGCCGCCCTCAACGGCCGCATCGCCGACCTCAAGGAGCAGAACGCCCGCCTCGTGGCCGAGATCGCAGACATGCGCTCCGCGCGCGACCGCGAGCTCGCCGACCTCCGTGCGCAGCTTGCCGAGGCAAACGACCGCGCCGCGCGTCTCGCCGATCGTGTGGCGGGCATCGCCGAGCGCCAGCAGGCCATTGCCGCCCTCCCCTGGTGGCGTCGCGGGGTCTTTGCTACCAAGCTCCTCGGCTCCGGTCAGGACTAGACCGCGCCGTGCGCCCGGCGCCAAAGACAATCTCCGACTTTTGCACGAGCGCCCGAGGGAACCAACCTGTTTGACATCACATATCCGCTGGTAAACAAAGCGCCCCGTTCTTATCGCTTGGCGAGAAGGACGGGGCGCTCGTGCATAAGTCAGATTTCGCGCGCGTGGGACAAGCGCAGGGCGGCTCGCTACCGCTTGATGGCGCGCATGCCGATGTCGCTGCGATAGGTCTTGCCCTCGAAGTCGATGAGCTCGCAGGCGGCGTAGGCCTGGGCACGGGCCTCCTCGAAGGTGGGCGCCACGGCCGTGACGTCGAGCACGCGGCCGCCGGCGGTGACGAGGGAGCCGTCCTCGGCGATGGCGGTGCCGGCGTGGTAGACGGTCACGCCGGGAAGCTCCTCGGCGCGCTCGATGCCGGTGATGGCCTTGCCCTTCTCGTAGGCACCGGGGTAGCCCGCCGAGGTCAGCACCACAGAGACAGCCCAGTCGTCGTCCCAGGAGACCATGTCCTCGGAGAGGGTGCCGTTGTCGCAGGCCAGGAAGAGCTCCACGAGGTC
>CALULC010000032.1 GCA_944321385.1 uncultured Atopobiaceae bacterium
CCCAGCGACTTTTGCGCGCAGCGCAATGAGCTGGGGAGAAGAACGGGCGGGCCCTCAGGTACGTATGAGACGAGCGCCTCTTACTCGTCGGCCTCCAGGGCGGCGACGATCTCGTCGGTCATGTTCATGGTGTGGTAGACGTTCTGGACGTCCTCCAGCTCGTCGAGACGGTCGACGAGGCGCTGGACCTTCTTGGCATCGGCAACGGAGACGTCGGTCGGCGTGGTGGGGACCATGGTGAGCTCGGAGCCCTTGACCTCGATGCCCTGGGCCTCAAGACCCTTCTGGACGTCCTGCATCTTGTCGTAGGCGGTCCAGACGATCCACTCCTCGCCGGCGTCCTCGTAGTCCTCGCCGCCGGCCTCGGCCACGGCCATCATGAACTCGTCCTCGTCGACGGCGTTCTCCTTGTCGGCGACCTTCTTGTCCTCGGACTTGATGATCTTCTCGACGGCGATGGAGCCCTTGCGCTCGAACTGGAACGCGACGGAGCCGGAGGTGCCGAGCGAGCCGCCGGAGTGGGAGAAGGCGGAGCGCACGTCGGCCGCGGTGCGGTTCTTGTTGTCGGTCAGGCAGTCGACGTAGACGGCAACGCCGGCGGGACCGTAGCCCTCGTAGGTGATCTCGGCGTAGTTGGCGGCGTCGGCGCCGGAGCCGAAGGCCTTGTCGATGGCGGCCTTGATCTTGGCGTTGGGCATGGAGACCATGCGGGCGCGGGCCACGGCGGCGGCGAGCGTCGCGTTGTTGTCCGGGTTGGGGTCGCCGCCGAGCTTGGCCGCAACGGTGATGTTGCGGGAGAGCTTGGAGAAGAGCGACGAGCGCTTGGCGTCGATAGCGGCCTTCTTGTGCTTGGTGGTTGCCCACTTAGAGTGTCCGGACATGCACATCTCCTTCTTTGCTCCGCTGGCGGCTGCCCCCGGCGCGGAGCCCTCGACAGTATTCGTGGCATGAAACGTGCCTACGATAGCGAAGAGCGGGGCGATTGTAAAGAGTTGCCCGCGGAACGTGGAGGCGCTTGACGAAACCGGGCTCGTCTCAGGGTGATGGGCTTCTCGCTTGGCGAGAGCGGGCTCGTCTCAGCCTGGAGCGGTTCTCGCTTGACGAAAACGGGCTCGTCTCAGCCTGTTTGGGCAGAAATGCTGAGACGAGACCCCTATCGTCAACGTTATCGCCGGCTGA
The DNA here is from genome assembly GCA_944321385.1 of uncultured Atopobiaceae bacterium. Classification (GTDB taxonomy): domain Bacteria; phylum Actinomycetota; class Coriobacteriia; order Coriobacteriales; family Atopobiaceae; genus Thermophilibacter. Next base: position 1,180 of record CALULC010000032.1, read on the forward strand.
GGCTGAGACGAGCCCCGATTCAGAGAGCCTGGCGAGAAGAACCGCCGCCCGCCACGCTTTGCTGCGTGACGGGCGGCTCTCAGCACGTACCTGTAGCTACGGCATTAGCTGCGACGACGGTATGCTCCCAGTCCGAGGGCTCCGGCGCCGACAAGGGCGGTCACGAAGGCCGCTTCGGCACCGGCATCACCCGTGGCGGGAATCCCGGGCTTGGGCTGCTCGCTCGGCTTGGTGTCGACGGGCTTGTCCGGATCCGGGGTATCCGGAGTGTCGGGCGTGTCCGGGGTGTCGGGCGTATCCGGCTCATCCGGATCCGGGGTGTCCGGAGTATCCGGATCATCCGGGTCCGGAGTGTCCGGGTCGTCCGGGTCGGGCGTGTCGGGCTCGTCCTGCTCGAACTGGGCCACGAGGGCAACGTCAGTCTCAGCGACAAAGGTGTAGGAGGCCTCCGTGCTCACCTGCTCGCCATCCACGAGCCACGCAACGAAGTGGTGGCCCTCGGCGGCCGTGGCCGTCACGGTGACGCTGGCACCCTGCTCATAGGTTCCGCCACCGTCAACCGTACCCTGGCCCTCGGCGCTCACAGACACGGTGAAGGTGGGAAGCGGAGCTGCGGGCGTGGACACCGTGGTCCCCTCGCTCGCCTCGGAGGCGTCGTGCGTGTCGAGCTCCTGGTAGCGCGCGATCACCGTGTACTCGGTCTCGGGCTCGAGACCGGTAAACGTGGTCTCGGTCTGCCAGGTCTTGCCGCCGTCGATGCTGTACTCGGCCTTGGCGCCCGCGGGGCTGTCCGCCAGAGCCTCGACCTCGATCGTGGTGTGGGACGTCGCGGTCACCGCAGGCGCGGCAGGTGCGTCCTGCGCAGCCTTGGCAACGGTCACGGCGTCAGAAGTCACGCTGCCGGTGTGGTTGGCGTCGGATGCGGTGGCAACAACGGCGATCTGGGCACCCACGTCCTCCTTGGTGAGGGTGTAGGTGCTCCCGGTGGCACCGTCGATGACCTGGCCGTCGCGCGTCCACGTGTAGCTGACCTGCTCGCCGGAAGTGGGCTCATAGGTCGCCGTGAGGGTCTCGCCAAAGGCGGGCGTGCCGGAGAGGCTGAGCTTGCCGGCTATGTCAGCGGCATTGATCGTGCCCGCAAGGCCGGTCGGGGCGGAGACCGTGTACCACGCGGCGTCGTCTCCGGAGAGTGCGAGCGTGAGCGTCACGTCCTGCTCGCCGGCGTCAGGGGACGCGTAGGCGCCCGTCGCGGAGACGGTCACGTCGTCGTCCTCAAGCGCGCCGAGAAGCTCCACCGCAAGGCCGTCGACCTCGTCGGAGCCATCCCACGTCTTGTCCAGGCTGCTCGTCACCGCAACCGTGAGGGCCTTCGCGGAGAGCGTGGTCTCAACGGTTCCCGTGGCGGCCTCGTACCCCGTGCTCTCAAAGGTCACGGTGAGCGTCTGCTCGCCGAGCGCGATGCCCTTATCGGCAGTGTTGTAGCTGAGCGAGAAGGACCCGTCCGCCTGCGGCTCGCTCGCGGTCGCGAGGACGGTGTCGCCGAGCTTGAGCGTGGCCGTGCCGGAGGCGACGACGTCATCGCCGGACTTGGGCGTGAAGGTGACCGTGAGGGTCTCGCCATACGTGAGGGAGTCGGATGCGGTGAGGTCGGCCAGCTCGATGGGCTCGGGCTCCGGCTCGGGCTCGGGCGCGTCGGCGAGCTGCCAGGTGCCGGCCATCTCGGCGGTCCAGGCGTCAGCCAGGCCATCCGGGTCGTAGCCCGTGGTCTCGCTGTCCCCGTCCTTGAACCAGAGCTTGCCCTCGGCGGAGGGGAGCCTGACGCCGCCCTCAAAGGACCAGCCCGCACCCAGCTTCACCGTGGTGAGGGCCGCGCAGCCCTTGAGCATGTCGGTCGTCGTCGCGCCCTCGGCAAAGCCAAAGTCGGTGAAGTCGAGCGAGGTCAGCGACGTGCAGCCGTCAAACATGCCGGAGGCGTCCTCGAGCGCGGCGGGCGCCGTCCAGCCAGAGAGGTCAAACGAGGCGGGAAGCGACGTGCAGCCGGCAAACATGTGGGACATGTTCGTGGCGCTCGAGACGTCCCAGCCGGAAATCGAGGTGGCGGAGAGGCGCGTGCAGCCATTGAACATGTAGCTCATGTCCGTGACGTTCGACATGTCGAAGCTGGCCAGGTTGGGCGCCGCGAGGCTCGTGCAGCCGTCGAACATGTGGCTCATGGTGGTCACCGAGCCCGTCTTGAGGTCGGGCGCGTCAAAGCCGTTGCTGAGGTCGCAGCCGCGATACATGTAGCTCATGTCGGTGACCTGCGAGGTGTCCGCGTTCTGCCAGTCGGCGACCTGCGCGAGGTTGGTAAAGCCGTCGAACCAGTGGGCGGTGCAGGCGGGCGTGAGCTTGTCGTCCGCGCTCTCGGGGGCGGCGATCTGAACGAACGTCACGTCCTCTGCCACATCGGCAAAGGGACTTGTCGAGAAGGACGTTGCGGTCTCGTCGATGTCAAAGACCCGCGTGGCGGCCTTGCCGTTGTACTGCTCCCCCTCCGTGGGCTTGTCGCTCGCCTTGTAGATGGTGAGGGTCTTGTCCGCCTCGCAGTAGACGGCAAAGGCCTTGGGCTCGGGCGCTGCGATGGGCTCGGAGAGGACCCAGGTGCCGCACATCGTGTCGCCGTTCCATGCCGCGGCGAGGTCCTCGCCCGTGTAGCCGGTGCCGGTGGGGTCGCCGTTCTCGTCCGTCAGGTACCAGAGCTTGCCCGCAACGTCGGGCAGGCTGACGCCGTAGCCGTCAACGAAGTCGAACCTGTCGCCAAGCGTGACCTTCTCGAGGCTCGTGACGCCGTTGAACATCCAGTTGGCGTTGTTCGCGGTGATCCCGCTCGTGTTCCAGCTGAGGAGGTTGAGCTCGGTGAGGGCGGAGCAGTTGTTGAACATGTAGGTGATGGTGGTGACGCCCGAGCGGACGAGCCCGGTGAGGTCCGCGGTCTCGAGGCTCGTGCAGCCGCTGAAGAGCCAGCTCAGGTCGGTTGCCTTGGTGAGCCTGAGGTCGGAGAGGTCAATCGACGAGAGCGCGTAGCAGTACTCGAAGGCCCTGCTCATGCTCTGGATGTTGGACCCGTCGACGTTCTCCCAGCCCGTGATGGACTTCGTCTTCTCAAAGCCGCTGAACCAGTTGCTCATGCTCGCGGGGGAGATCTTGTCGTCGGCGTACTCCGGCGCCGCAAAGACGACGGACTCGTACTCTCGCGCGTAGCCGGAGAACGGGGAGACGTCGTAATTCTTTTCCTCGTCGATGTCGAAGACCCAGGTCACCGTCTTGCCGTTGTAGGTGTCGTTGCGAGTGGGCTTGTCGCTCGCCTTGTAGATGGTGAGGGACTTGTCGTCCTTGCTGTAGACGGCGAAGGCAGACGTCTCGGGCCTGATCTCGTCGACAAGGACCCAGGTGCCGGCCATCGTCGCGCCGTCCCAGGCCTCGGCGAGCTCGTCGGGGGTGTAACCGTCTCCGGCGGGGCTGCCCTCGACGTCGAGCTTGTACCAGAGCTTGCCAGCGGCCTCGGGGAGGTAGGAGTCGTTGCCGTCAACAAAGCGGAAGCCCGCTCCAAGGGTGACCTTCTCGACAGCCGAGTCCGTGAACGTCCAGTTGGCATTGCTCACCTTGGCAAGGTCCCAGCTGGAGAGATCAAGCTCCTTGAGGAATGCGCAGTCTTGGAAGATGCCGTAGAGGCTCGTAACCCCAGTCGTGTTCCAATTGGAGACGTCAAGATCGGAGAGCGCCGCACAGCGGTAGAACATGTAGCTGATGTTGGTAACGTTGGGGCCAACGAGGCCGGAGAGATTGGCGGACTTAAGACCCGTGCATCCCTCAAACAGACGGCTCATGTTGGCCACGCCCGTGAAGGAGACTGATGAAAGGTCAATCTCCTGGAGCCCCTCGCAGCCCTGGAAGGCATTCTCCATGCGCGTGACTCGCGAGCCGTCAACGTTCTCCCAACCCGTAATGGAGGAAATCTGTCTGAAATCCTTGAACCAATAGTTCAGGCTCTTCGGCGAGAGCTTGTTGTTGGGGTCTTCCGGCTCGGCGAAGGTGACGGTCCTGAGAGAACCCTGGACCGTAATGAAGGGGCTCGTGCTGAACCACTCCGTCTCCTCGTTGATGCCAAAGACCTGGCTCACCGTCTTGCCGTGATAGGTGTCGCCCACCTCGGGCTTGTCGCTCGCCTTGTAGATGGTGAGAGACTTATCACTGGAGTCGTAGATCGCGAAGGCCTCGGGCACTACGGGCTCGACGATGGGCTCGGAAAGGACCCAGGTACCGGCCATCGTCGCTCCGTCCCAGGCCGCGGCGAGCTCGTCGGGGGTGTAGCCCTCGCCCGTGGGGTTGCCCTCGGCGTCCGCCTTGTACCAGAGCTTGCCCTCGACGGAGGGCAGGGCGCCGCGGTCATCCGCGAAGGACCAGTCCGCGCCCAGCGTCACCTCGGAGAGGGCGGAGCATCCCGTGAACATTGCGCTCATGATGGGCTTCTCGGCAATGCCGATGCCGGAGAGGTTGAGGGTGGCGAGAGCGCTGCAGCCGCAGAACATGCCGTCGGTATTCTTGAGCGCAGCAGCACCGAGGTTCGAGAGGTCAAGGCTCGTCAGGGTGCCGCACTTATAGAACATGTTCGACGCGCTGGTGAGCGCGGGTGCAACCCAGGTGGAGGCGTTGACCGTCGTGAGGGCGGCACACCCGTTGAACATTTCCTTTGCGCTGGTGAGCGCGGCCATGTTCTCATCCGGTAGCGTGATCGTGGTGAGCTTGGAGCAGCCGCTGAACATGCGGTTCGCAAACTCGACGTTGCCGAGGTTCCACGGGGTGAGGTCGAACGTGACGATCGAGGAGCAGCCGCGGAACATGTCGGACATGTTCTTCACCGAGGAGGTGTTCCAGCCCGAGGTCTTGGGAGCCTGAAGGGCGGTGCACTCTCGGAACATGGAGGACATGTCAGTGACGTTGGAGACGTCCCAGCGGGAGAGGTCCGGTCCGGTGGCGCTGCTCAAGCCCTTGCAGCCGTAGAACATGTTGCTCATGTCGGTGACCGAGGACGTGTTGAGGTTGGGGGCGTCGAGGCCCTTGCTGAGGTTGCACCGGTAGAACATGTAGCTCATGTCCGTGACCTGCGAGGTATCAGCGTTGGCCCAGCCGTCCACCTGCTCGAGGCTGGTGAAGTCGTAGAACCACCGGTTCATGCTCTTGGGCGTGAGCTTGTTGTCCGCGTTCTCGGGCGCCGCGATGATGACCTTGGTCACCTGGTCCTCGACATCCGCAAACGGGCTCGCGCTGAAATGGGTTGCCTGTTCGTCGATGTCAAAGACGCGCGTGGCCGCCTTGTTGTTGTAGACGCCGCCCTCGGCAGGCTTGTTGCTCGCCTTGTAGAGCGTGAGCGTGTTGTCCGTCTCGCAGTAGACGGCGAAGGCCTCGAGCTCCGCGGCGGGGGCGTCGCTGAGGACCCAGGTACCGGCCATCGTCGCTCCGTCCCAGGCCGCGGCGAGCTCGTCGGGGGTGTAGCCCTCGCCCGTGGGGTTACCGTCCGCGTCTGCCTTGTACCAGAGCTTGCCAGCGGCCTCGGGAAGCAGCGAGCGGGTATCCCCGAACGACCAGCCCGCGCCCAGCGTTACCTTGGAGAGGGCCGAGCATCGATCGAACGTGTAGCCGTACTTCCCGTTGGCGCCGATGCCGCTCAAATCAAGAGTGGTGAGAGACGTGCATCCGAGGAACGTCGAGGAGGTATCAGCCGCCTTGGAGGCACCCCAGCTGGAGAGGTCCAGCTCGGTGAGGGCGGAGCACTGGTTAAACGTACTCTGCAGGTTGCTAATCTTCGGGGCGCTCCAACCCTCGAAGTCGAGCGACGTGAGCGCGGCATCCTGGAAGAACGCATAGGAGAGGTTCTTGAGCTCGGGCGTGTTCCACCCGGAGAAGTCGAGCGACGTCAGCGCCGCGCACTGATAGAACATCTGACTCATCGTCGTGACCTTGGTCGGCGTCCACGCCGAAAGGTCAAGCGTCGTGAGGGACCGACACCCATAGAACATCTCACTCATGTTCGTGACGCTCGACACGTTCCACCCGGAGAGCTTAGGTGCAGAGAGAGACGAGCAGGAGGCAAACATATTCTCCATGTTGGTGACCTTGGAGGTGTCCCAACTCGAGAAGTCCGGCGTCGCAAGCCCGCTGCAGAAGGCGAACATATAGCTCATGTTCGTGACGGAGGACGTGTCGAACTCCGGGGCGGAGAGGCCGTGGCTCAGGTCGGTGTTGTAGTACATGTAACTCGTGTTGGCGACCTTGGAGGTGTCCGCGTTCTCCCAGCCGTCGACCTCCTGGAGGTTCTCAAAGTCCTCGAACCAGTGGTCCGTGCTCAGAGGGGCGATCTTTCCGGCATCGCCCGGTACGGCAATCTCGACGTTCTCGACCACGTCTGCCACGGCAGCGAACGGACTGTCGCCATAGCGCGTAACCGTCTCGTCGATGACAAAGACCTGAGTGGCAGCCTTGCCGTTATAGGTACCGCCCGCAGAGGGCACGTTGGCCGTCGCGTCCTTGTAGAGCGTTAGCGTCTTGTCCGTCTCGCAATAGACGCCAAAGGCCGTATTGGCCGCCGGGGGCTCGGGAACCTCGTCCGAGAGAACCCAGGTGCCGGCCATCGTTACGGCATCCCAATTGTTTCTCAGCTCCGTCGGCGTGTAGCCCTCGCCCGTGGGGGCGCCGGACTCGTCCGCCTTGTACCAGAGCTTCCCGTCAACGTTCGGAAGGGCGCTGCCGTAATCGGTGAAGCGCCAACCCTCCCCAAGCGTCACCTTCTCGAGCGCGGAATCCGTGAAGATATACATCAAGGTGTTGTAGTTGGTGTTCTCTGTGATGCTCAGGCTCGAGATGTCCAAGCTCGTGAGGCTCGAGCACTCGTACGCCAGTCGGGCGGCCTTCTCGATGGTTCCCACGGTCCAGCTGGAAAGGTCGAGCGTCGTGAGGCTGCTGCACCTCATAAACAGCTCCTGCACGTTTGTCAGGGAAGGTGCATTCCAGCTTGAGACATCGGCGCTTGTCATGTTGACGCAGCCGCTGAACATGGCGCTCGCGTCCGTAAGCTGCGGCATGTTCCAACCAGAGAAGTCTACGGACTCAAGTGCGACGCAGGTATGGAACATGCCGCTCATGTTCTTCACGGACGCGGGGTTCCACCCGTCGAAATTGGGCGTCGTAAGTCCGCGGGCACCCTTGAACATGCTGTCCATGTTCTCGACCTTGGAGACGTCCCAGTGCGAGAAGTCCGGAGTCCTGAGACCCGTGCACTGGTAGAACATGTAGCTCATGTCCCTGACTGAGGACGTGTCGAACTCCGGGGCGGAGAGGCCGTTGCTCAGGTTGGTGTTGTAGTACATGTAGCTCGTGTTGGTGTTCTGGGAGGTGTCGGCGTTCTCCCAGCCGTCAACCTCAACGAGGTTCTCAAAGCCGTAGAACCAGTAGCTCGTGTCTTTGGGCGTGAGCTTGTTGCCCTGGTCCTCGGGCTCTGCGATGACAACCTTGGTCGCCAGCTCGTTGACCTCGTTAAACGGGCTGTACCTACGAGCCGACGTGTCGTTCTCGTCAACGTCAAAGACCTTAGTTGCGGCCTTGCCCTTGTAGGTCGTGCCCGCCGCGGGCCTGTCGCTCGCCTTGTAGAACGTCAGCGTCTTGTCCGTCTCACAATAGACGGCAAAGGCCTGGGGTCCGTCTTGGGCAAGCGCCTGACTCACGGGTCCGGCAACGAGCGCGAACGCGACCACAAGCAGAGCGACCACGGGTGCGAGGCGACGCCACTTTGACAGATGGGCTAACGGGGAAGCTTTCATGGCCAGTCCCTTCCTTACCACGGCGGCCCCCGCCCTCGCGCCGCGCTCGATCTCGGCTCAGGGGAATTCGGGACCGTCCGACTTAAGACTTACTGAACTACGCTACGCCTCTTCACATACTGGGTTTGGGAGCGCTTCGCCCAGCGGGCCGCTTTATCGGTTCCCGGTGGCGTTTGAGCGCGAGGTTGAGTGCCCACTGAACGTACTTGGCCATGACGTGGCGTGACGCGTCCGAGAATTCGTACTTCTCGGTATTTCGACGTTTTGGCGTCTCAGAATCGCCACTTCTCGGCAGGACGGCCAGGAGGGACGCTGCTTTTCGCGTCTATCAAGGCGAGAAGGACAGCGCGCTCGCAAGCGCCAACTGGGAAAACGTCCCTTCCTTGAGGCCAGCGACGAGTCGAACGCCGCACCAGCCGCCGACATAAGCGGATTCCAGGACGCGCATCCCCGCGCCCCGCCGACATGAGCGGATTCCCGGACGCACCCCGGGCAAAACGCTACAACCCGTACTTGGCAATGACACGCCACGTCGCGCGTCCGGGAATTCGTACTTCTCGGTATTTCGACGTTTTGGCGTCTCAGAATCGTCGCTTCTCGGCAGGATGGTCGGGCAGAGCGCCACTTTTAGCGTCCCCAGGCGAGAAGGACCGTGCGCCCGCAAGCGCCAACTGGGAAAACGCTCCTCCCTTGAGGCTAGAGACGAGCCGAACGCCGCGCCGGCCGCCGACATGAGCGGATTCCCGGACGCGCATTCCCGCGCCCCGCCGACATGCGCGAATTCCTGGACGCACCTCGGACAAAACGCTACAACTCGTACTTGGCCACGACGCGCCGAATCGCGCGGCCCCATGGCAGCCAGATCGCTGCGAGAAACGCGACCGTGGCAGCACCGTGCGTCACGTCGAGCGGCAGGCTGGCCGCGCAGGCGAGCAGCGCGGACTCCCAGGTGAGCGGCTGAACGTAGCCGAGGACGTGGTAGCCGTTCAGAATGAGGCCGTACACCAGGCCGGACGCAAAGCCCCAGCCATAGAGCACGGCGCCGCGCGAGAGCAGGCCCTTCTCGCCCAGCATGCCGCCGACGTAGCCAACGAGCCCCCACGCGTACATCTGCCAGGGCGTCCACGGTCCCTGTCCGAAGAAGAAGTTGGAGACGAGCGCCGCCACGGCGCCCACGGCAAAGCCGCTGCGCCGCCCGAGCGCGGCACCCGCCACGATGGCGACGGCCGAGACGGGCTTGACGTCGGGAATCGGCGAGAAGAGCACGCGCCCCGCCGCCGCGACCGCCGCGAGCACCGCCGTGGGCATGAGCTGGCGCAGCGCCGGCCTCGACGCCTCAAAGCTCACGAGCATGAGCCCCACGGCCAGAAGCGCCACGGCGAGCGTGAGGCCAGCGGTTGCCGGCACCCCCGCAAGCGCGAGCGCGACCATGGCCGTCGGCACCGCTAGCAGGGCCGGAACCTCCAGTGCGGCGAGCGCCCGGGCCCGCGGTGTTTGTCTCTCCCCCATCATGGGTACCAGTTTGCCATAGGCCCGCGACCGAGGAGGCACCATGCTGTACATCGGCAACTTCAGCTACAACGACGACACCGACAGCAAGGACAACTACTGCCTCATGCCCATCGTCGTGGAGGCGGAGAACGCCGACGAGGCGATGGAGAAGTTCGCGGCGCACCTCCACGAGGTCCGCAAGACGTCCGATCTTCTCGACGGGGCGCACGAGATCTACCTCGACTCCCTGACCGAGCTCGAGGGCGTTCCCGCCGAGCCCGTCATCTGCCAGTGGCAGAAGATCGTTCCGGCGATGGACGGCCTGTGCTCTATCACGAGCGCGCTGCCCGTGACGGACGAGGACAGCGACCTCGCGAACGCCTACGCCTGGGGCGACGAGGACGACGAGCACGAGCACGCCCACCACGACGACCTGGACGACCTCGACGAGGAAGACCTCATGGACCAGGAGCCGTTCCTGCTGTTTGAGTAAGGTGAGCAGGGGGCTCTATCGATTGCCGCACATGCCGGGGGCTCGTCTGCAAGCTGCTTCGGCGCAACCTGTGACTTTTGCACGAGCGGTCCCGGTCTTGCGTTGATTGAGTTATGTATGTTAGCAGGTAGAGGGTTTGCGCCGTCCTTCTCGCTGGGAGAGAAGGACGGCGTGCTCGTGCAAAAGTCGGGTTTATCCGTTTAGCCCACGGCCTGGCGCGGCTAGGCGCGATACAGCCAGGATTCGCGCAGGAACTCGTCCGTGGGCTCGGTGGCGGTTATGCCGCCGTCGAACATGAGGGAAACGCTGCCGGCCACGGCGTTCACGAACGCCATGTCATGCGTGGCGAGAAGAACCGTGGCTCCGTCGCTCGCCGCGGCGGCGAGACGCCGCGCCATGCGCTCGCGCGCGGGACGGTCCAGCCCCTTGGTGGGCTCGTCGAGCAGGAGCAGCCGCGGCTTCACGAGCAGCAGCTTCTCCAGGGCGAGCAGCTGCTGCTGGCCCCCGGAGAGATCGTACGGATGCCGGCCCGGATCCTCCGCGAGGCCAAGCGTCGCAAGCGCCGCCTCGGCCTCCGCGCGGCCGTACCCGCCGCCGCGCGACCACTCCATCAGCTCGTCGAGCACGGTCTCGCGGGCGAGCAGGGCCTTGGGGCTCTGCGGGAGCAGCGCCTGACCAGCCGCCAGCGCGTTTCTCGCCCTGCCGCGACGGGGCTTGAGGACGCCCGCCACCACCTGCAAAAGCGTTGACTTGCCGCAGCCGTTTGAGCCCACGAGCGCGCGGACCTCCCCGGCGCGAACCTCGAGGTCGAGCGCGCGCAGCACCCAGCGGGCGTCGCGGCCGTATCGGTACCAGACGTCCTCGAGGCGGAGCACGTGACAAAGGGGTCGTAGCCGAGTGTCACATAGCCGAGTGTCACAGGGTTCGGGTCTGCGCACGTCATCGAGGGGGGCCTCGCGCACGCGCCCGCCCTCCAGGGCAAACGCGCACGTGGCGTAGTCGGCCATCGCATGCGGGGCGTGCGTGGCAACGACGACGGTGATGCCGAGCTCGCGGTTGGCCCTAAAGAGCAGCGAGAGGAAGTTCTTCTCGGCGATGGGGTCGAGCATGCTCGTGGGCTCGTCCAAGAGCAGGAGGCGTGGGCGCATGGCAAGGGCGGCCGCGAGGGCGAGAGTCTGGCGCTGCCCGCCGGAGAGCTCCGACACGCGCATCCTGAACCACGGCTCGATGCCCAGGAAGTTGCAGGTCTCTGCCACGCGGCGGCGCATCTCCGGCTCCGGGACGCCGAGGTTCTCCAGGCCAAAGGCCATCTCGTGCCAGACCGTGTCGCAGACCATCTGGGCGTCCGGGCTCTGCGAGACGTAGCCCACCGTGCGCGCGGAGTCCCGCGCCCCCAGGGCGGAGGTGTCGGAGCCAAAGACGCGCACGACACCCCTGAGCTCGCCCTTGGGTGCGAGCTCCGGCTTTGCCAACCGCAGAAGCGTAGACTTTCCCGAGCCCGTGGCGCCCGTGAGCAGTGCGAAGGCGCCCTCGGCCACCTCGAGGCACGCGTCCAGGAGCACGGGTTTCTCGGCACCCGCGTACGCAAAGCTCACGCGGTCCAACTGCAGCGCGCTCATCGCCGCCCCCTCTCGCGCAGGCGCGCCACGAGCTCCGCCCCGGATGGAAGAAAGGCGAGAACCGCGAGCGGCGCCAAGCACCACCACGGTGCGAGCCCGCGTATCGTGGGATAGAAGCGCCAAGCAGAGCAGGCCTCCCACGCGCAGACGGAGCACAGCGCGAGCAGCGCCGCGATGCCGCAGAGTGCCGCCGCGTCCCGCGGACGGAGACGCTCCGGCCGGTAGCTCGTGCGCGGCAGCCCCGATTCCCAGCCGCGGGCCCGCATGGAGTCCGCGCGCTCGATCGACTCCTCGAGCGACCACGTGAGCAGCATAGACGACGTCCGCGTGAGCGCCTCGCGAACGCCCGGGCGCGCGCCGGCCGCCGTGCAGGCGGAGAGCGTCGCGCGGACCTTGCGCGAGCGGCCGAGCAGCTGCGGCACCAGCTGAAACGCCATGCCCAGGAGCAGCGGCAGCGTGCGGGCACGCCGGGGGGCAAGAGCGAGGAGCCGGTCCTGCGTGAGCACCACGGCCGCGCCCTCAAACCAGAGGACCACGGCGACCATGAGTCCGCCCATCGTGGCCCCGTAGGCAAGGCTCTCCAGGTAGACGCTGCGCGGTCCAAGCTTGAAGAGGAGCGTGGAGCCGGAGGCCGAGAAGAGCGGGTTGAGCAGGCACACGAGCGTGAGCAGCGGCAGCTGCCACGCGAGCCCGCGCGCCGTTGCGGCGCCGCCCCGCGCGAGCAGCGAGAAGAGCAGCGCGCCCACGAGCGAGACCGCCACGCAGACGGGATGGACCGCCAGCATCGAGAGCGCGACCGCCCCCGCGAAGAGCGCGGCGGGGACGGTCGCGTGACAGGCGTCGAAGGCTATGGGTCGCTTGGCGGCCATGGGCGGCGCTGGGGCGTGCTACTCGGTGAACTCGGTCACGTAGAGCCAGGTCACCACGTCGCCGTCGGCAAGCTCGTACTCGGAGCAGCCGACCTCGGCCATCTCGCCGTTGACCTCGAACATCCAGCCGCTCATGTCGCCGAAGTCACCGCCGGCCAGGCCGTTGATGCCCTGGACGTACATGCCGTACTCGGAGTCCGAGGCGTTGACGTCGTCGGCGGCGGCAACGAGCGCGTCATAGGCCGTGGCGCCCTCGGGGAGCTCGACCTCTGCCGTGGTCTTCTCGCCCTCGCCGGCCGTCGCGTCGATCTCCACGGTGACGGCCATCGTGGCCTGCTGCTCCCGGCCGGTGTCAGCGGCCTTGTCGCCGCCGGACGTCGCCGGCGCGCCGCCGCACGCAGCGACGGTCAGCGCGAGCACGAACGCCGCCGCGCAGGCAGCGATGCGCGCAAAGAGGTTCTTCTCGGCAGATCTGGCGTTGTTCTGAGACATGGGTGCCTCGCTTCCTCCCGGGTGTCCGGGTGTCGGGAGGGCAAGGCGGGGCCAGCGGGCGTCCCCCGCCGTCCCTGGCACAGCCGTGTGCTGATCCGGAGTCAAACCGGAGCCGTTTTCAACATGACGTAGCAGCTGCAAGAGCCGTGCCCTCGGTATGTGGTTGGTACCAGTGTAGCATGCAGCCGGCTCGCCGGGCCCGCCGGCTCCCGCCGCTGTCCGACCCACTGTCGCGCATCCCCCTCCCCTTGCGCCAACTCTGACTTTTGCACGAGCGACAAGGGCTTCTCGGCATGGTGTCAGAAACGAGTAACGCGTGTAGCTGCTGTTATGTTGATTCTAACCATCTGCAGGACGGGACTGCTCGTGCAAAAGTCAGAGTTCGGGCGGGCCGAACGAGGGGGCCGGGCGGGAGCCGGGCACGGCGAGAAGGGCGGCGGGCAGCAAGGTTGCGTCGAGCCGCCGCTCAGCAAGGCGTCAGGCATGCGCGGCTTTGGTGTCGCTTGCACCCAACATCCGCGAACTAGCGAGAAATGCGGGTATACAGGGAGCATTTGTTTCTCGTTTCCGTCGCAGAATCGGAGCATCATGTCTCGACGCCGCACGCTCACGTACGCACTTCTCGCCCTGTTTGCCGCAGCCGTCGTTGCGCTGGCGGCCGCACCCGCCGCACGCGCGGAGACCACCGGGGTGAGCAAGCTCGTTGACCCCAACACCTCCGCCCGCTGGGAGGAGGTCTTTGGCACGAGCTCCGGCACCGTCTCCACGGAGAACGCCGGGCGCATCTGGGCCGACAAGTCCGTTTACGCGAGCGCCGACGACGCGCGCGCCGCCGGCCTGCCCGTGAAGATAGACGTGGACGACCACAGCTTCATCGTGGGTCTCTCCACGCTGGCCTCGGCTGTCTCCGTGCGTCAGGAGGGCGGCCCCGCGCATGACGTGGTCTTTGTGGTGAGCACCAACCGGCTTCTGGAGGACATCACCTACGGCGGCCGGCCCCAGGCAGACTACCTCGTGGACGCCCTCAACCAGGCGATCGCCCGCCTCATGGCGGAAAGCGGTGACGGCGCCACCCCCACGCGCGTGGCCGTGATCGGCTACGACTCCAAGGTCACGACGCTCATGCCGCTCGGCACCTACGAGCCGGACGGAAACGGCCACTACGTCGCGTACGACGGCGGCACGCTCTCCGTGACCGCCACGGCCACGGACGGCGCGGGCACGATCGCCTCCGCACGGCTCGGCAGCGGCTCCTACCTGCAGCTTGCCACGCACGTGGCGGGCAACGTGCTGACCGCTGCAGCAGACGACCCCGGCTCCGAGGGCCGCGTCCCCGTGCTCTGCCTCATGGGCCGAGAGACCCCGCCGATGGCGAGCCCCAGCTTCACAAACCCGCCCGTCTACACCGGCAACGGCACGGGATTTCTGGGCCCGCTGCCGGAAAGCCGAGAGAGCGGCTACGGCACGGACGCGCTTCTCGCCACGCTGCTCACGATGCGAAACGAGGCCGCGCGCGTGAACGCCGCATGGGGCGCCAAGCGGCCGCTCACGTTCTTCACCTGCGGCCTGGACACGAGCGAGACGGCCGCCTACCTGCTGGAGACCGCCCACGAGCAGGCGCACCACCCTCTGCCCGGCACCGGAGCGGCGGCCGGCACGGACCTGCGGGACAACCTCTCTGCGGCAGCGCGGACGTTCGCCGAGGCCTCCGCGGCGGGCGAGAAGAACGTCACGCTGCACCTCTTTGGCTCCAGCCCGAGCGGCCTCGTGGCCGAGGATGTCACCTTCCCCTGCGCGCCGGGTCTGCTCAGCGCCGCCGACGGCTATGAGATCACGCCCGTCGACGACTATCTCTCCGCCCGTAGCGCGACCGCGCTCTCGTGGGCCTTTGGCACCGTGGTGGACCGCTCGCTCGGCGTGGTCTACACGGCGCCGGCGTCGGGCGGCCCCGGCGACGATCGCCCCGGCGGCAGCCGCGTCACCGTGTCCGACGAGGTTGGCCCCGGCATGGAGGTCGCGCGCGTGAGCGGCATCGTGTACGGGGACACGCTGCTCGATGGCGAGCTGGCCGCGCAGGCCGTGAAGATCAGCCTCGAAGACCCCGGCCACGTGGAGGCCACGCATGAGTTTGGCTACATCGTCGATGCCATGAACGCGCGCTACAACCTCGGGTATGCCGTCTACGACCTCTTCTACGACGCCCTGCAGGACGGCCAGTTCTCCTACGCCGGCCCCGGGGACTTCTCCAACCGCGCCTCCTGGTACGTGAACGACGCGCACGAGATGATCCCGATGAGCGGTGAGCCCTTCGCCTTTGCCACGCAGGCCGAGGTGGACGCCGCCGCGGACGGGCGCTGGCAGGAGCGGGCGCCCGAGGACGTGCGCGAGAAGATCGAGGCCGCACAGGCCGCGGGCGCCACCGCCGTCTGCGAGACGTACTACTACATCGGGAACCTGCCCAACCAGTACACCGGCGGCGACGTCACGCTCTACGACTTCGTGGTCATGGTGGAGACGAGCCTTGCCACCGGGCGACAGACGCTTCTGCTCTCGGTGCCCGTGGGCGCCGTTCCCGCGCGCCGCACGAGCGTGACCGTGGCAGAGGACGGCTCGGCCACGCTGGCGCTTGACGGCGATACGG